>NZ_JARUWZ010000014.1:0-111514 GCF_030433775.1 Erwinia sp. PsM31
CTGTCAAAAGCCAACCAGGTTCCACAGGGCGTGCTGTCTCTGCTGCAGTAAGCCTTACGCTACAAGACAAAACCCGGCTCAGGCCGGGTTTTTTTATGCATCAAAAAGGTTACGACACGCTTACATCAAAATAGCCGTACGGCTACAGCTCTTATTTGTGGGTAAAAATAAAATGCTGTGGCACTTCATCGCTCAAAATATAATCTTCCTCACCTAATCGTTCGGATTCAAAATTAAACGTTTCCTGTAATGCGCCGCTGAACAGCGCCGTGCTTTGCTCGGTTTTGGCAATAATTAGCGTTTTATCAAGGCCGCCGCCGGTCTGCGTTTCGCTGTATTCGGCCGGAAAGGTTAAATTGCCATACTTAACCGTCATTTTTTCCATTATTTTCCCCTTAAAGCGTTAACCAGAAAAAATTCAGCGTCATAACCTGTTAAAACCTTAGAGCAGCCTGGTTGAAAAGTCACCATGCCACGGGCTCGCCTTTCCGCCTTTCGGGACTCAGATCTTAAAATTGGGTTTATACTTCTGTTTCATTCGCTATTCAGGAGGTCACCTATGTTCATTTCTTATTCTAACGATCCGCGCTTTACCGGCTTGCAGAATCGGATCGAAAAAGATCCCAAAGAGCAGAAAGACAGCCCGGACGATGCGCCAGAATCGGGCGACAAACTTCCCGAATAAATCGCCGCGAGTTTTATCGGATCTGTGATGCAGCGCGGGATCGGTTTGGTGCCAGCCTCTATAGTTAACTGACCCATATGGGGTGATGGAGGTGGCTATGTCTGAACGTCCGGATTACCAGGAACCGGTTCCTGATGACGCTGAATATCCAGCCGATGATGACCATGAAGATATCCCTGAAGGCAGCGATGAACTCGTCGATCCGCTGGAAGATGACGAAGAAATTGATGCACCGCTGGAGGATGACGATCTCGTTGAGTCCGATGATGAAGAGGACGACGACGAGGACAGGTAGGAGGATATCTGATTGAACCCGTGTCGTGAGCCGCCTCCGGAAACTGAGGCGGCTCGCTTTATTGTGCCTTACGCTGAGGCGATCCTTGCAGAAAAGGCAATAAAAGAGCCGGTCTGAAACATAATTAAAAGCAGCGTGCCGGCAATCTTTAAAACTAAGAGCCGCTGGCTTTGCTTAGCCGGGCAGTTGCTCAGCGACATGCCAGTCATAAACGCGCGAACGTTTATGATTTGAATGCAGGTCGTCAGCAGGCAGGCACAAAAAAACCCGGCTGGTAGACCGGGTTTTTTGAGGACCTTCAGAAACCGTTACTGAGCGTTCCTGACCGTTCCCGAATGCAGCAAACAAGCTTTGACAATAGCGCGACTGGCGTCGGGGAAATGTAAGAGCTGTGCTGGCGCGCCTTTAACATTCTGACCCGCCCGCGAAATTTTTAGCTATTGATATGCTTCGCAAAACCCTTTCCGTCCCTGCTATTTTCCTGTTTTTAGTCTTGCTGCTGCCAGCCCGCTGTTTGCCCTTTCTCTCCCGTGGCTTCTACACTGGCATGCTTAACAGCGGACGGGAGAACACAAGGTGGAAGAAGAAAGCCTTACGCAAATCTATCATCAGCGCTCGCAGGAAACGCTGCGCATCTGGCGCGATCCGACAACGGCTAAAGCGTACAGCGGCTTCTATCCGGAAAATCTAAAAGCCATCGCCACCGGCATTAAGCCCGCCTTGACCCAGCCGATAAGCGCGTTGCTGGCAGAGCTGCGGGAACAGGTGCTGGACGATCCGCTTGCCGATATCATGCAGCCTGACCATTTTCATCTGACTTTTCTGGCCATTACCCCTTCGTGTTATGACCAACGCCACCAGCCTGAGGGCATTGAGGAGCTAACGCGAATTGCCGCGGCGCACTGCCTGGAAAAAAAGCTTACCGTCCGCGAGCTGCGGCTGGTGGCTTTGCCTAATCAATTACTTATCGCCGGTATAGCGGATGCGACAGATATCGCGAGAAGAGAAGCTTTCTGGCAGGCGTTGCAGCATTCCGGCTATGCGGGCCTGTTAAAAGAGAGGTATAGCGGCAGCGCCCGGCCACCGACTTTCTGGCACAGTACGCTGCTGCGCTATAACGCTGCGGTGTTGCCCGAACGTCTACAGCAGTTTTTTAAAGCGCGTATGAATCAGCGATATGGCGAAATTACCGGCACCATTCAGCTGCGTCTGGTGACCTACAACTGGTCGCAAACCGCCGCGTTGTCCTGAGCATGGCGCAAAGGAATGCGATCGTCATCACAACTTCGTGCGCCACAGCCATTTAATCCATGCCTGTGGACTTTTTAACATAACCTCCGGCCTGCGCGAGTCTGTATGTTACCGGCAGACAGGATAAAACCGGGGTTAAAAAAATGTCTTCAATCAATAACAGTATGGTGCTGCCGCAGGCGCGGAAAAACAAAGTCCGGCGGATGAATCTCTTTATTTCGTTTTCGGCAGGCCTGGCCGGGCTGCTGTTCGGGCTGGATATCGGCGTGATTTCGGGCGCGCTGCCGTTTATTACCCAGCACTTTACGCTCGACAGCCATGAGCAGGAGTGGGTAGTCAGCAGCATGATGCTGGGCGCGGCAATTGGCGCTATCTGCAACGGCTGGGTGTCGCACCGGCTGGGGAGGAAATATAGCCTGATGGCGGGCGCGTTGCTGTTTATCGTCGGCTCGCTGGGATCGGCGCTGGCGGTCAATCTGGAGGTCCTGCTCGCTTTTCGCGTGCTGTTGGGCGTCGCCGTCGGCATCGCTTCCTATACTGCGCCGCTTTATCTTTCTGAAATGGCGACGGAAAATATTCGCGGCAAGATGATAAGCACCTATCAGCTGATGATCACCTTCGGCATTCTGCTGGCGTTTTTATCGGATACGGCCTTCAGCTACAGCGGCAACTGGCGCGCCATGCTGGGCATTCTGGCGCTGCCCGCCGTTTTGCTGTTCGTGATGGTGATCTTCCTGCCCAACAGCCCGCGCTGGCTGGCGGCGAAAGGCCTGCATGTGGAGGCGGAAGAGGTGCTGCGGATGCTGCGCGATACGTCCGATAAGGCCAGGCAGGAGCTGAACGAGATCCGCGAAAGCCTGAAAATGAAGCAGGGTGGGCTGTCGCTGTTTCGCAAAAACAGCAACGTCCGCCGCGCCGTGTTTCTCGGCATGCTGTTACAGGGAATGCAGCAGTTTACCGGTATGAATATCATCATGTATTACGCGCCGCAGATTTTTAAAATGGCGGGATTCCAGAGTACCCAGCAGCAGATGATGGCGACGGTAGTGGTTGGCGTCACCTTTATGCTGGCGACTTTTATCGCGGTCTTTACTGTCGATAAGGCGGGCCGCAAACCTATTTTGAAAATCGGTTTCTCTGTGATGGCTTTTGCCACGCTGATCCTCGGCTATTGCCTGATGAAAGTGGGGCAGGGCGAAGCCACCATGAACCTTTCCTGGGTGGCGGTCGGCATGACGATGCTTTGTATTGCAGGCTACGCGATGAGCGCCGCGCCGGTGGTGTGGATCCTCTGTTCGGAAATCCAGCCGTTAAAGTGCCGCGACTTTGGCATCACCTGTTCCACCACTACCAACTGGGTAGCGAACATGATTATCGGCGCGACCTTCCTGACCCTGCTGGGCAACATCGGCGCGGCGGGCACCTTCTGGCTTTATACCGGCTTTAATCTGGTATTTATTGTAATTACCTTCCTGCTGGTGCCGGAAACCAAAAACATTACGCTGGAACATATTGAAAAGAATCTGATGGCGGGGAAAAAGCTGCGGGATTTGGGGCAGTAATGCTGCTGCCACGTTGAAAATATTGGCCCTGAGCCGACCAGCTTCAGGGCCGACAAATAGTGTTTATGCTTTATTTATTGCGCTGCAAAGTATTATTAATCTGATTAAATAATCAACCGAAAAAATTACATTGAGAAAGATATTAATATATTTCCATTTGCTTTGTATTTGCTCACGTAACGGTGCAATGCTATGTTTCTGCTGAAGAAAATAATTGTCACTCGGCTCCTGTCTTAATTATTGCAATGACCTCGTCAATATCAACGCATAATTTTTTTGTCTGTTTTTCTGCCCGTTAAGCTTGCTGTCACGGCAAAAGCACGACTACCTTTTACAGTGCAGGTTTGCTTTTGTGGAATAAAAAAGACAGGAAGCGCAATGAAGAAAGTTCTCGGCACCTTTTTACCTTTATACAGCACCACGCTGCTGATGCTGTTGGGTTCCGGCCTGCTGACCACCTATGTTTCCCTGCGTCTGGCGCAGGAACAGGTTAGCGGCAGCCTGATCGGCGGTATTATCGCAGCCAACTACATCGGCCTGGTGATAGGCGGCAAGGTAGGGCATAACCTCATCGCGCGCGTGGGGCATATTCGCGCCTATGTCTCCTGCGCTGGCATCATTACGGCTTCCGTGCTGGGACACGGGCTGACGGAATGGCTGCCTGCCTGGATAGGTCTGCGGCTGATTATTGGCCTGTGCATGATGTGCCAGTATATGGTGCTGGAAAGCTGGCTGAACGATCAGGCGGAGCCGGGCCAGCGCGGTCTGATTTTTGGTTTCTATATGGTCGCCACCTATCTGGGACTGTCGTCCGGTCAGATCATCCTGATGACCCAGGCGGCATCCGGTAGCGCAAGCCTGCTGATTGTGGCGCTTTGCTTCGCGCTTTGCCTGGTGCCTATTGCGCTGACCACCCGTACCAACGCGCAGCCAATGTCGCCCGCGCCGATGGAACTGGGCTATTTTTTTCGCGCTATCCCTCGCATCCTGCTGATTACGCTGGCGACCGGCATGGCCGTTGGCGCGTTTTACGGCATGGCGCCCGTTTACGCCAGCCAGCTAGGGTTTACCACGCGGCAAACCGGTTTGTTTATGGCCATTACGATTTTCGCCGGGCTGGTGTCGCAATTCCCTTTGAGCTGGCTCTCCGATCGTTTTAACCGCCATCGTCTGCTTTGCGGCACCGCGCTGCTTTATTCGATAACGGCGCTGTTGCTGACGCTGCCGCTGCATTTCACTTTCATCTGGGTGACCGGCGCGGCATTTATCACCAGCATGATGCAGTTCTCGCTTTACCCGCTGGTGGTGGCGATGGCTAACGACAGCGTGGCTCCGGAAAGGCGCGTTTCGCTGACCGCCTGTCTGCTGATGGCATTTGGTGTTGGCGCCTGCGTCGGGCCGATGATCACCGGCGCGCTGATGCAGCCGCTGGGCGGGCATATGCTTTATCTGTTTTTCGCGCTTTGTGGCGTAATAATTGCGGTAATGAGCTGGCACCGTAGCGAAATCCAGCAGGAAAATGCCGAAAATCCTACGCCGCATGTCGCCGTACCGGACAGCCTGGCCAGTTCACCGCTGGCCGTCGCGCTGAATCCCTCGCTGGATGAAGAGGAAATTCAGGCGGCAATGGTTAACAGTGAAGAAGATCAGGCCGAAGCGACTTCTTAAAAGCGCTAATCCACCGGCGATGCCCCGGCATCGCCTTATTGGAATTAATTTTATTTATATGGAGTTTTTAAGTTAATAAAATGCTTTAATTCTGGAATGTAAAAATGTTTATCTTTCCTGATATAGCACTAATAATAAATATTACCAGGTATTAATTTCTTGAGGCGTGTTGTTAAGCGTTTTTTGTAATTTAAATGGCATTTTGAAAGTTAGTTATTGAAATATAAAGCGCTATTTTATTGTTTATAAATTTAGTGTGGTAGATCCCATATTGCGAAAATAATAAATGGATAGTTAATTTAGTCGCTATATTTTATAGTGGCTCTGTTTCTGACAGAGATAAGGAGCGTCAATGGGAAAATATTTATCATTTCGCGGAAAAGTCTGGCTGAAGATTGTGCTGGGCTGTCTGATATTCTGGATACTGTTGCTGCTGTGGGGGATAGCTTAATGGCTACGCTTCCTGAAAAATCATGCCTGAAGGGCTGGAAAATGAATCAGCAACAGCGACGTTTTCTGGAGTCTTTCTTTCCTGAGGAAGAGGAAAAACCAAAACCGACCGCAGAGGAACCCACCCTGAACATGGCTGAAAAACGTCCTGCAGCAAAGCGGTGAGCTTCAGCCGGAAAGGGCGCGGTGTTCAGGCCGATTTACGCCGCCGCAGCAGGATCTGTTTGCGGGTAAAGAGGCGGGTCATCACCAGGGCAAACAGCGCGAACAGGCCGCCTATAGCGGTGGTTTCCAGACGATGGGTGGCAACAACAATTTGCGACGTTCCCAGGCTGGCGATCATAAACACCACCATCATGGTGACGATAAAGGCAAAGACGAAATAGGATTTAGCGATCAGCGAATAGGACCAGGTAAAGGCGGCGTAACCAAACAGCATAAATCCGCCTATCAGGTAAAGCGGAGCGTCACACAGATCGATAAGCGCCGCCGCCGCAATACTGCCCATCAGCGTGCCCAATACGCGCGCGCGCACCCGCGACAGCGAGTCCCGATAGTTGTTACGCAGACAGATTAACAGCGTCATGCCCGCCCAATAGCCGTTTTTCAGATGGAAAAATTCCACGCCGGAGAGCGCCAGCCCCATCGCCATTAGCGCAAAGAAAACCGACCATTGCAGATGGATTTTGTGTTTATATTTGCCTGTTGTGACGCGTAAAAAACGCAGCCAGGCGCGCGGATAAACGTCTTTCAGATAAAAAGGGTAGCGGCGGAACACCAGATAGAGGAAAAACATCTGGATCAGACCGCCAGCGCCAACCAGCATAGCCCGATCGGCGGCGTGCTCCGGCGAACCGGCAAAATAACCGGAGACCAGCCAGGCGATCGACCATTGCAACAGCATCCACCATGCGCTGTCATCCACGTTCGCCATCGTCACGTAAACGGCCGCATAAAGCATGGCTCCGGCAATATAGAGCGGTGTGATGTTGCCCGCCAGACAGCCCAGCGCTGAAGAGAGCGCCACCCCCAGCGTGGTGGTAAACAGCAGCGAAAAAGAAGATCCGCCCCAGGTTTTATTCGCACCGAACGCCAGCGTCAGCGCGCCGCTGGCAACCAGGCCTGCGGCCTGCACCTGTCCGAAGGTAAAGCCGGTCAGATAGATAACGAGCAGCGCGGGCAGGCAGCAGAGGCCCAGCAGTAAATCATGTCGCGGCAGGGGAATTAAACGCATGCGGTAGCCAAATGTCCTTGTAGCTAATAACGAAAGCAAGCATAGCGCAGCACGGCTGATCTGCTATAAATTCCAGTAAATTCATGGCAATGCTTCTGATGCCGTCGCTGATGCCGGGCCGCAGGCTTGCAAAAGTTCACGCGACTGATTACGCTCAACGGCCTGAGGCGATGGCGTGCCGCCTTTCCCAACCGCCCCGCTCATAAGGGGCTGATGACGCCTGACAACGCTCTCTTTTAACCAGCAGGAGTGCGCGTCGGGCTTCTTACGCAATCCTCGTCACTCTATTGAGGAAGATGATGTTTAAACCTCTGCTTGCTGTGATTATCGGCGGTTCGGCCGGTTGCGTTATTCGCTGGCTGCTGGCCGTCCGTCTTAACTCGTTGTTTCCAAATCTGCCGCCGGGTACGCTGCTGGTGAATCTGCTGGGCGGATTTATTATCGGCGCGGCGATGGCGTGGTTTTTACGTAATCCGCAGCTTGATCCTGCCTGGAAGCTGCTGATCACCACCGGCCTGTGCGGCGGCATGACCACGTTTTCCACCTTTTCGCTGGAAATTGTTACGCTGATGCAGGCGGGAAACTATCTGTGGGCGATGGTTTCCGTATTAACGCACGTGGTTGGTTCGCTGCTGATGACGTTCGCCGGCTTCTGGCTTATCACTTTAGTGATGGGCTGATGGGCTGATGAGCTGATGAGCTGATAGGGCGCACCAGCCCGAAAACCGTATTACTGCGGCGGCTGTTCCTCATCCTCATCGCTATCGAAAGCTAACGCGCTGGCGCTGGCGGCATCAAACAGCGACAGGCTCTCAATCTGACTGAGCAGAATAACTTTACGGAACGCCATCGCGGATTTCGGTTCCGAATCCAGCGTAATATTATGCTCCGCATACCACTTGCTGTAGTTGTGTTCTACGCATAGATTCAGCGTCTTGCCGTCACGATAGCCGCTCAGCATCGGGATCAGCACAATATTAGCGGTATTCTCGATCTCATAGGAAGCCGTATGGATCATACCGATATAGATGCGGCGCGATTTCAGCGTTACCCAGGCCAGCTCGCCTTCTTCCATGCACTGAAACAGAATGCCTTCAACGCCGTTAGAGCGCGAAAGTTCTTTATAAAGCTTTTTGCGGCCCTTGCTGTTCAGCCTGGCGCTGCCGGACCAGTTAGAACGGTAAAGACAAAAGGCGACGGCAAAAGAGAGCATCACCACAACTGGCGCCTGGATACCGAGAAAGCTCCAGTTCATAAATTCCATTTGCCAGTTGTGGTGATGACCGCCCGTAAGCTCAGGCATGATGTTCAGCAGGCTGGAGCAGGCGAGCAGAAAGAGCCAGATTAGCCCGGTGGCGATCACGCCCTGCAAGACAAAAATACAGCCGTAAAGGGCGACCAGAAAGTAGACGTCCCAGCCAAAAGAACGCTTGATTTTAAAGCGGGTGGAAAGGTCGCGACTGGTGTACCAGTAGCCGCAAACCATCAAAACCATAAATATCGCCGTTCCCATTTCAGGCCTCTTTATTTGTTTACCTGCCGTGCAGGCTCAGAAAGTTTCCTTTGTCAGAAAGTTGTGCGCCATCCCTGGCGCCTCGATTAGTTGTCCGTTTGCGGCGCAGGATCGTCCTGGAGATGCTTTTTAAAGTGCTTCTCGATCTGTTCCAGCGTTTTTCCCTGCGTTTCCGGCGCGAACAGCACCGCAAAGATGCCGCCGGCGATACCGATAGCGGCAAAGGCAAAGAAGGTGTTGGTCAGGCCGAATTTTTCCAGCAGCGTCGGGAAAAGAAACGCGATGGAAAAGTTCGTCATCTGCATGGCGAAAACGGAGATGCCGTTAGCCATCCCACGGATACGCATCGGAAACATTTCCGACAGCAGCAGCCAGGTGACCGGCGACAGCGCGCCCTGCTGGAAGCAGAGGAAGATCAGCATGCCGGCCAGCACCAGGTAGCTGCGCAGCACGTCCGGATGACCATCAACCGTTTCCGGCATCAGCCAGGTCAGCAGCCCAATCGCCAGCAGCGTGCAGGTACAGCCAATCTGGCCGGTCAGCAGCAGCGGACGACGGCCAAAGCGGCTCAGCAGCATAATTCCCACGAAGGTCATAATCACGGAAATGACGCCGTTAGCGATGGTCGCCAGCAGCGAGGCGTTAGTGCCCAGGCCGGTCGCCTGCAGCATGGTCGGCGCATAGAACATAATAGTATTTACGCCGGAAAGCTGTTGCAGCATCGCCACGCCGATACCCAGCGCGACCAGGCGCTTCATCCAGGTCGAAATCGTCTTTTTACGACGGGCGTTTTTCTCGCTTTTCGAGGACATCGATTTACGGATCTCGCCCATTTCTTTCTCTACCACGCGCGAATGGCGGGTGCGTTCCAGCACGTCGCGCGCCTCACGGTAGCGGCCGTGCATTGCATACCAGCGAGGCGTATCCGGCAGGAACAGCATCCCGACCCATAGCACAACTGCCGGAACGCAGGCTACGCCCAGCATCCAGCGCCAGGTGGTTTCGCCGCCCCAGACTTCGTTAATCGCGGCGTTGCTGGTATAGGCGATCAGCTGGCCAGAAACGATCATCAGCTCCTGAAGCGTCACGAACTGCCAGCGGCGATTGGCCGGCACGATTTCTGCGATATAGACGGGAACGATAGCCGCCGCGCCGCCTACGGCCAGGCCGAGGATAAAGCGGAAGGTGATCATCATCTCCACGTTTGGCGCGGTGGCGCAGCCCAGCGAACCGGCCATAAAGATCACCGCCATCACCAGGATGACTTTTTTACGACCAAAGCGGTCTGCCACGCGCCCGGCGAAGATGGCGCCGATGGCGGAACCCAGAATTAAGAAGCTGGTGACCATCCCGGTGGTCAATGACGTTAAATGCAGGTCGTGCTTCATAAAAAGCAAGGCGCCCGCAATTACCCCGGTATCATAGCCGAACAGTAAACCGCCAAGCGTCGCGATAAACGCGATCACTTTTACCAGGGGTTCGGTCGGGGTACTCGTTTGAGTGCCGGCTGTCCCGCCGTTTGATGTCTGATTCACAAGTTACTCCCTTGCCAACGTTATTATTGTGATAATGATGTGATAAGCATCACAAGATTAAATCTACTCCACGCCGGGCATTTAGCCAGGCGAAACGGGAAATATAATTGCTTTTGCCCAAGGAAAATGGCCATCTTGCTTATAAAATGCGCTAAAAAGGAAGAAAGTGGATCAGAATGCAACAGAAGGTGCAGCCAGCGGCGTTTCAGTTTGCTCGTTTCTGAACGTAATGGTAATTTCTGGGATAATTTATTGCGGGGAGTAATGATGAAGCAGCTGGTTATCGATATCTTAATGAAGATGGCTAAAATTGAAGTTGATGCAAAGGAGCTGACGGCGCAGGTAGAAGCGCAGTCGCTGCTGGTGGCGGCGCTGCTGCTGACGGCGGGAAAAGGCGACGGCGCATCAACGATTTCAGACAACATCCAGAACGCCATCGTGGCGGCCACGACATCCGGTGAAAGCTTTTTGCAGTCGGATATCGATCTGTTGTTGACCCATATTAATCGACTGCTGGCGGTGACGCGCTACGTCGATGAAAAAGCCGAGGCGCAATAGCCTCTCCGCGAGGAAAAGTGATGGCTGAACAGGAACGTCGTTTGCCGCTTCCGCCCTTTACGCGTGAAACGGCAGCAGAGAAGGTACGCCTGGCGGAAGACGGCTGGAACAGTCGCACTCCGCAAAAAGTGGCGCTGGCCTATACCCTGGATACGCAATGGCGTAATCGGGCGGAGTTTATTCATGGCCGTCAGGAAGCGGAGGCTTTTCTGAGCCGTAAATGGGCGCGCGAGCTGGAGTATCGCCTGATTAAAGAGCTGTGGGCTTTCACGGACAACCGCATTGCGGTGCGCTATGCCTACGAGTGGCATGACGATTCCGGCAACTGGTTCCGCTCTTACGGCAATGAAAACTGGGCGTTCGATGACAATGGCCTGATGACCACGCGCTATGCCTGTCTTAATGACCTGCCCATACAGGAAAGCGAGCGTAAATTTCACTGGCCGCTGGGCCGTCGCCCGGATGACCATCCCGGCCTGAGCGAGCTGGGGCTCTAGCGCCGAGGCAAACCAGAAGCGGGCAGCCTGGCTCAGGCCGTCTGCTTCTGGGCTGTTCTGAGTCGCCTGACGGGCGCCGCATGCAAGCTCAACCAATACCTGCCTTCTGCGTTAACATTCATGGCTTTTGAAGAGCCATCCTCACCTTTGCCACTAAACGTCCAAAAAAGATTGTCTTACGGATTTATATCCGTCGTTTCGCTGTCATGGTTGCGATAGACCTCGCCGCACAGTAATACGGCGGAAGGGCGGCGTTCATGAATACGCTCTGCCATGCGCTCACAGGATGCGCGCGTCGGGAAAATATGTTCGGACACCGGTAAAGCGTCACAGGCGTCGTGGCCGCAGGCGCTAACCAGTAAAACGAAGCCGATTAACATTGTTCCCTCCGTAATAAAACCACATCAGTCCCAAAGTATAGGCGAAAAGCGAGGCGGCCGACGAATGTCAGCTGGCGATGCGGTACAGCCATGGGGTTGAAAAGCGAGGTGGACGTTAACTAAAAGCCGGCCCTTTATGACTAAAAGGCCGGCTGCGGACTAATGAGCCGTGGTGGAGGTGGTCGTTGTGGTGGTTCCCGTGTTCGAACCGTCGCCGCCGCCGCCCATGGTCGCCAGAGCGATACCGAGCAGCGCGCCGACCGCGCCGACGCCAACGGCGTTGGAGTTACCGTCAGAAAGCGTGGTCGCTTCACTGCCGGCGGCGACGCCCGCGGCGGCTGGTGCTGGTGCGGCAAAAGCGGCATGGCTGCCCGTCATCATCAGGAACAAAGCCAGCGCGGTGATTTTTTTCATTATTTTTATCCTCAGGCGTTATACAGGTGTTGTTGGCGGAAAGCTTAGTTTTAATCCTTTGCGTTGCAAATAGCCGCAAAACAGCCTTTTTGCTTATTTTCTGTTTAAGAATGGCGTAAACAGATCCAGTCATTAACAGAGTATGGAAAGTAAAAAAGGCTGGCGCAGAAAGCGCTAAAGCTGGCGAGTGCCAGACAGTAAGAGGTGAAAAGGTAAAACTACAGAATAATCTTAATGCGCCGGGCGGCGATAAAACGATCGGGTCTGGTCATAAATCAGATCCGCTTTATTCCAGAGTTTTGGCGCAAATTTAAGAATAAACGACGGCATAAAATCCTGGTTGTTAATCGCTGTTGCGACTTAAGGTAAATTTCGGCCCGAAAAATTGTGTGGCGATATTATTTCTCGTTAATAAGTATGACTAAAAGATGACGAACAGGCGCCCGGTGGCTGATTTCATTGAAAAAAGCGAAAAATAGCGACAGCATAACGATAACCAGTTTAAAAGACTGAGAGATGGCAATCTCCCCAGCTTCTGCCAGACTTAAAATTTACCGGCAACAGGAGGAGACGATGAGTACAGATCACGATTTACTGGCTTCGAGCGATGAAGAAGTGTGCACCATTATTGGTAAAGCGGTGGTTGACCTGAGCATAACAGGACAGCCTGTTAATAAGGCCACGCTGGCGCTTAAGCTGTTGGCGATGGCGGATCAGGACAGCGATGAAGAGCGAATTTTACTCTACTGGATTGCGCGCAGAGCAATCAATCAGCCACACAGATTTGCCGCAGCCAGTTACTGACGGTCCGTGGCGCACCGGTAGTTTGCCGGAAGAACGGCCGCTTTCCGAGGCGGCCGTTCTTACTGCTTCAGGCGATCAGGCAGGACACCCGGGGGATGTATCGCGCAAGCAGCCAATGCGGCGTACGCAAGGGAGCCGTCGGAACATCAGGTAATACGACGTACCCAGGGGATCTGCCGTAGCAGCCAGGTAATAGCGGCGGAAATAGCGAAGCAGGCCAGCGCGACGGCCGGAATGGTCAGCGCGGATGAATAGCCTTCAAATTCGATATGCAACAGATGCAGCAGCGACTCCAGCACCATCAGGTGCACAAAGAAAATCCCCAGGCTCAGCCGCGATAGCCCGTGGATAAGCCGTATGGCGCGCTTGCTATAGTGGAAGGGCGCATTCAGCAGCATAAAGAAGCAGGCCAGTGAAACCACCACCAGCGTCGGCGCGGAGTAAAACAGAAAAATGGCGTTAGGCGCAAAAGTGCTGATTGAAAGCGAATAGGTCATTACCGACGTTAACACCGCAGACAGAATAAAGATAATGCCTGAAATCACGACCTTGGGATTGATATCAAAACGCCTCGCCACGCCGCCGATAATATAAAAACCGGACAGATACACCACCATATCAATATTGCTGGGCGCGGGAATGGCGTGGCCTTCCAGCAGGTTCGCCTTAACGTTATCAAACAGCATATAAACCGAAGCCAGCACAAACCAGACGGTAACGGTGTAATTAACGCGCTGCTGGCTACCATTTTGAATAAACGTATTCAGCAACGGTGTCACCAGATAAAGCAGGATCATCGTATAGATAAACCACATATGCGGATAGGCGGGCGTGCTCAGCAGCTCCAGCAGGCTGACCGGTGAAGTATCCGCGTTAACTTGTTTATTATAAATAATATAAATAACGGACCAGACAACCAGCGGGATTACCAGATCCAGCACGCGCGTTTTTAACGTACTGAGCAGCGACTCATTTTTATTAAGAGAAACGTAGCCGGCAATCAGTAAGAAGAGGGGAAAAGCGATGCGCCCGAGCGCTTCATACATCACGGACACTGACCAGGCCAGATGGAAATAGCTGAAAGGAACGGCCGCCGTATGTAGCAGAACAACCAGATAGGTGGCCACCAGCGTCAGCAGCTTAATATTCATTTTTTTCAACACTTAACTCCTTGTCAGGAAGCGTAATCAGACGCGAGCAGTCAGATTATAGCCATTCGGCTAAAGGTAACATACTCCGTCGTACAGACGTATCTCCGGACAGGAAAAAAGCGTTCAGGTTTGGCGCCTGGCCGCCTCGCCGTTAGCGTACCAGGACAAAGCCGATGGGGCGAAGTGCGTGACCGCCTCGCCGTTAGCGTATCAGCGCGAAGCCGATCGGGCGTAGTGCCTGGCCGCCTTGCCGTTAGCGTACCAGGGCAAAGCCGCTCAGATGTGGTGCGTCGCCGCCTCAATAGTTAGCGTGCCGGGGCAAAGCTGGTCAGGCTTGACGAGGCGATATTCGGCCTGGCCCTGGTGGATATACATGCAGGCACGTCCTGCGGATCCGCCATCCTGCTCCTGAGAGAGCGTCAGCGTAACCTGCTGCGCCGGCGCGTTCAGCGGCAGCAGCACGGTAAAAAGCGCTGGCACGGCCAGAGTAAGAAAAGTGTTCGATCCATTCATCATAAACAGCCAGAAGTTAATAGAAGAGGCCCGGCTCTGCTTTTGTGAGGCACTGCCAGTGATAAGCTATGACGGTAGCGTCCCGACACGGCGACCTGCAAGCTTTCACGCATAATATCGGACGAAGCCTGGTCAAATCAGCTGGAAAACTCTTAATATAGCTGGAATCAAAACTTTTGCCGGTTTTGCAAAGAAAGCTCATTAAATATCAACAGGTTTTGATAAGCAGGAAAGCAAATTATTTTCTTTTCAGGGCCAGCGTAATATGAAAAAGGATTAGAAGAGAGGAAATTTGGCTTAGAGGGAAAAAATTGCCTCGGGAAGTGGGAAACCCTACTGCACTTCCTGAGGCTATGCAAATGCATAATACGTTACGCACGGGAATGTAGACTTTTTTAACGCCTTGTACAAGTTTTATTTAGTTCTGTACAACTTTTCGTTAATGCATAGTTATGCAGTGGCAATAAACGTGCTATCTGACGGATCGTGCGAGACAGGATCGCGATCGATCGGGATCGAAAGCTGGCGGCAACGCGTGACAAGTAGCAACAGCCGAAAGCCGATACGGCACTGGAAACAGAGAAAATATTCTGCCGAAAAGGGCGAAAGTTGTTAAAATTACTCTTTACTCTTTTTTCATGGAAGCCGCTATGTCATCAGAAATTGCTCATCCTTCAAGCAGCCCTAAACAGGCCGCGCTCCAGCTGGTTATTGAACTGGTTCGCGCCGGTAAACTCAGCCCGTTACAGGGCGATGCGTCGAACATGATCTCTATTTACGAGCAGTTCAAAACGCATTTTGAGTCCGACAAGCACAAGCACTCTGCCGACTCCGCTATCTCCTGATATCCCGGCGGGCGGTAAACCGCCCGCTTCGCGCCTAAATCTTACTTACCGCGTCGTAGTACAGCATACTCACGCCAATGCTCTGGCGAGCCCCCTGTACGTTGCTGCGTAAGCCAACCAGCTTCTGCCCCTGCAGCGTCACTACGTAAGGCGAATCCTGCTGGATCTGCGTTTGCAGCTGCTGATAAAGCGCGCTGCGCTTCCGGGCGTCGCTCTCGGCCGCTGCGGCCCGCGTCTCCTGGCTCAGCTGCGGAATGGCCCAGCCCAGTCGCCATGCCAGGGTTTTCGGCCCGCCCGGCACGTTATAGGCAAAGGCGCTGGCGTTGGTGTTGGGATCGATATAGTCCGCGCCCCAGTAAATAAAGATCGACTGAAAATCCCGCCCGCGCATTTTCCCCCACAGCTCGGCTTCCGCCACCGGCTGAATGGCCAGCTCAATATCCGCTTTGGCAAAGCTGGCCTGTAGCGCCTGCGCCACGTCGGTGTAAGGCGGCTGGTTAACGATGGTCAATGAAAAGCGGGTACCGGGCTTGATGCCGCCCTGAGATAAAATGGCTTTAGCCTTCGCCAGATCGTAATGAAAGGGCTGGTTTTCCAGCGCGCCATCGAAACCCTGCGGCAGAAAGCTCTGATGCACCTGATATTGCCCTTTCAGCAGCTGCTGTGAAATAGCCTGATAATCCACCAGCCAGCGCGCTGCCTGCCACAGCGCCGGATTGCCTAAGGCGGGCTGCTGCTTATCCTGGGTATTGAAACCCAGATAGTAGACAAGGCTGGAAGGGAAGCTGGCAACGGTGACGCCCGGCTGATTTTTCAGCGCCGCAAACTGATCGGCCCCTAAATCATAGGCGACATCGGCATCGCCCTGTTGCAGCAGCAGACGACGCGAGCCGGCATCGGCCACGCCCTTCAGGATCACTCTTTTCAGCTTCGGCGCCGGGACAGCGTGCGTGTTCTCCTCCAGCACCAGCGCCTGCTGCGGCACGAAGTTGCGAATGCCGTAGGCGCCGCTGCCGGCGGAGTGGGTACGCAGCCAGCCGTTGCCGTAATCGTTGCCGCTGGCGTGCTGTATAGCCAGCCTGCGGTCAACGATGGAAGCCACAGGCGCGGTCAGCAGACGCAGCGCCAGATCGCGGCCGATAGCGGCTGGCCAGCGGATTTCCACCTGATTGTCGCTGCGGCGGATCAGCTGCTGGTCAATGTTTTCCGGCGTCCAGCCGAACTCGGCCAGGATAAATGAAGGCGTCTTATTCAGCTTCACTACGCGACTCAGCGACCAGATAATATCGTCGGCGGTGACCGGATTGCCGCTGGCGAAGGTCGCGCCCGGCTTCAGGGTAAAAAGCAGGCTGTGTTCGCTGCCGCCCGGCTGCCACGATGTCGCCAACTGCGGCGCCAGTTTAGTGGGATCGTCGCGATCGGCATCGACCAGCTTCTGATAAAGGTTGATCAAGCTGCTGCTGCTGACGGTTTCAAAGCTTTCCGCCGGATCGAAGCTGATAATGCCGTCCAGCGGAATGGCTACGATTAACGTGTCGGCGGGCGTAGCGGCGTAAGCCTGCGCGGCGAACAGGCTGGCAAAAAGAACGGAGGCAATCTTGCGCATCGGCATATCCTGAAGAGAGAGATATCAGGACTATAGGAGGAAAAAAGCGGCGGGGAAATGCGAATTCCGGCAAGGGTTAGCAGTTTAAGAGATTAGCCAGATCAAGCGCTTATGGCTGAACACCGCGTTCAGCCATCGCCCGTTATTTAATGTAGCCGCGCTCCATTCTCACCGCGCGGTCGCACATATGGTCGATCACGTCCGGATCGTGGCTGACCAGCACCATCGTCAGGTTATCCTGCTGCTTCAGCTTGTTCAGCAGGTTGAGGATTTCGGCCTGCACCGACATATCCAGCGCGGAGGTCGGCTCGTCCAGCAGCAGAATTTTCGGCTCCAGCAGCAGCGCGCGCACGATAGCGACGCGCTGACGCTGGCCGCCGGAAAGCTGATGCGGATAGCGATCGGCCAGCGCCGGATCCAGCCCGACATGGCGGAATCCCTGCTCGATACGGTCATCGATATCGCGCACCTTCAGCAGCTTCAGCGGCTCCGCCAGCGTGCGCTTCAGACGATGGCGCGGATGCAGCGAAGCATAGGGATCCTGAAACACCATCTGCACGTCCCGACGCAGCTGCCCGGTAAAGGGTTTGCCGGACGTCGCCTGATGGCCGGCCAGCGTCATCGTGCCCTGCCAGTTTGGGTTCAGACCGGCCATGACCCACAGCAGCGACGATTTGCCGCAGCCGGAAGGCCCGACCAGGCCGAAGCATTCGCCCGCCGCAACCTGAAGCGACACGTCATGCACCACGGTGCGCTGTTCATAGCCCTGGCGGTGCGCGACGCTGAGGTTCTGTAAATCAATCATGCTCACGGTAAGCCTCCAGCGCGGCGCGATCCAGCGTCGGCAGCGGTTTGCCCTGCGTGGCTTTACTCGGGCGACACGACCACAGGGTGCGGGTATAGGGATGCGTGGCCTGCGGCAGATTAGCGGCGGGCAGGGTATCCAGAATATTGCCCTGGTACATCACCATCACGCGCTCGCAGTGTTCGGAAACCTGCTGTAAATCGTGGCTGATCAGCAGCAGGCCCATATTCCGTTGTTCCACCAGACGGCGGATCAGCGCCAGCACCTGATCGCGCATGGCGTGATCCAGCGCGGAAGTCGGCTCGTCGGCAATCAGAAACTGCGGGTCGGCAATCAGCGCAATCGCCAGCATCACGCGCTGGCCCATGCCGCCGGAAAGCTGATGAGGATAGCGCTGCATCAGCTGCGCGGGCTGCGGCAGGCCTACCGCATCCAGCATCTCGCAGACTTTTTCTTTGATTTCGGCGCGGCTGAGGCGGGCGTGCAGCTTCAGCGGCTCCGCCACCTGCCAGCCAATGGTACGCATCGGATTCAGCGCATATTTCGGATCCTGCATCACCATCGCCAGCCTGCTGCCGCGCAGCTGGCTCCAGCGGCTTTCGCTCAGCGTCAGCGCATTTTCGCCCGCCACGCTAAGGGTGGAAGCCTGTAAATGCAGGGCGGGGGAGAGCAGGCCCATCAGGCTGCGCGCGGTCAGCGACTTGCCGGAGCCGGATTCGCCCACCAGCGCCACGCGCTCGCGGCCCAGCGTAAAGCTGATGTTTTTGACCAGCGCCACACCGGCGGCGCTGCTTATCGTCAGGTTGTCCGCCACAACCAGCGGCGTAGAGTCAGTTGGCATTTCGGGTATCCAGTCGGTCACGCAGGCCATCGCCCGTCAGGTTAAAGGCCAGGCTGGCGAACAGGATCGCGCCGCCCGGCGCGGCGGCTACCCACCACTGGTCAAAGATGACCTTGCTGCCTTCGGCGACCATCGATCCCCATTCCGCCGTCGGCGGCTGCACGCCCATGCCCAAAAAACCGAGGCCGGCGGCGGAAAGGATAATGCCGCCCAGGCTCAGCGCGGCGCGCACCACGGCGCTGGGCAGGCAGAGCGGCAGAATATGGCCGAACATCAGGCGCAGGCCGTTGATGCCCTGCATTCTGGCGGCGGCCAGATAGTCGCTGCGGCGCAGCGCCAGCGTTTCGGCGCGCGCCTGACGAGCGAAAGGCGGCCAGCTGGTTAACGCCAGCGCCAGCGCGCCGTTCAGCAGGCCAGGGCCGAGCATTGCCACCAGCGCCAGCGCGATCACCAGGTTCGGCAGTGACAGGAAAATATCGGTAATGCGCATCAGCACGCGCTCCGTCCAGCCGCCAAGATAGCCCGCGCAGATGCCGACCAGCATCCCGACCGGGATAGTCAGCAGCAGGATCAGCGATACCAGCAGCAGCGTAGGGCGAGAGCCGTAAATCACGCGGGAAAGCAGATCGCGGCCAAAGCCGTCGGTGCCCAGCCAGTGCGCGGAAGACGGCGGCAGCAGGCGCGCCGAGATAATCTGCGCGTTGGGGTCGAAAGGCGCTAATAGCGGCGCAAACAGTGCGGCCAGCAGCAGGATAGCCACCAGCGTGCCGCCGATAGCCAGCGACGTGACGCGTGGTCGACGGCGTCGGCGCGGGGCGGCGAGTTCAAGATCGGTAAGATTTTGCGTCATCGGGTTCTCGGATCGGTGAGATAAGTTAACGCATCCGCCAGCGCGTTCAGCAGAATAAAGCAGCCGCCGATCAGCAGCGTAGAGCCGAGGATGGCTGGCGTATCGGACGCAAACAGGGCGGTAGTCATATAGCGGCCCACGCCTGGCCAGGCAAAGACGGTTTCGGTCAGCACCGATCCTTCCAGCAGCGTGGCGTAAGAAAGCGCCAGTACGGTGATAAGGGTGCCGCGCACGTTAGGAAAAACGTGCAGCAACAGAATGCGGCCCCGGCTGGCGCCTTTTGCCCGCGCCAGCGTTACGTACTCTTTGCTGCTCTCTTCCAGCAGCGCCGCGCGCAGCAGACGGGTAATGCCCGCCATCGCCAGCAGGCCCAGCACCACTACCGGCAGCCACAGATGGGCAACCGCATTGCGGAACATCTCGGGATCGCCGGAAAGCCAGCTGTCGATCAGCACCAGGCCGGTTTTAGGCTCCAGCGTATAGATCCAGATATCGTCCAGGCGACCCGGCCCGGCCGACCAGTGCAGCACGGCGTAAAACAGCAGCAGGCCGAGCAGGCCCAGCCAGAACACCGGAACGGAATAGCCCAGCAGCGAAACCAGACGCGCCAGGTTATCCACCAGACTGCCCGGTTTCCATGCGGCGACCAGCGCCAGCACGATGCCGAAAAAGGCACCGAAAATCATCGAGCAGGTGGCCAACTCGATGGTGGCCGGAAAGGTGCGCAGCAGATCGCTGGCGACGGGCGAATTGGTCAGGCGTGAAATCCCTAAATCGCCGTGCGCCAGATGCGTCAGATAGTGCCAGAACTGCATCAGCAGCGGCTGATCCAGACCCAGCTCGCTTCTTACCTGCGCGTAGGTTGATTCGCTGGCGTGATCGCCGGCAATCTGCAAAACAGGATCGACCGGCGACAGATGCGAAAGCGTAAAGGTGAAGGCGAGCAGGCCGAGCAGCGTGACCGCCAGCGAGACCAGACCGGTCGCCAGGCGGCCGCCGCGCAGCCAGAACAGCCGGGCGGACCCGGCTTCAGCGGTAAAACGCGCCATTACTTACTGACCTGGCTGTAGTAGACCATATCCGGGTTGATGCCCTGCACGTAGCCTTTGAGATTGGCGCGCAGCGCAATCAGGTTACGAGCCTGTAAGCCGATTACGTAAGGTGAGTTTTTCTGCACTTCGCGCTGCATGTTTTCATACAGTTTGATGCGCTTTTCCTTATCGCTTTCCGCCGTGGCCGCCAGCGTCTGCTTGTTCAGCTCGGGAATATGCCAGTTAGAGCGCCATGCCAGGGTTTTGCTGCCGTCTTCCGGGTTGTAGGCAAAGGCGGAGGCGTTGGTGTTAGGATCGAAATAGTCCGCTCCCCAGGCGTTCAGCGTGGCTTCATACTGATGGGCTTTGACGGCTGTTGCCACTTCGGTGCTGATACCAGGGATCAGCTGAACCTTGACGCCGCCGCGCGCGAAGCTGGCCTGTAACGCCTGAGCGATATCCAGGTAAGGCGGCTGGTTGCTGACGCTCAGCTTGAAGCTGACGTCTTTCAGTCCCGCCTTCGCCAGAATCGCCTTAGCTTTTTCCGGATCGAAGGTGTAAGGATTGTCGTTCAGCGCGCCCAGAAAACCCTGCGGCAGAAACGACTGATGCACCTGGAACTGGCCTTTCAGCAGATCGTCCGCGATGCCCTTGTAATCGAACAGGTAGCGGGACGCTTCCCAGAACGCCGGGTTTTTCAGCGCCGGGCTGGCGTCGATATTAAACTGCATGTAATACAGCGAGGCCATCGGCACCGCCATTGGCTTCACGTCCGTTTTGCCCTTGAGCGACGCCATCTGATCGGCGCCCAGGTTGCGGGCGATATCCGCATCGCCCTGTTCCAGCAGCAGGCGACGGGCAGCCGGTTCCGGCACGTTTTTAATCAGCACGTTTTTCAGCTTTGGCGCGCCCGCTGGTGAAGAAGCGTTAGCGGAAAGCAGCAGCACCTCATGCGGAATATATTTGCGGATCTGATAAGGGCCGCTGCCCGCCGAGTGCGCGATCAGCCAGCTGTTGCCAAAGTCATTTTTTTGCGCGTTAGCCATCGCCACTTTTTCATCCACGATGGAGGAAACCGGCGCGGCGAGCAGGCTCAGCACGTAGGTCGGGCTGACGTCAGCCGTCCAGCTAATCTGCACGTGGCTGTCGTCGATCTTTTTCAGATGCGAGTCCACGTTCTCTTTGGTCCAGCCCAGCTGGGTCAGGATAAAAGAGGGATCGAGGTTAAGCTTGACCACGCGTCCCAGAGAGAAGATCACATCTTCCGGGCGCAGCGGGTTGCCGGAAGAGAATTTCGCGCCGTCGCGTAGGGTGAAAGTCAGGCTGCGGTTATCGCTGCCCGGCTGCCAGGCGCTGGCCAGCGTTGGCTGCAGGTCGACAGGATTTTGCGGATCCGGCTGTACCAGACGCTGATAGAGATTGGTAAACGCCTGTACCGAGGTCAGCTCAAAGCCCTGCGCGGGATCGAAGCTGTTGGCGTCATCAATAGACTGCGCGATAACCAGCGTATCCGGCGGCGTAGCGGCCTGTGCCGCAAAAGAACCTGCCAGCGCGACGGCAATGGCGGGAAGCAGAAGTTTCATGACGTTTCCTTACCCTGTTTTAATTTGTTGGCGAGTGTAGATTACCTGCATACCGGATAAATAGTAGATTATCGGCTATCGATATGCGAATTGGTTATAAGCAAAACCTATTGGTTATAAACACTAACCATTGTTACCGCAGGAAGGTGGCCCACAGCCAGGGCGCAACGCCGATAAAGTTATTCAGCATATGCAGCGCGACGGGCAGCTTCAGGCCGCCCGAATAAAAACGGGCCAGGCAGAGCAGCAGGGAAAGCGCCGTTAGCGCCAGGAGCGTTTGCAGATGAACATACTGGGTGTGGAGTCCGGCAAAGATTAGTGATGTGAGTAGCGCACAGGCCAGCCGCTGTCCCGGCACCATCGTTAACAGCGCCTGCAGCAAAAAGCCCCGGAAAACAATCTCTTCAGCCACGGGCGCCAGTATCACCACCGCCAGCGAAAAGGCCAGCGTGCGCCAGGCTTCGATCTGTTCGTCGCCGTTTAGCTGCGTGGCGGTCCAGCTTTCCGGCTGTAAATAAAAAGACTGGGAAAAAATCAGGGCAAGCAGCAGCAGGCCGAACAGGAGCAGCGGGCGGAGCCGCAGCACGCCTGACGGCACGCCCGAATAATGGCGGTTATACCAGCGCCAGAGCGGCACCAGCACCACAAATTCCAGCAGACAGAGCGCCGGCATCAAAATGCCGTTTTCCGTTAAAAAAGGATGAAGCAGCGGCGTGCCGATCAGCAGCGTAATGCCGTACCAGATCAGGCAAATCCCCGTACAGAGCAGGGCCTCAGTCGCTTTATCCGTTTCTTTATTCATTAGCATGGGCGTGGGAAGCGTATCAGCCGATGGTAGCAAGGGCGAAGGGGAGTGTCGAGGCGGCAGAATTAGTGCGCGCTGCATCTAAATTGTTCAGCCTCCAGGCCGATAGTGCATTAACGATCGCGTCTGGAAGGGAAAAAGGACCTGCGATTTTCAGATAGCATTCAGGGCGGGCAAACGGGAGTTGTTTGTCAGCCCGCAGGATAAGGTTCGGAGTAGATGAATTTTCCCCCCATGCTTAGCCACCAGGTGCCTTACGGCCAGAAATCCACCTTCTTTACCCGACGAATAGCCGTATCGCTTATTCTGTTGATGAGCGGCGTGACGCTGCTCGCCATGCTTATGGTGGTCGGTATCGCCTGGCGTCAGAACGAAGAGGCCGTTAAACAGGAAAGTTTTTTACTGCATAACGCCTGGCAGGACGCTCGTCAGGAGTTGATGACCAATATCCGCGATTACGCCTTTTGGGGTGAAGCCTGGAACCATTTACATCTGACGATGGATAAGGTCTGGGCATTTGAGCAGCAAAACCTGGGGCCGGGTTTATACAGCGAATTCCATTATGACGGCGTCTTTGTGGTCGACGGCGAAGGGCGCACCACCTATTCAGTGGTTAACGGCCAGCTGGACGATCTCCAGCTGGAAAGCTGGCTGGGTATTCAGACCGCGCCGCTTATCGCCAGGGCACGTCTGCTGGCAAAGGAGGAGGGCGCGACCTCGCTGAATACGCTTATCGGTTCGACGCCGGCTATCGTAGCCGCTGCGCCGATCACCACAGGAAAAGTGCCGGGGCTGAAAGCCCGCTCAGGGCCGCCTTCGGTCATGGTGTTCGTCAGCCGCTACACGCCGGAAAAGCTGGCGCAGTTCGGCCGTACGGTCGGCGTGATGAATGCTCGTGTGCCGGGCAACGCGCAGGATACCGCTACCGAGCCCTTTTTGCTGGAGGCGGTATTCGACGGGATGCCGGTGGTGATCCGCTGGGATTCGCAGCAGCCGGGACGGGCGCTGCTGCTGCTGCTGTTACCTGTGCTGCTGCTGGCAGCGGTGATGCTGGCGTTGGTGACGCGACGCGTTATCAGGCACGCCATGTACAACGCCAGGCTTTGCGACGAGCGTTTTTTGCAGCTGATCCACAGTCAGCACGAGCTGGCCGTTAGCGAGGCTCGCTTTCGCGACGTGGCCGAAACCGCGTCTGACTGGATTTGGGAAACCAACGCCGAAGGCGTGCTGACCTACCTTTCCCGGCGCTTTACCGTCGCCACGGGCTTTGCGGTGGAAAAGCTGCTGGATAAATCGATCGACGCGATCCTGCAGCACGATACGCAGCCGGTTTCCGAATGGCTGTTTCAGCATCGGCAGGAAGGGCATCGCCATACCCTGCGCTGCTATTCGGTATCGGCCAGCGGCGAAAAGCGCATCTGTAGCCTGGTGGCTAACGCCGTAGAAACGGGCGGACAGATTAGCGGCTATCGCGGCACGGTTTCCGACATTACTCAGGAAATCGAGTCTCAGGCGCGCATTCACTATCTGTCGCAGCACGACGCGCTGACCGGACTGCCAAACCGGCTCTATATGAGCGAGTTTTTGCTGAGCAGGCTACAGGCGCAGCCCACGGCGGAAAAACCGCTGGTGTTGATCAGTCTCGATCTCGATCATTTTAAGCCGATCAATGATACATGGGGCCACGCGGCGGGCGACAGCGTGCTGAATGAGGTCTCGCACCGGTTGCGCAGCGTGCTCAAAGCCGGCGATCTGGTGTCACGGCAGGGCGGCGACGAATTTATTATTATCGTTTCCGATCTGAACGGCGAACATGAGATTGACGCTTGCTGCCAGGCGCTGCTGGACGAGGTTTGCCGACCTTTCCAGCTGGGTCAGCAGGAAATTTTTATCGGCGCGAGCATGGGGATTGCGCTGGCGCCTGACGATGCGATGCAGGCCGACGAACTGCTGCGGCTGGCGGATATTGCGCTTTATAAGTCGAAGCGGGAAGGGCGAAATCGCTGGACGTGGTACAGCGCGGAAATGGCCGAACAGCTGGTGCTGCGTCGCGAGATGGAGCGCAATTTGCGTAAGGCTATCGCCGGAAACGAACTAAAGCTCTTTTACCAGCCGCGCTATTGTCTGAGAAACACGCGGCTGGACGGCGCGGAAGCGCTGATCCGCTGGGAGCATCCGAGCCACGGCCTGATTATGCCGGATAAATTTATTTCGCTGGCGGAAGAGACCGGGCTGATTATTGATATCAGCGACTGGGTGCTGCATCGGGCCTGCCACGACGCGCTGGGCTGGCCGGAGCCGATGTACGTTTCGGTGAATATCTCGCCGGTGGAGTTTCGTAGCGGCAATCTGGCGCAGCGCGTAGCCAGCGCGTTGGCCACCAGCGGCCTGGAAGCGCACCGGCTTGAACTGGAGATTACCGAAAACATTACGCTCGAAAATCCGCAAAGCGCGCTGGAAGTGATGCAGTCGCTCAAAGCGCTGGGCGTAAAGCTGACGGTGGATGATTTTGGCGCGGGCCATGCTTCGTTGGGCTATCTGAAAATGTTCCCGTTTGACGGCATGAAGATGGATCGATCCTATATGAGCGATTTCCCGCACTCTCCGCAGGCGCTGTCGATTGTTGAAGGCATTATCGGGCTGGGGAAAGCTTTCTCGCTGACGGTAACGGCGGAAGGGATTGAAACGCAGGAGCAGTTGCAGGAGCTTCAGGCTATCGCCTGTCAGGAAGGGCAGGGCTACTATCTGGGCCGACCGATGCCGCTGGATCGCTTCAGGCAGCTGCTGGACGCGCCTTGCGATATCGTTCGCAGTTGAATAACAACAGCCCGCTAAAAGCGGGCTGTTGATTAACGGACTTTCACCGCGACCAGCGTCATCATGGCCGCAATCAGCATGAACACTATCAGATCCATGAGTTGCTCCTTTGTTGAGATAATTCCTAAATTATAGCGGATTTTCCTGATTAAAATAAAAGCAATCCGTGCCATTTTCCGCTGGAATCGCTGCGCGAAAAGACCGCGTTTTTGCACCCTGGCGCTTATCTGCTACCCTTGCGACGACAAAAAAAGCAAGCTGAGGAGAGAAATCATGATCGGTAAGAAAACACTGGCCGCTTTTGCGGCGGCGATTCTGCTGGCGGGTTGTCAGTCGGGCGCACACAAAGGTGCGGCGTCCGGCCCGACGGATCCAGAACTGGATCGCTGCGGCGCTTCCGACTACCAGCAGTACGTTGGCAAACCGCTTTCCGCCATTGACGGGCTCCGCTTTGAGCACCCGGCTCGTGCGGTGCCGTGGAACTCAGCGGTTACCATGGATTTTAATCTTAACCGGTTGAATTTTATGGGCGACAGCCAGAATACTATCACCCGCGTCTACTGCGGCTAATACCACTTATTCACCCACCAGTGGCGCAGCCGAATGCCCGTGACGCTGGTCCAGCCGGTGGTGCTTTGCACCACCTTGCTTTTCTTCACGATTAACAGCGTTGGCATCACGTCTGTCTGCCAGCGTGCGGCTATAGCGCCGGTGGGATCGTTAATGACCGGCAGGGTAAGATGTTTACCGTTCAGCAGACGGACGATCTGAATATCGTTGCCGGCATGGTGCACAATGGCCAGCACGTTATAGCCGCTGTTGCTCAGGTTAGTGATATCGCGGGTGGTATAACGACAAACGCTACAGTTGCCACTCCAGAAGTAAATCAGCAGCGGTTTTTTTGCGCTCAGCTCGGCGATAGTAATCGTCCGGCCATCAATAGTATGGAAAATCTGTTGGGCAAAATCTTCTGGCGGTTTCGGTGCGCGCAGCCAGTCCATCAGCCATAACACCACAGCAATCGCCAGCAATAATGAAAAAATCGTCCGCAAGCCCTGTCTGATATTAGCCATGAGCCTGTCCCACCCTGCGCGTCCGGGGCAGATGAGCGCAATACGCCGTTGTAAAGCCTGTAAGCATGTCCTTTTACCTGAGTAGGAGCAACGGATCCGACCGTTGCTGATAAAGAGAAGTCCGTTCACCTTATCATTTGAAATGTCAGTCTCTTTCACGATACGAAAGGTTATCTGATTGTCATACACCTGCAACAGGCGCGCTGTACTTTACACTATTAATAAAGGTGACATTTTGATCTCGCCACAGACAGGTATGCCCGTTTGCTTCCCGCCCCGTGCGGGTTTTTTTTGGGGCGAGCATTATCAGGGCGTTATCAGTAAAAAAATAAGGCATAAGGTAAGCGCACTGCTCCCGCTTCAGAGGCGTTACCGTTCAGGGCGTTTTTCTTCCAGTAGCTGGGTCAGCAAGTTGCGATAGCCCTGCAGTTGGGTTTCATCTATCTCGCCTTCCAGCCTGGCAATAACGGTAGCGATAATCGCTTTGCTGGTGGTTGGTCTGCCGTTACGCATCAGTTCGGTCATGATGGCCGCCAGCAGCTCGCTCTCTTTCGGCGCGTTGAAAGCAGGGCTGTTAAAATACTCGGTGATTTCCCGGCCTGCGCCGGTAGCGTGATGAACCATGGTAAACCTCCTGCAAAGCGCCATCGACAGCCCGGCAATGAGATCGGGAAAGGCTTAACGGGCTAATTTACCAAACCGAATAAATTGCCATTTAGCCTGGAAAATAACCAGGTGGAGATTTTTATTAGTCTGGATGGGCGTAGCGGAATGTCCAGCCGCCGCCGCACTATTTTTTTGTCGTTATGCCGTAGCAAAAAGCGTCGCGAGTGAAGGTTTAACTGAATGCGGCAAAAAGATGAAAATTATCTTTATAAAAATCAGCGAATTGACATTAAATTACTTTTTTTTAGTCATCAGCGCTTGTGCCGCAGCGCTGGTTATGAGTAAATGCACCGTCGGTTTTGAAACAGACACGTATGCGAGCAATTTTAGTAAAGCAGTTTTCAGTTAAAGCGTTATCTCAGATATCTCTTCTTCCTGACTTCCTTCTTGAGTGCCCCATAAGTCTACCCTGTTGACAAACCTCGTGCCTTAACGGCTTTATACTTATTGAAGGAAAGACAAATGTCTAACAAAATGACTGGTTTAGTAAAATGGTTCAACGCTGAGAAAGGTTTCGGCTTTATCTCTCCAACTGACGGCAGCAAAGACGTGTTCGTACACTTCTCTGCAATCCAGAACCAGGGTTTCAAAACTCTGGAAGAAGGTCAGAAAGTTGAATTCTCTATCGAAAACGGCCAGAAAGGCCCTGCAGCTGCTAACGTAACTGCGCTGTAATTCGAGAGAAACTTCTGCTGCGACCTCGTCGGGCAGAAGAACAAAAACCCGCCTTATGGCGGGTTTTTTGCGTTTAGCGTCAGAAGAATTACCCTCTGCCGCCTGTTTTCTGTTTCTGGCTTTGCACGCCAGCCGTTATCCGCCTTCTGAAGCTATCGCTTGTCTTCAGTTGTGGCCTGGCGCCTTTATGGTCTTCTGACCTTCTGACCACCGCTCATTGATGGCTTACCGCTTTGCTATTTATCGCCGGCGAGCGTGCTTTGCGGGCAGCGTCCCACCGTGAAAACAACCGCTTGTGAACCATGCCGATGGCCTGTAACGATGTCTGACCGTTTTGGCGTTCAGGCAGGGAGTTGTTACACTCATGGCTCGCATTCTCCTGCAGAGCATAAAAAAACATGGAATCCTGGAAGGTTAACCTTATTTCGGTCTGGTTTGGCTGCCTGTTTACCGGCCTTGCTATCAGCCAGATTATTCCTTTTCTGCCGCTCTACGTGGAGCAGCTGGGCGTCACCGATCCCAGCGCGCTGACGCTGTGGTCAGGGTTAATCTTCAGCATTACCTTTATGGTTTCAGCCATCGTCTCGCCAATGTGGGGCAGCCTTGCCGATCGTAAAGGGCGCAAGCTGATGCTGCTGCGCGCTTCGCTGGGCATGGGAATAGTCATTTTTTTACAGGCTTTTGTAACCAACGTCTGGCAGCTGCTGCTGTTACGGGCGTTGATGGGGCTGACCTCCGGCTATATTCCCAACGCCATGGCGCTGGTCGCTTCGCAGGTGCCGCGCGAGCGCAGCGGCTGGGCGTTGAGCATGGTTTCCACCGCGCAAATCTGCGGCGTGATTATGGGGCCACTGCTGGGCGGCTTTCTGGCCGACTGGGTCGGGCTACGTGCCGTATTTTTTATTACCTCCTGCCTGCTGCTGACCAGCTTTATGATTACGCTGTTTCTGATCAAGGAAACCGGGCATCGCAAAATCAGCAAAGAAGAAAAGCTCAGCGGCGCCATGGTTTTTCGTTCGCTGAGTCATCCCGGATTAATTATCAGCCTGTTTATCACCACGCTGGTTATCCAGCTTTGCAACGGCTCAATCAGTCCAATTCTTACGCTGTTTGTGCGCCAGCTGGAGCCGAACGTAGAAAACATTGCCTTTATCAGCGGCGTAGTGGCAGCCATTCCCGGCGTATCGGCGCTCTTTTCCGCGCCCCGACTGGGCAAGCTGGGCGACCGCATCGGCGCGCAGCGCATTTTATTTGCCGCGTTAATGCTGACGATAGTGTTGTTTCTCGCCATGTCGTGGGCAAGCAGCGCCTTACAACTCGGTGCGCTGCGTTTTCTGCTGGGGTTTGCCGAAGGCGCCATGATGCCGGCGGTGCAAACGCTGCTGCTGCGCTACTCCAGCGACCGCATTACCGGACGGATTTTTGGCTATAACCAGTCGTTTATGTATCTGGGTAACGTGGTCGGGCCGCTGATTGGCTCAGGCGTTTCCGCCATCGGCGGTTTCCGCTGGGTCTTTACCGCCACGGCGATCGTGGTGCTGATTAATACCGTGCAGCTGATGCTGGTCTGGCGGCGCAGAAAAGCGGCTGCGGCGGCCTGATCACGCCTCGTTTGCGGCTTTAGCCTTTTAAGGTTTTTCGCGCTTTCCCGCAAGGAAAGCGTTAAGCGTGGTTACGCCGGGTAAAAACAGGGGCTAACAGGAGTTTTCTGCATTGTCGGCTCGTGTGGCGACGCTTACTATCAGCGCCATTGTTACCATGAGGAAAGAGCAATGAGTCGTTTGATTAAAGCAGTGAGTGTGGTCGCGCTGGTAACAGCATTGAGCGGATGTCTGTTCCCGCCGCCGGGCGGCGGTGGCGGTCACGGCGGTTGGGGCGGCGGCGGCCCACGCGGCGGTTTCTCCCAGGGGCCGGGCCGCTAACGGATGACGGGCCGGCGTGGTTTACGCCGGCGCTTTTTTTACCAGTACGTTTCTCACAGCCGCTTGCCAACAGCATGGCTTGTTCGCTATCCGCCATAAAATTTAATCAGTATAAATAACAATAGTTTATCCAATCCTGCGCACGGCATGCTTCGCTTTAAGATGGCCGATCTCCCTGTTAATGCCAGGCTTATCAAGTCTGATAATACAAAAGCATAACAAGAAAGGAGCCTGTCGTGAGCTATCAAAACGCTATCGTCCTGCAGGATTTACCGCAGCTGAAACCGGTCAGGGTGCCCATTGGGGAGCAGGAGATCCTGCTGATTCGGCAAGACGATGAAATCAAGGCCTACCAGGCCAAATGCCCGCATTCCGGCGCGCCGCTGGAGCAGGGCGCTATCCGTGACGGCTATCTGGTTTGTCCCTGGCATAAGGCCAATTTCGCCATCAGCGACGGCAGTCTGTGCGAGCCGCTGGCGCTAAGCGATCTGCAACGCTATCCGGTCAGGGTCGAGAACGGCATGGTGCAGGTGGATCCCGAAGCGCTTCCCCCGCTGTATCAATTTGCAGAAGAAGAAGATGAGCCGGTGTTCGCGATCCTGGGCACCGGCGCGGCAGGCGCGGCGGCGGCCTGGACGCTGCGTCGGGAAGGCTTTAAGGGAAGGCTGGTGCTGGTCGATCGCGAACAGCAGGCACCTTACGATCGCACCGTGCTGAGCAAATTCGTGCCGTCCGGCAAGATGGCGATTGATGAGGTGCCGCCTCTGCTGGATGACGATTTCTGGCACTATGCCGAACGCAAGCACGGCGACGTGGAGCAGCTGGACAGCCGCGAGCAGCTGCTGCGCTTTGCCGATGGCTCCACTCTGCATTATGACCGGCTGCTGATTGCCACCGGCGGGATCCCGCAGCGGCCCGATTTCAGCGGCAAGGCGCTGTTCGGCGTACACGTGCTGCGCAGCCTTGAACAGGCGGCGACGCTGTTGCAGGAGGTGGATGAAAGCAGTCAGCTGGTGATCGTCGGCAACAGTTTTATCAGCATGGAGCTGGCTTCTGCGCTAAGAGCCAAAAAAGTGCAGGTGCAGGTTATCGCGCCCGATGCGCTGCCGTTTAAAAAGCAGTTCGGCGAGCAAATCGCGCGCTATTTTCGGGAGCTGCATGAAGAAAACGGCGTGGAGTTTATCGAAGGCGAAGTGGCCGCGCTGCAGGGCGAGAAAGGCCACGTCAGCGGCGTCGAGCTTAAAAACGGTCGCGTGGTGCCCGCCACTGCCGTGCTGCTGGCAACGGGCGTCGCGCCCGGCACCGGGTTTATTCACGATCTGCCGCTGAACGATGACGGCAGCCTGACGGCCAGCGAGGAGCTGGAAATCGCGACCAACGTCTGGAGCGCGGGCGATATCGCCACCTGGCCCGCCGCTTCCGGCCCCATGCGCATCGAACACTGGCGCGTGGCGCAGCAGCAGGGCCGGGTGGCGGCGAAGAACATGCTTGGTCGCGGCGAGAAGTTCGATCGCGTGCCCTTTTTCTGGACGGCGCAGTTCGGCACGCGCTACGAGTATCTGGGTCATGCCAAAGAGTGGGATGATTTTCGGCTGTTCGGCTCGCTGAAGGAAAAAACCTTTGTGGCGCTCTACGGGCAAAGAGGCCAGCTGGCCGCGGTCGCCTCCTGCGGGCTGTATACCTTTACCGCCGATCTGGTGCGTCGGATGCAGCAGCCGATGACCATGGCCGAAGGCGCGGCGCTGGCGCAAAAAGCGCTGGGCTGAATACGCATTCAGCCCCTCCGTAATGAGGGGCTGAAGTGGGTCAATCTTTACTCATCCGTTCCGACTTGTTCATGCACTGCTGCATCGCTTCCATGACCGCCGCACGGAATCCTTTCTCCTCCAGCACTTTTACCGCTTCGATGGTGGTGCCGCCTGGCGAGCAGACCATATCTTTCAGCTCGCCGGGATGCTTGCCGGTTTCCAGCACCATCTGCGCGGAGCCTTTTACCGCCTGCGCCGCAAACTGATAGGCCTGCGCTCTTGGCATCCCGCCGAGCACCGCCGCGTCGGCCATCGCCTCGATAAACATAAAAACGTAGGCCGGCGCAGAGCCGCTGACGCCGACCACGGCGTGGATTTGATATTCCGGCACCAGCGCCGCCTTGCCGAAGCCGTTAAAAATCGCCACGATTTCATCCGCTTCTTCTTTGGTCACCAGCACGTTCGGCGTCACGGAGGTCATGCCTTCATTGACCAGCGCTGGCGTATTGGGCATTACGCGCACCAGTTTGCGATCGTGCCCCAGCGCCTGCGCCAGCGAATCAAGCGTGACGCCAGCCGCGATGGAAACCACCACGGTATCTTTGTTCAGGCAGCCGGAAATTTCCTTGAGTACGCTAAGAATAACGTTGGGCTTCACCGCGCCGAATAAAATATCGGCCTGTTTCGCGACTTCTTCCGCGCTGCTGCCCGGCGTAATGCCGTACTGCTCGTGCATGGCCTGATTCGTTTCGGGCTTGCGATCGTAAACCCAGATGTCTTCCGCTTTCACCTGGCCGGCGGCAACCAGGCCGCCAATAATAGCTTTCGACATATTACCGCAGCCGATAAAACCGATTTTTTTCATCATCCTTCTGCCTCTTTTTGTCTTTTCATTCCGTTCAGCTTACGTCATTACCCGGCTTAATTCAGCTTCGGCTACGCTTAAGCAACAACCAGGAGCCGCAGATGAATCTAAAGAAACAAAATGAAATGGACAGCCGCCGCTATCCGGTTCAGGAGCATATGCGCCTGCAGCGGATTGAATGGCGGATACAGCGTATTGGCTATCTTTTTCTGTTTACTATCGTGATCCTGGGCGCCTGCGGGCTTTTCTCAAAAGGGATGCTGAGCAACAAACGGGTGAAGTCGGCAGACGGCGCCCTGGAGGTGGAATACGAGCGTTTCGGGCGGCTGGCGAGCGATATGTCGATGACTATCCGCATCAGGCCGCAGCAGGACGGTGACTTCAGGCTGGTGCTCAACGGCGAGGAGATGGACAACTTTCAAATTCAGTCGCTTCAGCCGCAGCCGCAGCAGGCGTTCAGCCGTGGCAATGCTCTTGAACTGCACTGGTCTTCTCCTCGCTATCGCGAAGGCGCGACGGTGTGGATTGGCCTACAGGCGCAGAACCCTGGCCGCTATCCGGTTACCGTGACGCTGGACAATAAAACCAGCGTGCAGTTTACCCAGTGGATTTATCCTTAGGAGCCAATTATGGAAACCGTTTTGCGGGCTGCCAGTATGTATTTATTGCTGCTGGTAGTGTTGAAAATCGCCGGACGCCGCACGCTGATGGAGATGACCTCGTTTGATTTGATCCTGCTGCTGATTATCAGCGAGGCGACTCAGCAGGCGCTGCTGGGCAACGATTTTTCGGTCACCGGCGCGTCGCTGACGATTATCACTCTGGTGGTGGTCGACATCCTGTTCGGCATGTTGAAGGCGCGTTTTCCCCGGCTGGATATGCTGATTGACGGCACGGCGCTAATCCTGGTGGAAAACGGCAGTCTGCTGCCGGAAAGGGCCAGAAAAGCGGGCATTTCCGAAGAGGATATCCTGAATTCTGCCCGCAGCACCGCCGGGCTGGAGCGGCTGGATCAGATCAAATTCGCTATTCTGGAGAAGAACGGCAAGATCAGTATTATCCCGCAGCGCTAAGATGCGGTGAATAACAGGTTGCCATTCCTGAAAAGCCAGGCAAGATCGCAGGCAGTGTTGTGTTGATAAAGGAAAGGGCGATGCCAGTCTGGGTAGATGCCGATGCATGTCCAAAGGTAATTAAAGAAGTGCTGTATCGTGCGGCGGAGCGCGAGCAGGTAATGGTGACGCTGGTGGCGAATCAGTCGCTGAGCGTGCCGCCCTCGCGTTTCTTACGCACGCTGCGGGTGCCGGCGGGTTTTGACGTAGCGGATAATGAAATTGTTCGTAGGGCGCAACCCGGTGATCTGGTGATCACGGCAGATATTCCGCTGGCGGCGGAAGTGATGGAAAAAGGGGCCGTGGCGCTGAATCCGCGCGGCGAACGCTACAGCGAGGCGACGATAAAAGAGCGGCTGACCATGCGCGATTTTATGGACACGATGCGGGCGAGCGGCGTGCAGACCGGCGGCCCTGCGACGCTGAACCAGCGCGACCGTCAGCAGTTCGCCAACGAGCTGGATAAATGGCTACAGGCGCAGCGCGGCAAATAGCAAAAGGCGGGGAAATCCCCGCCTTTCATTTATGCAACCAGCCTCGACCTTATTCAGACAAAGCTGTCGTCGTCGTCAAAACCGCCGTTGTCGAAATCATTATCGTAGTCGCTGGCGTAATCCTGCGGCAGTCCGGCATCCTGATTCAGGAAGGGGGCGTCGGTGCCGTTGTTAAACGTATCCAGATTATTGTCGAAACTTTCCTGCGGCAGCGCCGGTTCGTTAATAATGTTTACGATCTCTTCCGGCTGCGAGTGGTGGAACATGCTGGTCAGCATATCCGCCATCACTACGCCGCCCGCCACGCCGACCGCCGTCTGTAGCGCGCCGCCTAAAAAGCCTCGGCCAGCCGAAGGCGCCGCGGGCGCAGAATAGGGCTGCTGCGCGTTATTCCACGGCTGCTGCTGCTGCTGTGGTGCATTGCCCCAGGCAGACTGCTGCTGTGGCGCGTTGTAGGATTGCTGCTGCTGCTGCTGCTGCTGGCGGCCGCCGCCAAACAGGCCGGAAAGAAAGCCGCCGCTGCTTTGCTGCGGCTGGGCCGCCAGCTTCGCCTCTAATTCGCTCACCCGATTGTTCAGCTGTTTCAGGGCCGCTTCCTGGATCAGGATCGCCTGCGCCATGTAATAAGGCGCGCCAGGCTGCTGCTGAAGCTGCTGCTGGATCAGTTTTTCTGCGGCGGCATCACGCGGGCCGGACTGGGTTTCAGCCTGTTTCAGTCGGCCAAACAGGCTTTCAATTAACTTTTGTTCTTCGCTCTGCATAAGAGATCCTCATTAACGGGCTGTCCCTTTATTTTGGGGCAGAACCGGGGAAAGTAAACGAGGTTCGGGTAAGGAAATGTTGCCGGGCTTACCGCCAGGCTAAAATGTATGTAACGGAAGGTTTACATGCTATTTTTGCTTTATATCAAAGGGATGTGCTGTTTCTCCCGTGCAAGGGGTGTAAAGAAAAAGTGACTGCTGGTGACAAACAAGAATTCTCGGTATGATGCCTGCCTCTCATTATTCACTGCCGGTTGCTGCTAAGCGGCCAGTAAACAAGGCTGAGGAATTTTTCGCCATGTCCTTACCCCTCTATCTTATCGGCGCGCGCGGCTGCGGAAAAACCACGGTTGGCCAGGCATTGGCGCTGGCGCTGGGCTACGCCTTCAGCGATACGGACAAACATCTGCAGCAGACCACCGGACTGACCGTCACGGAAATTGTTGCGGCTGAAGGATGGCAGGGCTTCCGGCAGCGCGAGTCGCTTTCTTTACAGGCGGTAACGGCCGATCGCACGGTTATTGCTACCGGCGGCGGTATGGTGCTGGCAGCGGAAAACCGGCAGTTTATGCGCGAGCACGGCCAGGTTATCTATCTGAAAGCCGATGCCGCCGTACTGGCCGCCAGGCTGGAAGCCTATCCGGAACAGGCGCAGCGGCCCACGTTAACGGGCCGACCTATTGCTGATGAAATGGTCGACGTGCTGGCCGCCCGCGATAAGCTTTATCATGAGGCGGCCCACTATATTATCGATGCCATGCAGCAACCTGAGGTCGTGGTTGAGGAAATTATTAGCGTGCTGGCGCTGGCTCGCGCCAGTTAAACCTACGATTTTTCCCAAGTTGCGCAGAGCGGACAGAGAATTATCAGCCTTTGTCTATACTTGAAGTACGGAAGCTGGCCGCGCGGTAAATCCCGGCCAGCTCGGTAATACTTTAAGGAGGGAAAAGATATGCCTGGCAGACCGCCCTATCCTCGTGAAGCGCATATTGTTCCGATAAAAAAAGGAACGGAAGAAAATTGTGTCACCTGGTACGAACTTCGTGCCGATCATCCTAAGCCGGATACGCTAATCAGTGAGCACCAAAGCGAGCAGGAAGCGGTCGACGCTAAAGCTCGTTATGAAGATATCGAAAAAGAGTAACGTATGACGGCATGGACGCCGTAAAACACCGGGGCACAGCAAGGCGTGGTTAAAATGTAAGCGCTACCACCTGTAATTCAGGCGAATCTTCTGCCAAAACGACCGCTGCTGTTGCGACAGCAAGCTGTTTGGCTCAAGCAAAAAATAATTTTGCGGCAGAAGACAAATTACCAACATAATTTGCTGTGTATTGATATTTGTATCATGGGATCCGGGCTTGACCGAAAGCGACTGGCGTCATATTTTCGCTGCAAGTTTATAAGCCTGACGCTTCCATCGCCTTTAACTGGACAGACCATTGACCGAGATCTTCACCACTCCGCTTTCCCATCCAAATCCGTCGTCTTTTTCCGGAACTGATATCCTGTTTTCCGGAAGTTTTATGTCCGACGTGTTTAATGAGGCAGAAAGCAATACCCACAAACTGGCTACCTTAACCTTAGGAAAGGCGCCTCGCAGAGATCTGCTGCCTCTGCTGCTGGAACACCTGCCTGAAGAGAATATCGCACACTTCGGATTGCTTGACGGCCTTTCAGCGGCCGACATCGAACAGCGTTATGGGCCGGTAGCGGGCGAAAAGGTGACGATGACGCACATGGAGGATGGCTCTTTCGTCATTCTCTCTGCCGCGAAGGTCGAGGCATCCCTGCAAAAGTTGATCAACAAGCTGGAAGCGGAAGGATTTGAAAATATTCTGGTTCTTTGCGCAGGCGAGTACAAAAACCTTAAGACCAGCAGCGCTGTTCTGCTGGATGCGTACCGTATGCTGCCGCCGTTGGTTAACGCCATTACCGACGGCCATCAGGTCGGCGTCATGGTGGCGCGAAAAGAATATCTGGGCGAGCAGGGCTATAAGTGGCAAAGTCTGTCTTCAAGACCTCGCTTTGCCGTAGCCAATCCCTGGGTAAAGCACGACGACGAGCTGATTGACGCCGCGCTACAGCTTCAGGAGCAGGGCGCCGATGTTGTGGTGCTGGACTGCCTGGGCTATCAGCAGCGTCATCGTGATTTCTTACAAAAACTGCTGGGTATCCCTGTACTGCTCTCCAACGTGCTGCTGGCCGGACTGGCCGCAGAGCTGGTAGCGTAACGATTACGGGCCGCCCGTTTTCATCTCTGATAAAGGATAGTGCCATGCTCAACGTCAGCGAGTACTTCGAAGGAAAAGTGAAATCGATCGGGTTTGACAGCGCCAGCACAGGGCGCGCCAGCGTCGGCGTGATGGCGGAAGGAGAGTATACTTTTAGCACCGGCGATCCGGAAGAGATGACCGTGGTCAGCGGCTCGTTTAAAGTGCTGCTGCCGGGCGAAACCGAATGGCGTCACTACGATCCGGGCCAGGTTTTCAACGTGCCGGGCCACAGCGAGTTTCACCTGCAGGTAGCCGAACCTTCTTCCTACCTTTGCCGTTACCTGAAAGCGTGATGCAGAGAGGCCGGGCATCCGGCCTTCGTGCTTCCTGGCTTTGCCGGTATCTGCAAGCGTGATGCAGAGAGGCCGGTTATCCGGCCTTCGTGTTTCCTGGCTTTGTCGTTACCTGAAAGCGTGATGCAGAGAGGCCGGGCATCCGGCCTCCGTGCTTTGCTTAACGCTGCGCTTCGCCGCCCAGCGCTTCGATAGTATTGGCTATCAGTGCAGACAGCTCGCCGGTCATCAGGATAAAGTCGGCATCAAAGCGTGCCGCCACGTCTTCCCTGTCGATGTCGTCATTCTGCTCGCGCAGCGTATCGGCGAACTTCAGGCGTTTCAACGATCCATCGTCCGACAGCACCAGCTGCACGCGTTCCTGCCAGTCCAGCGCCAGCTTCGTCACCAGCTTGCCCGCTTCGATATGATTAGCGATTTCATCGCACACCAGATCCTGCTTTTTACAGCGGATCACGCCGCCGTCTTCCAGCAGCGCTTTCAGCTCCGCTTCATCCATCAGCGCAAAGCCCGCCGGCGTATCACCGGAGCGAACCCATTCGGTCAGCGTCAGCTCAATCGGGCTTTCCAGCGTTAGCGGTACCACCGGCAGCGACCCCAGGCTTTTACGCAGCAGGGCCAGCGTATCTTCCGCTTTTTTGGCGCTGGCGCAGTCGACCATAATCATGTTGTTAACGGTGTCGATCCAGACAAAGGTCTGGCTGAAGCGGCTGAAGGCGCGCGGCAGCAGGCTGTGCAGCACTTCATCCTTTAACGAATCCTTTTCCGTTTTCTTCAGCTTGCGCTGCTGCTCCGCTTCCAGCTTGCTGATTTTCGCTTCCAGCGCCTGTTTGATCACCGGCGACGGCAGGATTTTCTCCTCTTTGCGGGCGCAGATCAGGATCTGTCCGTTATTGACGTGGGTCAGCGCATCGCTTTTGGATCCCATCGGCGCAACCCAGCCGGTTTTCGCCATGTCCTGACTGCCGCAGGGAGTGAAAGAGAATGCCTCAAGTTGTTTTTCCATTTCGTCTGCCGCCAGCGGGATCTCGCGATTCAGACGATATACCATCAAATTTTTAAACCACAGCATTGTACTTTCCCTCTCCGGCGCGTCATGCGCGCTCATTCAAAGTCAGCGCGCATGATAGCGAATCGGCGACGGGGTTTCATTGCCTTTTGTCGTTATTCTCCGACCAGCATCGCATCGCGCGGCGCGCTGGCGCGCTGGGCTTTGGTCAGCAGGAAATAGCCGTAGCCAGCGGCCATTAACAGCGCAAACAGCCCGCCAATAACCGGGTTAAACCACAGCATCGCCACCAGGCAGACCAGCGCCAGCAGCAGCGCGATGCCGGGCACAACAGGGTAGCCTGGCGCGCGGAAACTGCGTTCCAGATCCGGCGCGCTACGCCGCAGACGGAACAGGCTTAACATACTCATCAGGTACATTACGATGGCACCAAACACCGCCATGGTGATCATCGCCGCCGTCAGCGTCATGCCCTGAAGATTGATCCAGCCGTCGCTAAAAATGGCGGCGATACCAATCACGCCGCCGGCGATAATAGCGCGGTGCGGCGTCTGAAAACGGGAAAGCTTCGCCAGCCCGGCGGGCAGGTAGCCCGCGCGAGAAAGCGCGAAGAACTGGCGCGAATAGCCGAGAATAATGCCGTGGAAGCTGGCGACCAGGCCAAAAAGACCGATCCAGACCAGCATATGCATCCAGTTAGAGTGCTCGCCGACAATCATTTTCATGGCCTGCGGCAGCGGATCGTTGATGTCCGAAAGCCTGCGCCAGTCGCCCGCGCCGCCCGCCAGCAGCATCACGCCAATCGCCAGCACCACCAGCGTCAGGATCCCGGCGATATAGGCCTTAGGGATGGTGCGTTTGGGATCGCGGGCCTCTTCGGCCGCCATCGCCGCGCCTTCAATGGCCAGAAAAAACCAGATGGCAAAAGGGATAGCGGCAAAAATGCCGGAGACGGCGGGCAGGCCGAAGCTTTCGCTGCCCGCCCAGCCGTGCGCGGTAAAATTGCTCAGGCTGAAGCCCGGTGCGACCACGCCCATAAAGACCAGCAGCTCGATCACCGCCAGCACCGTCACCACCAGTTCAAACATGGCCGCCAGCCTGACGCCCAGGATATTCAGCGTCATAAAAATCAGGTAAGCGCCGACCGCGGCATATTTGGGATTCAATCCCGGATACTGCACGTTAAGGTAAGCGCCGATCGCCATGGCAATGGCCGGGGGAGCGAAGACAAACTCAATCAGCGTCGCCATACCGGCGATCAGCCCGCCGGTTTCGCCAAAGGCGCGGCGGCTGTAGGCGAAAGGGCCGCCCGCGTGCGGAAGCGCCGTGGTCAGTTCGGTAAAGCTGAAGATAAAGCAGGTGTACATAAGGGCAATCAGGGCGGTCGTCACCAGAAAACCCATGGTGCCCGCTACGCCCCAGCCGTAGCTCCAGCCGAAATATTCGCCGGAAATGACCAGGCCTACCGCAATGCCCCACAAATGTATCGTGCCCAGAGTAGGCTTTAGCTTGCTTGTCATATCGCTGTTCCCGCCAGTAAGTGTTGATTGATAATGCAGCCGTCGTCCCGGGGAAACTTGACGCGGGCATAAGGATTTTTGCGCTCTGCTGTCAACTCACAAGCAAAAAAAGTGCCCGCTGTACGCTAAAGTCAAAAGAGGGTTACCTGCGGTCAAGCGATTGAGGAAGCGTCACGCCATGCTGGTTCAGGCCGTATCAACTTCTTTCGGGAGCCACACTGATGACCAGCCAATATGACGACCTGACCAATGCCGCGCTGCTGGCGCTTGCCCACCGCGCTCTGAGCCGCTATCCGGCCGCTTTACAGGGCAAACTCAGCCTGCTTTGCCGCTCGGAGAACGCTACCTTTCTGCTGGAGGCCGCCGGAAAACGCTATGCGCTGCGCCTGCATCGCGGCAATTATCATCAGCGCGCCGATATCCTCAGCGAGCTGCGCTGGCTGGATGCGCTGCGCGAAACGGGTATCGTAGTGCCGCAGGCGCTTGCCGATCGGGAAGGGCAGACCGTTCAGGATTTGCGGCTGGCGGACGGTAGCCTGCGCCACGCGGTGCTGTTCGACTGGATCGAAGGCGAGATGCCGGACACCGACGTCGATCCCCGCGCGTTCCAGGATCTTGGCCAAATCACCGCGCGGCTGCATCAGCACAGCAAAAGCTGGCAAAAACCGGCGGGTTTCCAGCGCATCATCTGGGATCATCAGACCATGGTCAGCCCGCAAAGCCACTGGGGCGACTGGCGAGACGCGCCGGGCTTGCGGCGTGACGATCGCGGCGTGGTGGAGCAGGCCATTACCCGCGCTGGCGAAGAGCTGGCCCGATTCGGCAAAGATCCTTCCCGCTACGGCCTGATCCATGCCGATCTGCGCCTGACCAATTTGCTGCGGCATAAAGGCGAAACGCGGGTGATTGACTTCGACGACTGCGGCATGGGCTGGTATCTGCACGATCTTGCGGCAGCCATCAGCTTTGTGGAGCACCATCCTCGTGCAGCGCAATGGGTGGACAACTGGATCAAAGGCTATGAGCAGGTGGCGCATATCAGCGATGCGGAGCTGGCGCTGGTGCCGACGCTGCTTATCCAGCGCCGTATACAGCTGCTGGCCTGGGTCGGCTCGCACGCGCAGACCGCGATGGCGCTGAGCCTGGGGCCGCTGTGGGCCGATCATTCGGTGCGCCTCTGCCATCGCTACCTGGAAACCAGCGAGCTACCGGTGGGCGCTTAGCCGCCAGCTGGTATAGAAATTGCTGAGTAAGCAGAGTGTTTTCTGCAGCGAGGCGATAAATAATGGAAAGCGGAGCGATCAAACGGCCTGAGATGGCAGCGGTGCTGAATGCTGGCTGTAACCATGGCGTGCTGGCCGCCGCTGCCAGCGGCCTCGGTGAATTTATCACGGAAAAAGGCGGCGACGTCGACCGCATTTTCGGCGTCAGCGGCATCGATCCGGAGCAGCTCGCCAGCCCGACGCTGAGCCTGGGGCTGGTTAACTACTGCCGGGTAATGGAGGAAGCGGCGCGCTGCTCAGGGTTTGATAACTTCGGTTTGCACTACGGCAGGCAGTTTAAACCGCAGTCATTAGGCCTGATTGGCTATGTCGGGCTTTGCTCCGCCACGCTGGAGCAGGCGCTGCACAACGTCGTCAACGCTTTTCCGTGGCATCAGCACGATACCCTGACGCGGCTGACCGACAAAGGCGACTGCTGGCGACTGGACTACCAGGTACGCCACGGCGCGATTTTATGCCGCAGGCAGGACGCCGAGCTGACGATGGGCATGTTTATGAACCTGATCCGTCACGTTGCCGGCAGGCACTGGGCGCCAAGAGAAGTGCACTTTGAACATCCCCGCCCCGAGCAGTGGCATGAGCACTGCAAAGTCTTTGACGCACCGGTTTGGTTTGAACAGCCCTGTAATGCGATGATCATCCCTAAAAAAGATCTGGCGCGCGCGATGCCGGAAAGCGATCCGATGCTGCTGCTGGTGATGCAGGACGCGATCCGGCGTCTGAACAGCGCGACGCCGCGCCAGAGCGTGGTCGATCGGGCGCGTTCGCAGGTGCGTCTGATGCTGATGCAGGGCGAGCCGGCGCTGCCCGAGGTGGCAGAAAAAATGGGCATGTCGAGCTGGTCGCTCCAGCGCCGCCTGCGCGAAGAGAACCTGAGCTTTACCGCGCTGGTGGATAAGGTGCGCTGCGAGCTGGCGACCTCGTATTTACAGCAGCGGCAGCTGCCGGTATCCGAAATGGCGCTGCTGCTGGGTTATTCAGAAGTCAGCGCCTTTTCGCGCGCTTTTCGGCGCTGGTTTGGCGTCAGCCCGCGCCAGTGGCGGCAGGCCAGCTAGTCCGGCTTAAGCTCGATAGCCATTGAAGCCGGCCAGCTAGTCAGGCTTCAGCTCGATAACCATTGAGGTCGGCAGCGAAGGCGGCGGCGGCGGCAGGTTTTCCGCGCTGCCGATCACGCCCCATGCTTTCAGGCAGAGCTGTTCATCGCCCCGGGTGCTCTGTACGCCGTAGCGGCCGTTCTGGCGCCAGGTGACGGTGACGGTACAGGTGCGTCCATGATAGCGATGCGCATTGTAAAAATTGCGCTGAATGCCGTACTGCATCTCAGCAAAATAGCGACAGTTATTCTCCGTGCGGCCGCTACAGACTTTATCCGCCCATGCCTGCATCTCCTGCGGCGTGGCCGGTACAGGACGCGGCTCTTCTGGCGGAGAGTGGCAGGCCGTCAGCAGCAGCGCCAGCAGCGTCAGTCCGCTTTTAATCATTCCCGATGGCATTTTTTTCCCATGATTACTAAAGGTTTTCTGATGTAAGCCGATAGTTTAGCCTGTTAGCCTCAGGCTGACAGGTTATTCCGGCGATCCTGGGCCATTTACAGATTATTTCCCTGTTGTGGCCAGGCAGTAAAATACCGCTTGTTCGTCAAACGCTATTATTTCCTGTGTTTTTCTGCATCATTATTGTATTCTGCGCGCGGACGCTGGATGTATTTTTTTATTCATGGAAAAGAAAAGAATGAAATATCGTTATAACCTTGTTGCTTTTTCTTTATTAAGCTGCGCGCTGCTTAGCGGCTGCGCCACCGAATCCTCCCGAGCTATTGAAGCGCCGCAGGTAGCTGCCGCCAGCCAGCCGGTATATCAGGGCGCAAAAAGCCCGATAGCCATTGGCAAATTCGATAACCGCTCTTCTTATATGAACGGTATTTTCTCTGACGGCGTGGATCGCCTGGGCAATCAGTCTAAAACCATTCTTATTACTCATCTGCAACAAACCGGTCGTTTTAACGTGCTGGATCGTGCCAACCTTGATGAGCTGAAAAACGAAGCGGGCTATAAGCACAGTACTCAAACGATTAAAGGCGCGGATTACGTTATCACCGGCGATATTACCGAATTCGGTCGTAAAGAAGTCGGCGATCAGCAGCTGTGGGGCATCCTGGGCCGCGGCAAAACGCAGGTAGCCTATGCAAAGGTCAACCTGAACGTTGTCGACGTGGCGACCTCAGAAGTGGTCTACTCCGTGCAGGGCGCGGGCGAATACGCACTCTCCAACCGCGAAGTCATCGGCTTTGGCGGCACCGCCAGCTACGACTCCACGCTTAATGGCAAGGTCATGGACCTGGCGGTACGCGAAGCGGTAAATCATCTGGTCAGCGGTCTGGAATCAGGCGCGTGGCGTCCGGTTAAATAACGGAGAAAAAAATGCGAGTAATAAAATATACCGCAGCGGTTGCCACGGCACTGCTGTTAACCGCCTGCGCGCAGAAAAAAGAAAATATCTATTACTGGGGCGACTACCAGAATTCGCTTTACAGCTTTTATCAAAACGGCAGCGCGCCGGAAAAAGAAATCGCTACGCTGAATAAAGTGATTGAAGAGGCGAAAGCTAAAAATAAACCGGTGGCACCGGGCCTGCACGCGCAGCTGGGATTACTTTATGTTAACGCTGGCCAGCCCGATTTAGCTTTCCAACAGTTTACCGCCGAGAAAACGGCTTTTCCTGAGTCCGCTTCTTATATGGATTTCCTGATGCGTAATAAGCAGGGAGCAAAATAATGAAAAAGCTTTTCGCCTTTACCGCTCTGCTGGCCGTTATCACGCTGACCGGCTGTGCAAAAAAAACGCCGCATGACTACAGCGCGTTTCGCGCCAGCAAGCCCGCTTCCATTCTGGTGCTGCCTGCGGAAAACCACACAACGGATATCGCGGCGGCGCACAGCCTTACTTCGCTGGTCACCCAGCCGCTGGCGGAATCCGGCTATTACGTTTTCCCCGTGGCGGTGGTTGAGGAAACCTTTAAGCAGAACGGTCTGAACAACGCCACGGATATTCGCAGCGTTTCCACCACTAAGCTGCACGATATTTTTAACGCCGACGCGGCGCTGTATATCGATATCAACACCTACGGCACTAAATACCTGATCGTGGACAGCGAAACGCGCGTGACCGCTTCGGCAAAACTGGTGGATTTACGCAGCGGCAAGCAGATCTGGAGCGGGTCGGCGACGGCCTCCGATAATGAGAGCAGCAACAACAATCAGTCCGCGCTGGGGATGCTGATCGCCGCCGCCGTGCACCAGATCGCCAGCAACGTCTCGGATAAAGCCCATGATGTCGCGGCCATTACCAGCGCCCGCCTGCTGACGGCTGGCGACGACGGCGCGCTTCTGCCCGGCCCGCGCGCTAAGGCCGGGAAGATCTGACGGTTTACCGTCTGGCTAAGTAAAACGGTGAAGCCTGATAGTTTACCGTTTGGCTAAGCAAAACGGTGAAATTTGATGGTTCACCGTCTGGCTAAGCAAAACGGTGAAATTTGATGATTTGCCGTCTGGCTATGTAAAACGGTAAAATCTGATAATTCACCGTTTGGCGAAGGCAAAACGGCCCGGCCCGCGTGAATGCGTGCCGGGCCGTTGCTTTTTCACGTTGCAGGGCGTTAGTCAGTCGCGCCCGACGGCCGCCGCGTTTTTACTGCGGTTGCTGGCGTAGATAAAGAACAGGGCGATGCCGAGACAAACAATGGCGCCCAGACGACTGGCCGAAAACGACACGGCCGCGTTGCCCAGCCAGCCAAAATTATCAATCAGCATACTCATCGCTAGCTGGCCGAAGATCACCGCCACCGTGGCGACCGCCGTCCCGATACGCTGTACCGCCAGCACCATAATCACAATGTAGGGAACGCCGCACAGCGCGCCCAGCAGCTGCCACTTCGGCACGTCAAGCAGGCTGACCGCCTGCTTCGGTTCAAAGAAAAAGATCAGCAGAGCCGTAATCAGCGCGCCGACGGAAAACGTCAGAAAGGCGCAGCGGAACACGCCCACTTTACTGCCCAACTGGCCGTTGATCGCGGCCTGAATGCTCAGCATCGCGCCGCCAGCCACTGCCAGAATAATCATCAAAATCGTTATCATTGTTTTACCCCCTTGCCACCAATACCAGCGCGACGACAATAAATAGCAGCGCGATCAGGCGCTTGCCGTCCGTTTTTCTTTGCGGCGTGCCCAGCAGGCCGAAGTGATCGATGATCAGGCTTTTAAACACCTGCCCGGCAAGAATGCCGATCATGGTCATCGCGACGCCGATGGTCGGCGTGGCAACGGTAAGGATAACCACGTAAATCGGCCCCAGTACGCCGCCCAGCAGCTGCCAGCCGGGCTGGGCAAAAAACGATGGGCTGTTGCGCGGGCTGAAAAAAAGCATCAGCAGAAAGGTCAGCGCGGCGCCAACGCCAAAAATACTGAAGGTTGCCCACAGGTCGCCCACTTCTCCGCCCAGCGGCCCTAACAGGCCTGCCTCTACGGACAGGCCCATACCGCCGGCAATAACCAGGACAATCAATAAAAGTTGCATAGCAAAATTTCCCCGTTAATCAGGCGCGGAAGGTTACAGCGGTCGAGAGATGATAGAAATGCTATAGTGCGGTAAACACTTTTGCAGGAAATGCATTAATGCCGGGTCTGGAATCGGTCAATCTGCGCGCGATAAAACTCTTTATTGCGGTTTACGATGCGCAAAACTTCTCGGCGGTAGCCAGACGTGAGGGCATCTCCGCCTCTCAGGTGTCGCGCGTGATCCATCAGCTGGAGGATTCGCTGGGCCAGCAGCTTTTTTATCGCAATACCCGCGCGATAGCGCCCACGGAAAGCGGGCGGCTATTTATCGATTATGCGCGCGGCATAACCGGCAATATGGAGGAGGCGCGCAGAACGCTGCACGAAAGAACGCTGGCGCCTTCTGGTCTGGTACGGATTAACGCGCCAATCTACTTTGGCCAGCGGCATGTCGCGCCTGGCCTCGCGGCATTAGCCGAACGCTATCCGCAGCTGACCATCGAGATGATGCAAACCGATGACTATATCGATCCGCATAAAGAACCGGCTGATGTGATCTTTCGTATCGGCGCGCTGACCGATTCTTCTTTTCACGCCCGCGTATTCGGCACGCAATACTATTATCTGGCCGCTTCGCCTGAGTATGTGCGTAAGCATGGCGCGCTTGTCCATCCCGACGAACTGCATCGCCACCGCTGTCTGGTTTACCGCGGTTCGTCCGGCCCGAACCGCTGGTTTTTCCGCCAGCCGGGCAGGGAGTGGATCCACTATCCCGTGTCGCCGCTGCTGGCGTCAAACCATGCGGAAACGCTGCTGGTCGCCGCGCTGGGGGGCATGGGGCTGCTGCTCTACCCGGACTGGCTGATCGGCGACAGACTGCAAACGGGCGAGCTGGTCAGGCTGCTGCCGGATTTTGCTGCCGCTATCACTACCGAGCCGCAGCATATCGCTGCGATTTACCCCCATACGCGGCATCCTCCTCTTAACGTCAGGGCGGTCATCGACCATTTTGTTGAGGCTTTCGGCTCGCCGCTTTACTGGCAGATTCAGCCCGGCACTTCCAGTCGGCTGTAACCCAGTCCGTTGATTTTGCGCACCTTGATCTGCACCGGGATACGCTCTTTCATCGCTTCCACATGGCTGATTACGCCAATGGTTTTACCGCTGGCGTTCAGCGCATCCAGCGCATCCAGCGCGCCGTCCAGGGTGGCGGCATCCAGCGTGCCGAAGCCTTCGTCCAGAAACAGCGATTCGATCTGCGTTTTATGGCTGACCAGATCCGAGAGCGCCAGCGCCAGCGCCAGGCTCACCAGAAAACTTTCGCCGCCGGAAAGGGTGCGCGTATCGCGCAGCGCGTCCGCCTGCCAGGTATCCACGACCTGCAGCTCCAGCGCCTCCTGCGATTTGCGCTGGAGCAAATAGCGGCCGTGCAGGCGGTTTAGCTGGTTGTTCGCCAGCCAGACAAGATGATCCAGCGTCAGGCCCTGGGCGAATTTGCGGAACTTATCGCCTTCCTTCGAGCCGATAAGCTGATTGAGATAGCTCCAGTCTTCTACCTGGCGCGTTTCCTGCTCAATGGTCGCCAGCAGGTTTTTTTGCTGTTCGCGGCGATCCGCATCACTGCTGAGCTGCTGTCGCGTCTCGCCCTGCTGACGGGCGTTTTCTTTCAGCTGTTGCGAGAGGCTCTCCACGGCGGCGTGCAGCGCAGAAGGATCTTCTGGCAGATCCTGCGGCTTTTCCGGCAGCGCCGTCAGGGTTTTTTCTGCCTGAGCCAGCAGGATCGCTGCCTGCTGGCGTCGCTGCTCGTGCGTTTTCTGTAGCGCCTGCAGCTGCCGCAGCCGATCTTCATCCAGCAGCGCCGCCGTAAAGGTCGCCTCGCTGCTGAAGTCGCTGGCTTCCAGCGCCGCGCTAAAGGCCTGCTGCGCCTGTTCCAGCCTGTGCGTCAGCACGGTCAGCTGCTCGTCCAGCGAATTATGCTGTCCGGTCAGGGTATTTAACTGGTTCTGCCGCTGCTGCCACTGCTGCTGTAGCTGCTGGCCGCGCTCAAGATGCTGCTGCGACAGCGCGCGCAGCTGCTGCTGCACCTCGGCCGCCACCTTGTCGCCAAACAGCTGTCGCCGCTGGTCGCGCAGGACGGCCAGCGCCTGTTGACCGGCCTGGCTGCGCTGCTCACGCTGGATCAGCTGCGCCTGTTCACGCGCGATCTCTTCCTGCAACGCCTGCTGCTGCGCGGCCAGCGCGGTCAGCTGCGAAGCCGAAGCCGTCAGCGACTGCGCAACAGTGTTCCACGCATCCCACTCTTTCTGTCGTTCATGCAGCCAGTTTTCGGTTTCCTCCGCCGGCGGCAGCGTCAGATCCCGTTCGGCCAGCGCAGCGCGCAGGCTGTCATGCTGCTGCTGCGCCTGCTGTTGTTGCTGGGCGAGCGACTGCTCCAGCTCTTCCTGCGTTCTGACAGAAGTAAGCAGTTGCTGACCTGCCAGCTCCTGCTGCTGCTTCATCTCGCTGAGCGCTTTCTGCATTTCCGCCAGCCGATCTTTCTGCTGCTGAAGCTGGCGGGCGCGCTGCTGCAAATCCAGCAGCTGCGTCTGCGTTTCGCTTTCCTGGCGTTCCTGAGCGGTCAGCCAGTCGCTGGTCTGTTGCAGATCGTCCGGCGAAGCGCTCAGGCCCAGCGCCTGCGCCGTGCTCTGCCACTGTTCGCGCAGGCGCGCCGCTTCGCTGTCGCTTTCCGTCAGCTCACGCTGCAGCTTTTCCAGCTGCGCCTGCAGGCTTTTCACCTGTTCGCCTCTGGCGGTGCCGCGATCCTTCAGCTGGTCGACTTCCAGCCTTAAGGCGGCAAGGCGCTGCTGGTTTTCAGAAAGCTCAAGCGCCTGATAGTCGGCGACGGCGGGATGCTGGCAGGAGCCGCACAGCGGGCAGGGCTGTTCCGGCTCCAGCCGGGCGCGATACTGCTCCAGATCGGCGATGCGCTGCTCCAGCTCGCAGCGTTTTTCCAGGTCCTGCAAATGCTGCCGCTTCTCTTTCCAGCCGCTACGCAGGTTTTGCAGATCGGCCTGCGCCTGCTGGAGCTGCTGCTGCAACGCGGTGCGATCGTTGTGCTGGCTTTGGCTTCGCTGCATCAGCGGCGGCCACTGCGAGGCGATCAGCGCCAGGCGTTGCCGCTGCGGCCGCTGCTGCTGTAGCCTGGTCAGCGAGGCCTGTAGCTGCTCTTCGGAACGCTGCTGCCGCTGGCTGGTTAACGCCGCTTCGGCTTCCGCGACCTGTTTTTGCTGCGCTTCAAGCTGAGCCTGCTGCGGCTGCGCCTGCTGTTCCGCCTGGGCAATCTGCTGCCGTAGTCGGCTGACCGCCTGCTGCTGTTCGTGGATACGCTGGCGCAGCGCGGCCAGCGCCTGTTCGCTTTGCTGCCGCTGTTCGAAGCGCGCGCGCCACAGCGGCAGCGATTCTCCCCAGTGGGCAAAATGGGCGTGCTGCTGCTGCCAGCGCTGCTGCTCCTGCTGGCGGGCCGCGTTTTCCTTGTGCTGGTTTTGGGCCTGATGCAGCGCGGCCTGGCGCGCGTTAAGATGAAGTTGGTAATCGCTTACTTCTTTTTCCAGCGCCTGGTTCTGTTGGGCCAGCGTGTCGATACGGTTATCCAGCGGCAGCAGCTGTTCGGCGATCAGCGTCTCCTGCTGCTGCCTGTCGTTTTCGTGCTGCTGCCGGGCCGCCTCCGCCTTTTTCAGCTCGTCGGCCAGCTCGTCCAGCTGCTGTTGAGCCTGCTGGCGCTGCGTATTGATATGCTGCTGCTGCTCAGCGAGCGCGAGCCGATCCTGCCGATGCTGATTGCGCAGTAGCCACTGAGGGCGCAGCTTTTCCGCCGGTTCGGCCTGTTGCAGCCGGTTCAGCTGCGGCATCGCTTCCTGCCAGGCCGCTTCCACCTCCTGCTGCCCGGCGACGGCCGCTTCTTTTGCCTGTAGCGCCGTCTGGTACTGCTGGTGCCAGTGCAGCAGCTGCTGCCGATGCTGAAGCTGCGAAGTGAGCGCCTGCTCCTCTGCCAGCAGCCGGGCTGACTGTAACGTAAGTTGTTGAACCTGTTCATTATCCAGCAGCGCCATCCCGGCGGCCTGCGCCCGCAGATTCTCCAGCGCGCCACGGGCGTTTTTATGCCGCTCAAAAACGCTGGCGGAAAGGCGACCGTAGATTTCCGTGCCGGTCAGCTCCTCCAGCAGCTCGGCGCGGCTGTTGGCGTCGGCGTTAAGAAAGGCGGCAAACTGTCCCTGCGAGAGCATCATCGACTTGGTGAAGCGCTCAAAATCCAGCCCGGTCAGCTCGGTCAGCATCTCCAGCTTGTCTTTTACCTTGTCGGCGACGATTTTGTTATTGTCGCAGCGGGCCAGCTCGACGCGCGGTGCCTGAAGATTGCCGTCTACGGCACCGCGTGCGCGGTTCTGGCTCCAGAACGCCCGCCAGGCGACGCCTTTTACTTCAAACTCCACCTCGGCCAGGCATTCTGAGGTATCCCGCGTCATCAGGTCGTTCTGTGACTGCGACAGCTTACCCAGCCGCGACGTTTCGTGATAAAGCGCCAGGCAGATGGCATCCAGCAGCGTGGTTTTGCCCGCGCCGGTCGGGCCGGTAATGGCGAACAGCCCGTTGCTGGCGAACGGTTCGGCAGTAAAGTCAATTTTCCATTCACCTTTCAACGAGTTGAGGTTTTTAAACCTTAGCGTCAGGATCTTCATGATGGCTCCTCCATGTCCGCCAGCGTCTGGCTGAACAGCAGCGTGGCGCGCGCGATGCGCTCCGGCTCTTCTTCTTCGGCGGCCAGACGGCGCTGAAAGACTTCCTCCACACTCAGCTCGCTCAGGGTTTCGTTGTTCTGCCGGCTGATAATGCTGTCGCGCTGCTCGCGGCTGCGGCGCAGCAGCACCACCTCGACCGGCAGGCTTTCCGTCAGTTCCTGGATACGCCGCTGGAGGTCGTTGAGCCAGGTTTGCGTGGCGATTTCGATATCCAGCCAGACTTTCTGCCCCGTTTCCGGCGGCTGGATCTCGCGCAGCTGGCGCTCGATCTCTTCCAGCGAGCCTTTAATCATCTGCATGGGCTGAAAGAGCGGCACCGTCAGCGGCATGACCTGCTGTAGCTGGCCGTCGGCGAAATCGACCAGGAACACGCTTTTATCGCGTCCCAGCTCGTCAAAGCTGAGCGGAATGGGCGAGCCGCTGTAGCGAATATGATCCGTATCGGCGATGCGCTGCGCGCGGTGAATATGGCCCAGCGCGATATAATCCGCAGGGGGAAAGGCCTGGGCGGGAAAAGCGTCCAGCGTGCCGATATAGATGTCGCGTACGGCGTCGCTTTTGGTGACGCCCATTGTGGTCAGATGGCCGGTGGCAATAATGGGCAGCGGCAGCTCGCCGCGTATTTGCACCGCTGCCGCGTAGCTGCGCTGATAGTGGTGAGTAATCGCTTCCAGCAGCGTCTGCTGTTTTTCCCGTCCCGACTGACCCGCTTTGCTGACGGTAATATCGCGGGGGCGTAAAAAAGGAATAGCGCAGAGCACCGCGCCGGGCTGACCGTCCCGCTGGTTCAGCATCAGCACCTGATCGGCCGGATCCTCGCTGGCGGCGGCAATCACCCGCGTATTCAGACAGGCCAGCAGCTCGCGCGATTCGTTCAGCATGGCGACGGAGTCGTGGTTGCCCGCCAGAATAATCAGCTGGCAGCCGGTCTGATGCAGCCTGACCACAAACCGATTGTAAAGCTCGCGCGCGTAGCTGGGCGGCGAGCCGGTATCAAACACGTCGCCCGCGACGATCACGGCATCGACCTGATGTTGCTCAACCTGTCCGACCAGCCATGTCAGAAAAGCGTCATGCTCCGGCGCCCGGCTTTTGGTGTAAAAAAACTGGCCCAGATGCCAGTCGGCGGTATGAATAAGTCGCATAGCGTCCCTTCAGTGTCAGGTAAGCGAAACGCCGATTATAAACGCCTGGCCAAAAAACCTCAGCTACGCATTTCCATCCTGCTGAAAGTGTTATAAAACTGATGATTAGCCGGCGCTTTTTTCATAAAAGTGTCATAAATCTGACGCATAATGACGCCGCATATCCAGTGACATTCCGTCACAAACGCAGGAGCAATAATGGCTAAGCGCATTCTGGTGGTCGAAGATGAAGCCCCAATCCGTGAGATGTTGTGTTTTGTGCTGGAGCAAAATGACTATCAGCCGATAGAAGCGGAAGATTATGACAGCGCCATTAATCTGTTGATTGAGCCGTGGCCCGATCTGATCCTGCTGGACTGGATGCTGCCCGGCGGCACCGGTATTCAGTTTATCCGCCATCTGAAACGCGAGGCGATGACCCGCGATATTCCGGTGATGATGCTGACCGCGCGCGGCGAAGAGGAAGACCGCGTGCGCGGGCTGGAAGTGGGCGCGGACGACTATATTATCAAGCCTTTTTCGCCCAAAGAGCTGGTGGCCCGCATCAAAGCGGTGATGCGCCGTATTTCGCCCATGGCGGTGGAAGAGGTGATTGAAATTCAGGGCCTGAGCCTGGATCCCTCCTCGCACCGCGTGATGTCGGCAACGCAGCCGCTGGAGATGGGGCCGACGGAATATAAGCTGCTGCATTTCTTTATGACGCACCCCGAGCGCGTCTACAGCCGCGAGCAGTTGCTTAATAACGTCTGGGGCACTAACGTGTACGTGGAAGATCGTACTGTAGACGTGCATATTCGCCGTCTGCGTAAGGCACTTGAACTGACCGGGCACGATCGTATGGTGCAGACAGTGCGCGGAACGGGTTACCGCTTCTCTGCGCGTTACTGATTGTCCCCACTGGAGTTTTCATCGTGCTGGAACGCCTCTCCTGGAAGAGATTGCTGCTTGAGCTGTTGCTCGCCTGCCTGCCAGCGCTGATTGTCGGTCTGCTGGTCGGCGGGCTGCCGTGGTGGCTGCTGCTGGCCGTACTGGCCGTGCTGGGCTGGCATTTTGCTAACCTGCTTCGTCTTTCCCACTGGCTGTGGATCGACCGCAGCATCACGCCGCCAACCGGACGCGGCAGCTGGGAACCGCTTTTTTACGGCCTTTACCAGATGCAGGCGCGCAACCGTCGTCGTCGGCGAGAGCTGGGCCATCTGATTAAACGCTTTCGCAGCGGCGCGGAATCCTTGCCGGATGCGCTGGTGCTGACCACGGAAGAGGGCACGATTTTCTGGTGCAACGGTCTGGCGCAGCAGCTGCTGGGGCTGCGCTGGCCGGAAGACAACGGCCAAAATATCTTAAACCTGCTGCGCTATCCTGAATTTACCCTCTATCTGCGCCAGCGCGATTTCTCGCGGCCGCTGACGCTGGTGCTGAACAGCCATCGCCATCTTGAGTTCCGCGTGATGCCCTATAGCGAAGGCCAGTGGCTGCTGGTGGCGCGCGACGTGACGCAAATGCATCAGCTGGAAGGCGCGCGGCGCAACTTTTTCGCCAACGTCAGCCATGAGCTGCGCACGCCGCTTACCGTGCTTCAGGGCTACCTGGAGATGATGAGCGACGCGGTGCTGGAAGGCCCGTCGCGCAATAAGGCGCTGCATACCATGCAGGAACAAACCCGCCGCATGGATGCCCTGGTTAAACAGCTGCTGACGCTGTCGCGGATCGAAGCCGCGCCCGCGCTTGATTTGCAGGAAAAAGTCGATGTGCCGCTGATGCTGCGGCTGCTCCAGCGCGAGGCGGAAACGCTCAGCCAGGGGCGGCACGAAATCCACTTTTCCGCCGATCCGCAGCTGCGGGTATTCGGTAACGATGAGCAGCTGCGCAGCGCCATTTCCAATCTCGTCTATAACGCCGTCAACCATACGCCGGACGGCACGCGCATCACCGTCAGCTGGCAAAAGACGTCGCACGGCGCGCAGTTTAAGGTCTGCGACAACGGGCCGGGCATCGCCGCCGAGCATATTCCTCGCCTGACCGAACGTTTTTATCGCGTCGATAAGGCGCGCTCGCGGCAGACCGGCGGCAGCGGGCTGGGGCTGGCTATCGTCAAACACGCGCTCAGCCATCACCATGCCCGTCTGGAAATTACCAGCCAGCCGGGTAAAGAAACCTGTTTCTGCTTCTCGCTGCCTGCAAGGTTGATCGTCAACAACGAACTGGCTCAGAATGCGGTTCACTGAGCTGGCGGATAAAAAAATGAAAAAGTGGTTTTTGGCGCTGCTGCTGCTGTGCGGCACGGCAACAGGCGCGAACGAAGGGATGCTGGCGGGCAACCTCAGCAGCGTGGGTTCGGATACGCTCGGCACGCTGATGGCGCTGTGGGGGGAGAGCTTTAACCGCCACTATCCGGGCGTTAACGTACAGATTCAGGCTGCGGGATCGTCGACGGCGCCGACCGCGCTGGCGGCGGGCGCCGCACAGCTTGGCGCGATGAGTCGCCCCATGCAGGCGGTGGAGCGCCAGCTGTTCGAGAACCGCTACGGCTATGCGCCGCTGGCCGTGCCGGTGGCGATGGACGCGCTGGTGGTGGTGGTCAATCAGGATAATCCGCTACAGGGCATCAACGCTCAGCAGCTCGACGCTATTTTCTCCGTAACCCGCCGCTGCGGCGCGACGTTTGCCGTACGCAACTGGGGCGATCTTCAGCTTAAGCAGCAGGAATGGGCGCAGCGGCCTGTGCAGCGCTTTGGCCGCAATTCCGCTTCCGGCACCTGGGGATTCTTCCGCCAGCAGGCGCTGTGCAACGGCGATTTTCGTAACGACGTGGGCGAATATCCCGGTTCCGCTGCGGTGATCCAGGCGGTGGCAAGCACGCTGAACGGTATCGGCTACGCCAGCATGGGCGCGCATATGACCGGGGTAAAAACGCTGCCGGTCGCCCTTGACGGCGCTCGCGAGATTGCGCCTTCGGTAGAGAATATTCGCAGCGGCCGCTATCCCTACGCGCGTCCGCTCTATATCTATGTCAACAAAGCGCCGGGCCAGCCGCTGGAGCCGCTGACAAAGGCTTTTTTACGGCAGGCGCTGTCGGCGCAGGGCCAGGCGCTGGTCACCCAGGCGGGCTATCTGCCGCTGTCGGACGATCAGCTGAAGAAGGCCAGAGCAATGGTGGAGGGGTAAGCACCCTCAACATGAATTTTTTTCATGGGTAATGAAATTTCCTCGTTTGCCGCTGAATCTTTCTCATGACATTCTTGCATTCAGCCATTTAGACATCCAGATGTCTCAGGATAACAAACAGTAACTATTTCACCATGAAATTATGCGCCGCTGCGCAGGCCAGGAGTGACCGATCATGCAAAGAGATTCAGCCCAATACCGCGCCGAAGTTGTAGGAAGTTTTCTGCGTCCTGCCGTTATCAAGCAGGCCCGCGAGCAGTTTCAGGCCGGGGAAATCGACGCCGCCGCCCTGCGCCAGATCGAAGACAAAGCGATCCGCGAGGTGGTAGAGCACCAGCGCGCCAGCGGCCTGAAAGTAGTCACCGACGGCGAGTTCCGCCGCGCGTGGTGGCACTTCGATTTCTTTGACGGCCTGGACGGCGTGGAGCGCTATGAAGCGGAGCAGGGCATTCAGTTCAACGGCGTGCAGACCAAAGCCCGCGGCGTAAAGGTCACCGGCAAGCTGGGCTTCGGCAACCATCCGATGCTGGAAGATTTCCGTTTCCTGAAAAGCATCAGCGGCGACGCTATCCCTAAAATGACTATCCCAAGCCCAAGCGTGCTGCACTTTCGCGGCGGCCGTAAAGTGATTGACGCTAATGTCTATCCCGATCTGAAGGATTACTTCAACGATCTGGCGCTGACTTACCGCGATGCGATTAAAGGTTTTTATGACGCCGGCTGTCGTTACCTGCAGCTGGACGATACCGTCTGGGCTTATCTGTGTTCGGAAGATCAAAAGCGTCAAATCCGCGAGCGCGGCGACGATCCTGAAGAGCTGGCGAACATCTATGCTCAGGTGCTGAATAAAGCGCTGGAAGGCAAGCCGGACGATATGACCGTGGGCCTGCATGTTTGCCGTGGTAACTTCCGCTCGACCTGGATTTCCGAAGGCGGCTATGAGCCGGTCGCGGAAATTCTGTTCGGCACCGTGAATATCGACGCCTTCTTCCTGGAGTACGACAACGAGCGTTCTGGCGGGTTTGAGCCGCTGCGCTTTATCAAACCGGGCAAACAGCAGGTGGTACTGGGTCTGGTAACGACCAAAACTGGCGAATTGGAAGATCCGGAAACGGTGAAGAAGCGCATCGCGGAAGCGGCGCAGTTCGTCAGCCTGGATCAAATCTGCCTCAGCCCGCAGTGCGGCTTTGCTTCTACGGAAGAGGGCAACAGCCTGACCGAAGCGCAGCAGTGGGCCAAGCTGCGCCTGGTGGTGGATATCGCTAAACAGGTCTGGTAAGCCGGGCAAAAGATGCAAAAGGCGCGTTTATACGCGCCTTTTGTGCATCCATTGGCAAAATAATGCAGAAAATAACGCCGGGAAGTTCAAAAAAAATACAAATCATGTAAGGCATCTCGCCTGTAATCTGAAGTGATTATCTGGCTTAAGCAATTTCTACGCTATATCACTCTGCTTTCTCGATCCCGTATTGCCTTTCTCCGCTATAAACGTTTTACTTACCGCCGTTTTATTTATCTCCCTGTATAAAAGATCATAAATAGCGCAAACGCGCCGGTATTTCTGTCAGGCAGTTATCCGCCGTGGCAAAAGATCGGGCGCTGAAAGCGCACGGGGAAACGGAACCGACATCGCGATTTCACTCAACATCAGTACGGGCCTTATGACAAATCGTTTAACTTCTAAAGACATCCTCGCGCTGGGCTTTATGACATTCGCCCTGTTTGTGGGTGCCGGTAACATTATTTTCCCGCCGATGGTGGGTATTCAGTCCGGGGAACACGTCTGGATCGCCGCGCTTGGCTTTTTGCTGACCGCCGTCGGCCTGCCGGTTATCACCGTTGTCGCGCTGGCGCGCGTGGGGGGCGGTATCGATGCGCTCAGCTCGCCGATTGGCAAAGCGGCGGGCATCGTGCTGGCCACCGTCTGCTATCTGGCCGTCGGCCCGCTGTTCGCCACGCCGCGCACCGCGACCGTCTCTTTTGAAGTGGGTATTGCGCCGATGACCGGCGACAGCCCGCTGCCGCTGTTTATTTACAGCCTGGTCTATTTCGCGCTGGTCATTGGTATCTCCCTTTATCCGGGCAAGCTGCTGGATACCGTCGGGCATATCCTGGCACCGCTGAAGATCGTGGCGCTGGCCGTACTGGGCATCGCCGCGCTGATCTGGCCAGCGGGCGGCCTGGCACCGGCTACCGATGCTTATCAGCATGGCGCTTTCTCCAGCGGCTTTATTAACGGCTATCTGACGATGGATACGCTGGGCGCGCTGGTGTTTGGCATCGTTATCGTTAACGCGGCGCGTTCTCGCGGCGTCAGCGAAGCCGGTCTGCTGACGCGCTATACCATTATCGCGGGCCTGATCGCCGGGGTTGGTTTGACGCTGGTTTACCTTGCTCTGTTTAAACTGGGTTCCGACAGCGCCTCTATAGTCGATCAGAACGCCAACGGCGCTGCTATTCTGCACGCCTATGTGCAGCATACTTTCGGCGACCTGGGTAGCCTGTTCCTGGCGGCGCTGATTTTTGTTGCCTGTATGGTGACGGCGGTTGGCCTGACCTGCGCCTGTGCCGAGTTCTTCCAGCAGTATCTGCCGCTGACCTATCGCCAGCTGGTATTTATTCTGGGCCTGTTCTCGATGCTGGTGTCCAACCTGGGGCTGAGCCAGCTGATCCAGTTCTCTATACCCGTGCTGACGGCTATCTATCCGCCTTGCATCGTGCTGATTTTGCTGAGCTTTACGCTGCGCTGGTGGAACAAGAGTACGCGTATTATCGCACCGACCATGCTGGTGAGCCTGATTTTCGGCGTTATCGACGCTATCAAAACCACCGGTTTTAAGGATGCGTTGCCTGCATTTACGGCCAATCTGCCGCTGGCCGAGCAGGGCCTGGCCTGGCTGCCGCCTTCGCTGGCAATACTGGTCGTCGTGGCCATCTGCGATCGCGTTATGGGACGCGCGCAGGTGAATGCGCACCAGCAGTAAAAGTGTGATACCTTCTCCTGCCCGATCTCCGGCAGGAGAAGTTGACAGAGTTTAAGCAGAATGAAAGATGAAAAATAATACGCTCAAAAAGGGACTGAGTACCCGCCACATCCGCTTTATGGCGCTCGGTTCGGCCATCGGCACGGGTCTGTTTTACGGTTCGGCTGACGCAATGAAAATGGCCGGGCCAAGCGTGATCCTCGCCTATATTATCGGCGGCGCTATCGCCTATATCATCATGCGCGCGCTGGGCGAAATGTCGGTGAACAACCCGCAGGCCAGCTCGTTCTCCCGCTATGCTCAGGATTATCTTGGCCCGCTGGCTGGCTATATCACCGGCTGGACCTACTGCTTTGAAATTCTGATCGTCGCCATTGCCGACGTCACCGCTTTCGGCATCTATATGGGCGTCTGGTTCCCCGACGTGCCGCACTGGGTGTGGGTGCTGAGCGTGGTGCTGATTATCGGCGCGATTAACCTGGCCACGGTAAGAGTGTTTGGCGAGGTAGAATTCTGGCTGTCGCTGTTCAAGGTCGCCACCATCATTATTATGATTGTGGCAGGCATCGGTATTATTTTCTGGGGCATCGGCAACGGCGGCCAGCCTACCGGCATCAGCAATTTGTGGACTAACGGCGGCTTCTTTGCGCACGGCGTTATCGGCATGGTGCTGTCGTTGCAAATCGTGATGTTTGCCTATGGCGGTATTGAGATTATCGGCATTACCGCTGGTGAAGCGAAAGATCCCGCCACGTCGATCCCACGTGCGATTAACACGGTGCCGCTGCGTATCCTGGTGTTTTATGTCGGCACGCTGTTTGTGATTATGTCCATCTATCCCTGGAACCAGGTTGGCACCAACGGTAGCCCGTTCGTCCTCACTTTCCAGCATATGGGCATAGCCGCTGCGGCAGCCATTCTGAACTTTGTGGTGATTACGGCTTCGCTTTCGGCGATTAACAGCGATGTTTTCGGCGTTGGCCGGATGCTGCACGGTATGGCGGAGCAGGGCCATGCGCCTAAAATTTTCGCCACCGTCTCACGCCGTGGTATTCCGTGGATCACCGTGCTGGTGATGATGTTAGCGATGCTGATTGCGGTATACCTGAACTACCTGATGCCGGAGAAAGTCTTCCTGGTGATCGCCTCGCTGGCGACGTTTGCCACCGTCTGGGTATGGATTATGATCCTGTTTGCCCAGATTGGCTTCCGCCGCACGCTGACGCCCGCGCAGGCGAAAGAGCTGAAGTTCGCCATGCCTGGCGGGATATTCACGGCCATCGTCGGTATCCTGTTCCTGTTCTTTATTATCGGCCTGATTGGCTACTTCCCGGATACCCGCGTATCGCTTTACGTCGGTATTGGCTGGATAGCCCTGCTGCTGATCAGCTGGACGCTGGTGAAGAAAAGAATCAAGGCGTAGGCCGGAAAGCGAACAGCATTTCCGCCTGCCACCCTGAAAAAGCCTGAGTCCGGCAGCACGCCCGGCTCAGGTTTTTTTATGCGTCAGACTCAGGGCGACGATGGCAAACAGGCGGTAAAAAATTTTATTTGCAACGCTTGAAATAGGTTCGGCCGACCCTATTTTACTTACGAGCAGGCGGCGAACCTGCCCGAAATGAGCTTTTGAATAGAGACTGTATTCAGGAGGTTATGATGATGACCGTACGCAACTTCTCCCTGATCCCTTCTTTAAGCGACGCGCTGTTTTCAGACCGTTTCAACCGTATGGATCGGCTGTTCAGCCAGCTGACCGGCGACACGCCCGTAGCCGCTACGCCCGCCTATGATATTCGTCGCGTAGATAAAGATCGCTATGCGCTGACGGTGAGCGTACCCGGCTGGAAAGAGAGCGAGCTGTCTATTGAAACGGTAGGCGGACAGCTAACCATTTCCGGTAAGAGGGAAGAGCAGAAAGAAACGGAAAGCGCAGAAAATGGCTGGCTGCATCGTGGCATCAGCCGTGCCGACTTCCGTCTTAGCTACACGGTGCCGGAGCATGTAAAAGTCACCGGCGCGAAACTGCAGGACGGCATTCTTGCTGTGGATCTGTATCAGGAAATCCCTGAAAGCGAAAAACCTCGCCGTATCCCTATCACTCACGGCCAGCAGGCAATTGAAAGCCAGCAGGCTATTGAGCATCAGTCTGCGTAAAAGCTTTGTGGCATAAAAAGACCGCTATCTTTTGGTAGCGGTCATTTTTTAATGAAACGCGCGGAAAGCTATTATTAACGGGACAATGCCGGATGCAAAAATCCTCCGGCATTTTTGAAAGCGCGATTTATAATTTAATGGCGAAAATATCAGGCGTTAGAAGCTATAGCCGAGGCCGATATTAAAACCGTTGACAGAATGGTTTTTATCGCCAGCATTAAGGCGAGAGCCTTCATAACCGATATCAATGGCCAGATACTCTACCGGGTTGATTTGCAGGCCGATGCCGTACATCAGAGAGGCTTTATTTTGATTGCCGGACTCTTCTCCCTTGTTAATATACCCTCTGTCACCCTCATAATTATTCCACTTTGAGCGATAATCCAGCTTGTTATAATTTACCCCTAATAATCCATAGGCGCTGATATACTCATTGAAACGATATGTTGGGCCAGCTGCGAAAGAGTAATATTTTAAATCGATATGGTTATTTATTATATCCCGGTATGCCATAGAAGTACTGTTTTCTTTACCGCTCATATAAGTAAAGGAGCCAATAATTCCAAAAGGTGAATTCCACTCGTAACGGTATTTAAGGTTAACTCCTCTGATATTTTTAAAATCCTGCACTTTGCTTTGTGCGTAACCGATGCTGAAGGTCTGTTGATCGGCATTCGCGGTCGCGCTGAAACCCAGAGTTGCAAAAACAATGCTGACAATAGCCAGATTTTTCATAAATCATCCTTAATTTAAAATTGACATTGTGTTACAGATTCAGCTAAAGGGCGTGCTTACTATAAAGATTGAAGATGCCTGTATTTCTGCTGAAACAGCTGCATAATAACATGGTGATATTTGCTTTGGGAAGGGTGAGATTTAAATTATGATCCAAGTCTTATTTTTATTTCATTGTTTTTTGTCATAATAATCAATAACCTTTGTCTGGATTTTCTGTTGTTTTGCTTGGTTTTTAACAAAAAAATAGCATTACTTAACGTAAATGGCATAATTTGTTATTATTTTAAAATGCTTATACTTATTGTGTGTCGATTATCCTACTGTCACAAATCACTGACTTGAAAGTTAATTATGTAAAATGCGATTTATATAGAGTTTTAAACAGGCCATCTCGCCTGATGCAGGATAAAAACAGGGGGCTTAACGGTATGTGTTATTTATAATACTGGTGCGGAAACCGACCTGAACTTTATCCTGTGCTTTATAGCGCGGAATGCTGATAATCCTTGCCGCTTTGCAGGTTAGTCTCAGTCTGAAAGGGTAGGGGAGAATAATTGATTTTTCCGAGTCGCCTCGCATTTTAATATTGTCTTTTCAGTGAGTTTGCATGGGGGGAGGGTGTATATTTAAACAGGTAAAAGCAGGAAGAGTAAAAGTGGATAGATGATTTTTAGCGCGGCGATATTGGGCTGGACCCCTTTACCGCCGCTAACCACAAGCAACTAGTAAGGAGTTGATCATGGCTGAGCATGATATTAAGCCAGAGGCGGGTATTTCCAAAGCATTACGTAAACTGAAAGTGGGATATACCAGCATACGTCACGAAAATCGTTCAACCGGTATGACCACATACTACAGCCAGTGCCCCAGCATTAACCTCAAAGGTCACTGGCTGGAAGAGGCGGGGTTTGCGACCGGGCAGGCGGTTGAGGTGCGGGTTTTGCCGGGCTGTCTAATCCTGAGCATGTGTGAACCCGCGCCGGAACTGCCCACCGAACCGGAGGTAGTAAGCACGCTGCGTAAGGCCTGTAAAAAGCTTTCGGCTCACAAGCAACGGCAGGTTGAGGAGTTTATCCGGGTAATTGCCACGCCGCAAAAGCGGCCCTGTAAAATCCCGGAAGGGACGATTGAGTGGCGGCCTGTCTGAGGTAACGGACTGGTTATAAGGTAAAATCCCGGCGCTTTGGCCGGGATCCCTGTTTATTGAGGATCTGACGGGGGAGATTTTCGGCTCTTAATTTTGTTTATCAAATCAGTACGCCATCTTTATAACCCTCAACAATGGCTTTAGTAATATTTGCGCCTTCCGGTAAATCACCTTTCGCATTCTTACTCAGCGCGGCACTGGTTTCTTCCATGGTTGCTCCGGCATCAATCATTGAGATTCCCTGCGTTGAAGCTGCCTGGCCGTATCCCATTAGCCCGCCTGGCATTGAAAGGTTATTGTTTTCGGACGAGTTTTTCCCAGCCTGCACCCCGGCAACAGCATTACCGGTACTGTCACCAGCAACGCCTCCGGCAAGACCTGTCGCCAGCGTGCCCAGCGCGCTGATGGTCTGTTTCTCCGTTTCAGTCAGGTCACCGACGTCTTTACCCGGATACAGCTGTTTCATCACCAGCCCGGCCATCAGCTCGCCGCTGACCGCGCCCGCTGCGCCCGCCAGCGCCGAGTTGCCGGATGCGTAAGACGCTACCGCCCCGACGACCGCGTGGGCCATCGCTTTCGCTTCCGGGTTACCTTCCGTCAGGGTATGGATTTGCTCCGCCAGTTAAGGTCTTGCCGCACCGCTGATGGCCTGACCGATGTTGCCACCCGCCAGGCCCTGTATCGCCGCCGTCGCTGCCTGAATACCCTGTTGCAGCGCGCTGCCGGTGCCGAACGGCGCCATCGCGTTGTTGTACGCAACAAATATTAAAAACCTTTAACCCCAAAATATCGAAGCATGGCAATCCCTACTCCCATTATACCTCCTCCACCGGCCCCAACTTTCAGGTAGTGCCATGCTGATGTCAGGTCAAAATTAAAACTTCCAAGCATCACATACTCAATGATAAGTAAAAAAACATATGCAATTTCAGCTAAAAGTATCCCTGCCAAGATTGAAAATAAAGTGAAAAGGATATTGATCATTTTTTATCTCCATTACTGCTTGGAGATGATATTTTTTCGATTCCTTTACCTGTTACTTCAGAGAAAACAGAACCACCTAAGTCCCCAAAAGAACTGGGAACATTGCTGGGTGTTATTTCTTTTGAAATCCCAAATCCTCCTTTAATATCAGTATATTTTTGAAGCGTTGGATTGAATTTCGGATCCCAGCCACCTTTCCACCAGTTTGCCCCGGCATTAACTCCCCATGAGAGCCCTTTACCAATGCCATAGCCGATACCAGATCCAGCACCATTGATGAGCGCACCAGACAGTGGATCTTTGTCATCAATCCAGTTACCCAGCGCACCACCTGCGGCGTTCCAGCCCACGGTACCCGCCAGGCCATTACCCATGCTGATAACATTCACCCAACCCGCTATCGCTGCGTTTGCCGGATCTATCGTGCCATCCGCCAAATAACCGATACCTGCATTCGCGCCCGCACCCAGTCCCCACATTGCCTGAGCACCACCAGGTAGCAACGCTACACTTCCCGTTGCCAGTGCCAGCCCAACAGCATCTCGTTCATTCATCGCTTTCTGGCAGCTTGCAGAACCCGGCGCATCGGCACAACTTGCCATGTCTATTCCATGCTGGCGTATCCATGCAGCCTGAGCATCTTCACTACCGCCGAGTAAATTATTCTCAACCGCATTCTTACCAACCTGCGCCCCCGCCACAGCATTCCCCGCACTGTCACCAGCGACGCCTCCGGCAAGCCCTGCCGCCAGCGTGCCCAGCGCGCTGATGGTCTGCTTCTCCGTTTCCGTCAGCTCGCTGACTTCCTTACCCGGATACAGCTGCTTCATCACCAGCCCGGCCATCAGCTCGCCGCTGACCGCGCCCGCCGCGCCTGCCAGCGCCGAGTTGCCGGACGCGTAAGACGCTACCGCCCCGACGACCGCATGAGCCATCGCTTTCGCTTCCGGATTACCTTCCGTCAGGACGTGTATCTGTTCAGCCAGGTAAGGGCTTGCCGCGCCGCTGATGGCCTGAGCCACGTTACCGCCCGCCAGGCCCTGTATCGCCGCCGTCGCTGCCTGAATACCCTGTTGCAGCGCGCTTCCCGTGCCGAACGGCGCCATTGCCGTATTGTAAGCCTGCTTCGCCACGTCCGCATCCGTGAACGGCTTGCCGGAGGCCGCCAGCTGTTCTCTGGCCGCCGCAAGCGCCTGCGGGTCACGCTTCGCTTTCTCCCCGGCTATCTGTCCCTCAGTCCTGGCAATATCCATTGCCTGACTGCCGATTTCAGCCACGAGCTGCGCCGCCTTCAGCCGGTTCTGCTCTTTCTCTTTATCAAAGATTACTTCCAGCCCCGGATTGGCATTTTCCACGTCGCGGCTCAGCTCTGCAACAGCCTGTTGCTGATTTGCTTCATCGCGAACAACTATCGTGCCTTCGCTCACGGCAGAGTGGGTGGTGGAGCTGGCGCTGTCCGAGCCGTTCAGGCCCGCCAGGATATTGCTCGCCATGTTTCCTTCGAACTGGCTGCCGATGGAACCACCCGTGCTGATACCCGCCCCCGCGTGCTCAACCTTGTATTCCGCGTGGTTTTCAATGTCGCTCCAGCCCAGCGTGCCGGTGTCGAGTTTGTTCCTGTCTGCCGTTGCCGTCGAACTGATAACCGCGCCGTCCAGCTGCGTATGCTCCCCAACGGTGATATCAAAGCCGCCCTGACCGGCGAAAATACCTGTCTGCTCCGTCACCGACCGCCAGTCGCTGCTCATTTTGCCCCGCGACGCGTTCACGCTCGCCGTTGCCGTGCCCGCCCCGAAGGTGTAGCCCGCTCCCGCGCCGACATTCTGCTGCTTCGAGTCGAAGGTCTCGCTGTCCTGCTCGCTGGTCAGCGTCAGGTTGCGGCCCACCTCCAGCTTCACCGCCTCGCCGTTCACCTGCGCACCGGTCAGGGCGGTATCACGGCCGCTGGTGATACTGACGTTGCTCCCCGCGTTAAGCGTGGTTTCCACATGGCTGACGCCGTCCGCGTTCTCGTGGCCTTTGCCTTTGTTCACGCTCGCCGAGACGTTAAAGCCGGTGCCGCCCGAACCGGCGGTGATGCCCACGCCCACGCTGCCGCCTTTGCTGCTGTTGGTGGCGCGCGTGCTGCTGCTTTCCTCCGCCGACAGCAGGTTCACGTCGCGGTTTGCCGACAGCTGCATATCCTTACCGGCCTGAAGCTGGCTGCCCTGCACGGTGATATCGCCGTCCTGACCTTTCACGCTGCTTCCTGTCGCGGTGATGCTCAGGTTGCCGCCCGCCGTCAGGCCGCTGCCCTGCTGCGTGGTCTGTGTCAGTGAACTTTCAGATTTTGACGACTGGCTGCCGTAAGAAACACTGACGCCGACGGTCGCATTGTTCGCCGGGTCGTCCCCCTTCGCCGCGTCCAGCCGTGCGGCCTGGGTCGCACTCACGCCGCTCAGCGCTGCCTTCATGCCCTGCAACGCTGCCACGCGGCCATCGCTCTCTTCACTGGCCTGCTTAGCCGTGGTCACCGCCGCGTTAAGCGCCGAGCCCGCCGTGCCGGAAAGCGCCAGCGTCAGGCCGCTCTGCTTCTGCTCCGTTTTATGCGTTTGTGAAGACTGGTTTTCCGCCGCGAGGATGCTGACCTCCTTGCCGCTCAGGCTGATGTCTTTTCCTGCCAGCACGTCTGAACCTTTCACGGTCAGCGTGTTACCGGCCGTCAGATTAACGCCACCCTGCGTGCTGCCGATGGTGCTGCCCGTGCTGCTCAGGGTTTTGCCATCATCGGTGGTTTTCAGGCTGTTTGTCCCTATGCTCACACCAATGCCGCCCGTGCTGGAAAGGCCCGATTTCTTCTCGCTGTAGAAGTGAGATTCTTGCTGCTCAGTGGTAGCAGCCTGAATGTTCAGGTCGTTCCCGGCGGCAAGACTGACATCCTGCGTACCGACCACGTTGCTGCCGGTGACGGTCAGGTCGTGCCCGGCCTTCACGTTTACGCTGTCTCCGCTCAGCAGGCTGCCGCTGGCGGTCTGGTTGCTGAAGGTATCGCGCACTTCAGTGGTGGTTCTGGAGCCAAAGCTACTGCTGCCCGTGGCTTTATAATGCTGATCGAAGGTCTCAGTATCGATGCCGTGCTGAAGGTTGATGTCATTGCCTGCGGTCACGCTGAGCTGCTGGCTGGCGGAGATATTACCTGCCGTCACGTTCACATTATTTCCGGCGACCATTTGTACATCACCCGCGCCGGTCACCTCACTGCCAATCTGCTGGCTGGTGGACTGGTGCAGCCAGTTATCGCCCCAGTTGAGGTTGTCCTTACTTCCGGAGGTCACCGTATTCAGATTGAGGTCACGGCCCGCCACAACGGACGTCGTGCCTCCTTCGCCGCTGTTGATTACCTGCGCGGCCTGAAGATTAATATCTCGCCCGGCCTGCAACGCCAGCGTGCCGTTAGCCTGCGCGACGTAAAAACCCGCCACGCGGTCAATAGTGTTGCGGGCAAAGTCGCCACCGGCGCTCTCTGCGCTGCGCGTAGTCGTGATTGCGTTGATGTCACGGCCAGCAAGGATCGAGAGACTGCTATTACCTGAGAATATCCCGCCTGCGTTGTTGATATCCGTGCGTGCGTGCACGGCGACATCATTCCCCTGGATAAGCCCGCCCAGGTTATTAATATTGTCAGCCAGGATTTGGGTATTTTGCTGCCCGGTAATACGTCCGCTGTTAATCAAATCGCCGCTCAGGTTCAGACTGACATTTTTACCGGCCAGCAGTGCGCCGCTGCCGTCCACATCACCCGCCTGAACCATAGCGTAAACCTGCGGTACCAGTATTTGCTGCGTGCTGCCATCGGCAAGCTGGACGGTCTGAGCAACCAGCCAGACCATATCGCCTGTCATGTGACTCATCTGCTCGGCGCTCAGCGCCACGCCGAGCGTCAGGTTATATTTTTGACCGAAGGCGATACCTTCGTTCATCAACGCCTTATACTGCTCTTCATCATTTTGCGCACCCTTAAGATAGCGCTGCCCGGTCAGGGCAATGATCTGTTCCCGAATCAGCCGCTGTTCATAATAGCCATCGCCCAGGCGTTTGAGGACGTTGTCAGCATTGCTGGTAAAGGCATCCATCATGTAATCGGAGCCCAGCCACTTTTTCTGGTTAGTAAAGCGCGGATCGGTTTCCACCAGATAAGGGCTGGTGTTTTCCGGGTGCGTGCGGAACAGGCTGTTATCCGGCAGGCGGGTGTTTGGCCCGATGGCGCGAACGACACTGCCCGAACTCCCGGTTTTCACTTCAAACGTTTTACCTGCGGGCAGGGTCACCGCACCCGGCATGACTGCTAATAAACTGCCCGCGTTCGGCCCGGCATCAGGCAGGATATTCAGGTTATCCGCATGTTGAACAATGCCGCTGATGTCGCTGTTCTGGCGATCGGAAACAGTCAGACCGCTGCCTTGCCCCTGAGTATATTCCTGCACCGTGCTGGGTTTAAGGGCGATAGCCTGGATCACCGTGGGCGGTACGTAATCTGTGGTATCAACTTTTGATGAGTCGCCGCCTTTGTCTTGATGACGGGAATAGAAGATTGCTTTACCGACATCTTTCGTCTGACGGTTGGCTTCCACTTCCACGTTATTGATAGTGGTCCCCTGAAGCGCCAGCGCGCCACCGGCAACAATCTGGCTCTTGTCGTTAAGGAGATCATTAGCATTGATGCTGAGGTTGCCGCCTGCAATAATCTTCGCCGGGTCACTTTCTTTAACCCGATCTTCGGTGATGGTGCGGGTGTAGGCGTAATGGGTGAAGCGATCGCCGTCTGTGGTATGACAAATAACGCCTTCAATACAAAGAATATTGACCTCATCCTGATAGATGTAAATGGTGTAATCTTTGTCGTTATAGCGCACGCCATTTTTCAGACGAGCGACCTCATACTCAGAGATATCTTCCTGAGAAACCAGTACGTTCTCCAGTGAGAAGTGGTCATTGATATTGTTGATATTGGCAATATTTAGCGCCATATCCCCTGCAGATTCGAGGGTCGCGCTGTGGTTGTTCAGCGTCGCGGCCTGACCGATGGCCTGATAGTCACTATTGAGCGCGCCGCCGACGGCCATCAGCCCGTCGCTGTAGATCAGTGCGCGATCGCGGTTGTTAATGGTGGTGGCGCCAATATCCAGCCTTTGCCGGGCAGCAATCGTAGCCGCTTGCCCATTCTCCGCCAGGTTGTTCAGCGTTCCCGCGCTAATCGCCAGCGCGTCACCGTAGATGCGCCCGCTGCCAATATTACTGACGGTTTCCCCGTTGATGCGGGTGTAAAAACCGTCGATAAGCCCGGAGTTGGATACGGCATGTGCCGCATTCACCTGCGTGGTTCCTGCGTTGATTTCTGCCGCCGCGCCGTTGAAGACATTGTTTGCCGACAGGGTGAGGACGCGGCCTGCCAGGATCAATGCCTGGTTGATCAGATTGCCTTGAGTGGTCAGGCTCAGATTGTTGTTGGCCTGGATGCTGCCGGTGTTGAGCAAGTCCTTCGCCAGCGTGAGCGTCAGGTCGCCCAGCGATAAGAGTTTACCGTCGCCAGTCATTGCGTCGCCGGAGAGGCGGATAAGTGTGCCCGCCTCAATATCACCGGCGCTGTTAATAATCTGCTGAGCCTGTGCGTTCAGACTGTTTTGCGAACTGAGCAAACCTGTGCTGTTGTTCAGTTCTCCGCCGAGGTTTAAATTCAGGCCGTCGTCGGCCAGAATTTGCCCGTTGCTGTTATCCAGATCGGTGGCATTGAGGGTTACAGTGCTGCCCTGGATCCCCAGGCTGACGGCACGGGTATTTTGATTAAGCGCCTGTGCGGCGTTGAGGGTGACATTGGCCGCACCGTGGATGAGGCCGGCACCGTTATCAATCACCGACTGCGCCGCGCTGAGGACCATGTCCCCCAGTGACTGGATTTGTCCCTGACGGTTACTGAGCCTCTGGGTCGTCAGATCCAGCGAGCCTTTGCTGGCAATGTGCCCTTGTTGGCTGTTATCGAAAGCGCCAGCGGTGAGTGACATTGCGCCACCGGATGCCAGCACTCCCTGCTGATTGTCGAAATCAGCGGTATCCAGTGACACCCGGTTTTGTGCGCTCAGCGTGCCGCCCCGATTGTTCAACGTAAAACCCTGCGTATTCCACCGCACGTTTTGCCCGGACTGTAGGGTGCCTCTTTGATTGTCCAGCGCCCAGCTGGTGGCAACGATATCGCCCAGGGCCACAATCTGTCCCTGCTGGTTATCCACATTCTCAGCAGTGAGGGTTATTTGCTGATTGCTTATCATCGCGCCTTGCTGATTTTCCAGCGCTCCGGCTTTAACGGTCAGGGTGCCCTGGCTGGTGATGCCGCCGGTGCTGCCGCTTCTGTTGTTACTCAGCACCGCCCCTTGCGTATCAATCAGCAGATTTTTAGCGCTCTGGATCAGACCGCTGTCGTTGTTCTGCACACCCTGGTTGGTCAGTGAAAGATCGCCCAGCGCAGAGAGTTGACCGCCATCATTATTGAGCAAAGACGTCCGCAGCGAGCTATCGTCACCGCTCACTATTTTCCCGCTGCGGTTGTCCAGTTCACCGCTGTTAACAGACAATACGCCCGTGGCGACAATCTGCCCGGCGGAAGTGTTATCGATGCGCTGGCTGTGGGTATCGAGCGCTAATGTACCGCCGGATTGCAGCCGGCCTGACTGATTGTCCAGCGCGCCGCTGCTCAGGGATATGGCCTTATCGGCCAGCCACTTACCTGCCTGATTATTCACCTTACCCGTGGTGGCCGTCAGCGATTGCGCCGCAATTTGCCCGTTGTGGTTATCAATGTCTCCCGTTGCCAGCTTCATGCTGCCCGCGCTGATGATGCCGCCCTGAATACCGCTGTCAGCATTGAGTACGGTTGCGCCACGGCTGTTGAGATCTAACGCTGCTCCCGACTGGATCAGGCCGCCGCTGTTATCAACCGCGCCGCTCAGCGACGTTAAATCTCCACCGGCGGCAATAATGCCCGCGCGGTTATTCAACGCGCCGTCAAGCGTCAGTTGCAGATTATTCTGGTCAGCGGCAATCAGCCGGCCTTGCTGATTATTCAGCTGCGCGGCGTTAAGCGACAATGCGCCTTGTGAGGTGACAGCACCGTCCAGGTTATCTAACAGTCCGGTGACGTTGAGGTTCATCGGCCCGCTGCCACTTTGCGTCATCTGGCCTGAATGGTGTGAAACCGTGTCGGCATAAAGCGTAATTCCCGTTGCCTGCGTCACGGTATTATCCAGGTTGAGTACCGCACCGCTCAGGCTTAATGCACCGTTGCCGATCAACGTGCCCCGTGCGCCGTCCAGCTTGCCGGTATTAACCGTAAGCTGGCCGTCTCCGGCATGAAGAATTGTTCCCTGCTGGTTATCCAGCGTGGTGCTGTTCAGGGTCAGATTTTTGCTGTTGCTGGCGAGGGCGCCTTCACGGTTGTTGATGCCCCCGGCATGTGAGAGTTGCAGATCCTGTTGTCCGAGCTGCTGCACCGTGCCTTTCTGGTTCGAAAGGCGGTTCGCTGTCAGGTTAAGCTGGTCTGCGGCAATTTTTCCGCCGTCGTTGTTGAGCGTTCCGCGTGTGCTGGCCGTCAGCTGATGCGAGGCGGAAAGATTGGCGTTTGCGGTACTGATATCACCGTGACTGGCCTGCAAGCTGATGCTGTCACCATACGTCTGGCTGCCGCTGAGATCGACAGACGTGGCGCTGGCGTTCACCTGTCCGCCTGCCATATTTTGCCCGCGCGCCTTTAATTCACCCCGGCTGGTCAGCGTTAAATTCCCGGTCGATGCCAGCCTGCCGTCGCTGGCAACGCCGGCCGCGAGTACGCTCTGCGCGCCGCTGTTAATATTGCCTGCCGAAATGCGGGCGTCTGCGCCTGCGGCAATAAGGCCGGTGTTACTGAGGCTGGCCTGGCTGGTGATATCCGTATTGCCCGCCGCATAAATATTACCCTGGTTATCCACCGTCGCCGATGCGGCCAGATTTATATTTAGCGACGCATTTATCGCGCCGCTGTTGATGAGCTTACCGTCGGCATTGACAACAACATCACCGGCCGACGCGCCCAGCGCCCCGGCATTGTGAACGCCGACGCCGGATTCTGTACCGAGCAGGCGAATGCTGTTGGCATACATGCCGCCAAGCTGCGAAACATCAATCGCCAGCTGTGGCCGGGCGCTGCCGTCATCCGCTTTTTTATCAATGCGCTGATGTGCGGCATCGACCTGATTACGCCCGGTCGTTACATTCAGTTCATTTGCCCAGATACCGGCGTTCACTTTGACGGCGCGCGAAATCAGGTCGGTGCTGTCCTGCTGGCTGCTGTCGAGTCCGTTGCCCTGAATAACAATTTCGCCGCGGCCAACGTTGTATCCTGTCAGGTGACCATTATTCATCTGCGCCTGACCTGTCGTCAGCGTGGCGCGGTTTGCGTTAATAAAGCCGCAGCCGTTGCAGGTGATACCCGACGGGTTAGCAATCACCACCTGCGCCTTCTGCCCGGCAACCTCAATAAAGCCGTTCAGCTGGCTTGGGTTGCGTGCATTGACCTCATTGAGAATGACCTTCGCTTCCCCTTTTGCCAGCCACGGGTTGTTGCTGACCATTCCGGCAATTTGCGTTTGGGTGTTGGCGTGTGAGTTATTGAGCACCACGCCTTTTTTATCCACATCGAACTGGCTGTAGACATTGCGGGAAACACCGGCGGCGCTGGGGGTCTGGATATTGATCTGCGGAGTACCGTTGGCGCTATGAATAATGGTGGGTTGCTGGCCGCCCGGCGCACTGCCATCGGCGACGATACCTGCCTGCACGGGGTGAACAGCTCCCAGCGCCAGCAGCAGGGCAAAACTCACGCCATGAACCTTACCAATCAGCTGGCTGAGGGTATGGCCGGTACCGGATGAAAACGGCGATGCGCCCGCCCGGCCTGCACCGGCAATATCCGCCACGACCATCAGCAGGCCGCGTGCTTTGTTGAAAACAATACGGTAGAGGTTCTTATTCATGACAGCGTCCTTACTGGCATTTCTGTAACGGGAACAGACAGCGGATGTGCAGCACGCCAGGCTCTGGCCTGCTGATGACTGATACGATCGCCTTTGAAATTCATGACCCGCTGACCTTTTTCAGCCCCGCGGTGATAGAGCGCACGAAAGCAGCACTCGGGGAAAAGGGTATTGCCGACCAGGCGACGCATGGCCATCGTATCGCCAAAAGGCGCTATCCAGTCGCGGATCCACATCCGCTCGCCACTTGCCCAGTCACGATCCTGCACGCTGATCGCCGGTTGTTTCAGGTAACGTCGCTCGGCAACGTCGTCCAGCCACATCCAGCTTAAGAAAAACAGCGGTCTGGCGTCGCGGCTAACCAATGCATACTGTTGCCGTTTAATGATGGGCAGAAGCACCGTCGGCAGCGCATGGAGAGGCAAGTCGCGATGCGCTGCCGAGTGCATCCATAACCAGACGGCGGCACCGAAAGCTTCAGCTTCACTCATATCCCCACCAAGGATCATGGGTGAATGAATGTTATAAGGCCCTGTTTGCATCACTGCCTCTTAATATTGCCAGTTGAGGTTGAAGCCCAGCGACACCGGATTGGTGCTAAAGCCGTCGGGTCTGGAGAATGGCACGGCAGCAAACAGGTCATAGCCTGTTTTAAATGCCGAACCGCGAATGCCGATAGCGCCCCCGGCGAGGTGGTTGCCGACCAGATATTGCGTGCCGTTCCCGCCGACTTCGCCGTAGTCAACGCCCAGATAAAGTTCCTGCGCCGGCACCGGCGTGGCCCAGGCGATATCATTCCGCACGAACCACCCGCGATCGGCGTTTAGCGTCCGTTCGCCGTCAAAGCCGCGTACCGTCCAGCGGCTGCCGATGGCCAGCTGATCCTGCGGCGTCAGTGGCGTGTGGCTTATCTGGCGTTGGTATTGCAGGTTGTGGCGAAAGCGCTGGTTGCCCAGGGTAAAAGGCGTCTCCAACTGGGCAGAAAGCTGCAGGATTTTTGACAGCGCGGTGCCTTCGCCCCAGTATTCTTCCGGTGCCGGGATGGCGCCAAACCAGCGGGTGCCGCGCTGGTAGCTGATGCCCGCATCCAGCGTGGACCAGGGCAGATAATGGCGATGCTGAAGTCCGGCACGCCAGCCAGCCGTGCGACGACGTTGAACCTCGATTTCCGTGTCGTTGATATAATTTCGGGTTTCCCTCGCCAGAATATCCCAGCTGAAGGTGGTTTTCTGACGGTCGTTACGGTGCAGCAGGCGGCTAAGGCGGAAACTGATGTTCTGGCTTTTACCGCTGTAGCGATAGTCCTGATTAAGTCCGGCGACCGTCTGATGATAGTCATAGCTGTTGGCGGTTATCCCTGCGTCCCAGTAACCTAAAGGCAGCGAATAGTGGCCGGTAAAATTACGGGAGCCTTTATCGCCGTGATGGATCAGGCCAGCGCTGGCGGAAAGATAGAAGAGATCGCTGAGTGAAAGAGGATTATCCAGCGACAGCGTCAGACCGCCCTGATAACGCCCGGTGCTGCGGGTGCCAGAATCATCCAGCGAGACGCCAGCGCGCCACATTTTGCTTTGCTGTCGATGCAGCACTATATCGCTTTCTCCCGGTGCTTTACCCGGAACGATTTCCATACTGGCCTGCACCGTAGGCAGCCGTTGCAGGTTTTCCAGCCCCTGTTCGATATCACGCAGATCCAGCAGGTCTCCGGCGTGGGCCGGGAAAGCGCTGTAGAGAGTGAAATAGCGGTTGCTTTCCGGCGTCAGCATCACCTGACGAATTTTTCCCGCCAGGATGCTCAGCTTCAGCTCGCCGCTTTTCAGATCCTGTGAAGGCGCCAGCACACGAGTCGTGATGTAGCCGTGATCGATCAGGCGGTTTTGCAGCGCGCTCATCAGCAGATTAATGCCTTTCCCGCCCAGACAGTGACCAACAGCCTGACCGGCGATCCGCTGTAAAGGCAGCCAGTGCGGTAACGCGCCTGTTCCCTTCAGAACGACCCGGTTCAGTGGGAAACAGGGTTTTTCCTGGGGAAAGACCAGCCGACTGAAACCTGAGGCCGGTGGCGTAAGGCGTACGTCCGGCACTGTGGGCCGCAACTGCTGCTCCAGGGCATTTTGCCGCTGCAAAATCAGCGGTTCGTTAGCGGGCGTTACGGCAAGTGTTTTTAACGGCAATATAGCGGTTATGAAAATGAAGCTGTAAAGGCAAAGCGGGGCGAAACGATGGCTGAAAACCAACATTGACGGATCCTTGTCAAATAATTAGTTAATTAATAAAGAATTTTTCAGCGTAACGATCGAGGGTCGATCGGACAGCGTAACTATATCGCCTTATGATAAGTAGGGTTTTTCTGATTTACAATCAGAAATATTGTCTGGTCAGGAAGGTGAGGGGCCGAAGCCGATCCTGCTTTCGGCCAGAACTAAGGAAGCAGCGCTTCAGAGAAAGGCGATCGGCCCCTCCCTTACAAAGGGGCAATATGTTTTTCAATCCGCTGCATAGCGGCCTGCCAGGGACACAGCGTGCCTGGGGCCATTTGCCTGCATCCCGGAAACGTCAGCTCGGTCAGCAGCGGAGGGTGCTGCTTATCGAGTGGCGTAAGCTCGCGCAGCTGGGCAAGGCTTTGCGCCTGAAAATAGATGCGGATAAAACGCTCGCCCTTGTATCGCCACCGTTCGAATACCAGACTGCCGCCGGGCGGAATATTGCCGTGCGGATAATCGGCCTGCTGCCAGCGGAAATCCAACAGGGTACGCAGCCAGGCGATATTGATATCATGAGCGACATAGAGCAGCCAGCGCACGTCCGGCGGCGCGTCGGTTGCTCTCTCTCCGGTCGCGCCTGCGCGCAGCGCGCTGGCAATCTGGCTCATCAGCCCTGAAGCGCCGCGGCTGGCCAGCGTGGGCAAATCGTTGGTGTAATCATATTTAGCGCTCAGCAGCGGCAGCAGCGCGGCCAGTTCCGCCTGATTATTAACCTTGCCAAAGGCCACTTCGCTAAGTGGCTTGTTTTCGCTCCATTCCAGCCGCAGCGTTTCCGCCATTGCAGCCAGCGTATCCAGTCCCTGAATGCCGACCGTGCCGTTCGACCAGGTGGCAAGCTGCCAGGGCTGGCTGAAAACAGGGCAGGGCCGGGCGGGCTGACAGACGGCTTTTTTTAACGCGTCGATTTGCGGTTGCAGCCGCCGCTGCGCGTCTGCCAGGCTGCCGCCCATCGCGCGTAGCGCTTCCTGACGATGCGTCGCGGCCTGCTCCTGGCTGACTTTCTCGTTGGGAAGCTGAAACAGCGAGGCCGCCATGACATGTGCCGCAATGTCGCAGCCCGGAAAAGCCGCCTCGGCTAACACCTGCGCTGTGGCCCGGGTACGCTGCATCGGACTGGCTATCAGGTGAAAATCCCGTTCCTTCGGGCAGCCTTCGCCCAGCAGGCCCGCTTCACGATAGTAACTGCTCTCGTAACGTCCTTTCAGCCAGGCTGCCGTATAGCCGTGACCGGTCAGGTTACCGTCTGCGGTCAGCCAGTCGGGCCAGCGCCGGGCCGAACCGTTTTCAATAGCTCGTCGGTTATCCGGCGAAGGCGGGCGAACGCCATGTCGGCTGACTTCCACTACCTTTTCCAGCACGTAGTCCGCCTGTACGGGCTGGCTAAAAAAAGCCGTGAGGCCAGCAAAAAGCACGGCCGCGGAGAAAAACTTGTACATCCATACATCCTTAAAGATTCGTGCTGCCAAAAGCATCCTGGTGACTATTCAATCTGTAGGGAGCGAAAAACGCAGCTTCACCTGCTATAACACCTGAATATCCCTCTCAAAAAACAGGCTGACAGAGTATTACACTGCGGGCCGCACTTTTTGCTACAAGAAATCGGCTTGTACAACTTCAAAATAGCTGTACACATTTGCCGAAACTGGTTAACTTAAGCGCAGAATTATTTAAACACGTTTTAACCTACCAACTGAAGGGGGCTGTATGCGTCAGGATGGATTTAACCCGAAAACTGAAGGTGATATCAGTCGCTACTTCAGTGAAGCGATGATGCCCTCTCAACAGGAAACGTTGGGGCAGATCGTGGTGGAGATTCTGCGTTCGGGTAAAAATATTAACCGCAAGGCGATCTGTTCTAAACTGCTGAGGCGGCTTGAACTGGCCTCCGATGCGGAACAGGAAAAGCATTATCACGAGCTGATAGGCATGTTGTTTGGCCGTGAGGACTGAGTTTCAAAGCCTGGATGATGATTACCAGACGTCCTAACTTTTCTGCTCGGCCCGGCCTGCTTTCCCGCCTGGCCCTTTGATCGGCGGTGGTTGGCAAACCTGCTGCCTCCCAGGGTTACTTCCGGGAACTGTGGCTATTTATGTGCCCACATCACTGATACAGAGAAGCTGGTATGTACAGAAATGACGATGAAAAACTGATTGATATAGTGCTGGGTGAGGCCGTACTGGTGCTGTTAAAAACCGATGCTACCATCAATAACGCCGCGCTGATCCGTCAGCTGCAGGCGATGGCCGCCGTGGAAAAAAGCGCTGCCAGGCACCGTGCCTGCAAACAGGCTATTATCGATGTCAGAAATAATATAAAGACTGGTAACAATCGCTATACGCACGAAATTCGAGACGTGGATAACGTGACGCACCTTTTTACCAGCGAAGGCCCGCCGGACGGCACCAAAAAACATTGAGTCAATTCAGGTGGGGATATCCCGCCCTTTATAAAGGCGAATACTATGCAGCAGCACTCTTCAGAGCCGGGCATCCTTGAACATTTTCAGGGAGAAGGTGATTTACTGGCTCAGGAAACCAAAGTTATCGGCGCCGTGATCAGAGAAATTGCGGCAGCCGGTGGCTACGTAACGAACAAAGCGATTATCCTGAAGCTGATTGAAAAGCTGGAAAACACCTCTGATGTCGTCCAGCTGGATATCTTCCGCCAGGCGCTGGAAGTGGTGGTGGCCCGCACGCCTGACGACGCATAACCTTCACCCACATCCCAGGCGGCTTATGCAGATCGGCAAAAAGCCATAGCCGAAGCCTGCTGCCTGGGACAGTTGAAAAAAGGGGTTGTGCAGGGACTATAAGGGGTTAATGGAAGCGGTCGAGTATCGATCGGAAAGCGCGTTGAATAGCGGCCTTCATGTTTTCGTCTGTAGCTTGTGCGCTGTGGATCTGAAGTCTAATCAGGATGTTATGTCGTCCTACCGGTTCGCCGCTTTCCAGCAGCTCTGCTACGGCTCTGCCGATGAGGGCACAGATTTCTGAAGAATACGCCTGCTCTTTTTTGGGCACTCTCTTCCCTCTTTGAACTGTACTGGTAAACAGACTATCACAGCCCGCCGCGGCGTGCTGTATATTTAACCTGGTGCGCCCGCATCAAAAGCTTAAGCCGCCTGAATTGCCCGCATAAAAAAAGCTCGCCGAAGCGAGCTTTATTCAGCAGTCTGCAAAAAGATATTACAGCTTGCCAGCGTTCTCAGACAGGTATTTCGCTACGCCGTCCGGAGAAGCGCCCATGCCTTCTTTGCCTTTTTCCCACTGAGCCGGGCACACTTCGCCGTGCTCTTCGTGGAACTGCAGCGCGTCAACCATACGCAGCATTTCATCAACGTTACGGCCCAGCGGCAGATCGTTAACAACCTGGTGGCGAACCACACCGGCTTTGTCGATCAGGAAAGAGCCGCGCAGCGCAACGCCTGCATCCGGATGCTCGATGCCGTAGGCTTTCTGGATTTCACGTTTGATATCCGCAACCATCGCGTATTTTACTTCGCCGATGCCGCCTTTATCGATTGGGGTCTTACGCCATGCGTTGTGAACGAACTCGGAGTCGAAAGAGACGCCGACCACTTCCACGCCGCGCTTCTGGAATTCTTCATAACGCTTGTCGAAAGCGATCAGCTCAGAAGGGCAAACAAAAGTGAAGTCCATTGGCCAAAAGAACACAACGGTGGCTTTACCAGCGGTGTGTTTTTTAAAGTTAAAGTTTTCTACGATTTCACCGTTGCCCAGCACGGCTGCGGCGGTGAAATCAGGGGCCTGACGAGTTACGAGAACCATAGTCACTCCTGTAAGGATAAATTAAGGGAAACGGCCGCCAGTATGGGGCGGGATAGCGTTGTAAACCAGCGATAACCGCCGATTTCTCTGATAGGCTTTACCTATCAAAAAGCTTTTTTATTCAATGTGTTCGCTAACAATAACCTTTTTCAGCAAAAGGGCAAGCGGCAATCGTGGCTACAGTGACTGCTGACGGGCTTTTGCCATCATCTGCGGATAAAACTGCCGGAAAACAGCGTCGAGCTGTTGATAATTATCAACAAAATCCTGATAGCAATCTGCCAGCGCGGCCAGGCGAGGACGGCGGCTGGCCATCCCGGTCAGCACGTTTTGCAAATAGGGCGCTTCCGCATACTTTTCCATCCAGCGATCCGTCCACAGATAGCGATTCAGATGCTGGAAACGCTCCGGCGTGGTGGCAAGGTGCGGGCCGATTTCCGCCCGCGCCTGACGTAAAAAATCCGGTAAGGCCGTTTCCGGCACGATCTCATCCCAATGACGGGATAAAAAGTGATCCCAGATGACGTCCAGCGCGATAGGCGATACGCGATAGGTTTCGGGGCGGAAAAAACCGCGTGCGACCCGGACTTCCGGCAGGGCGTCGGTCATGACGTCAACGCGTCGGTGCAGCAAAATGCCGGCGGCAACGTTATCAGGCCAGACGTCACGCGGATTGCCGCGCACGAAGTCAGCCATCAGGTTGCCGAGCAGGGAGCTGTTGGCCAGCCGCGCCAGATGAAGGTGAGCGAGAAAGTTCATCGCGGCAGTATATCGGCTTCTGCCGTGTCGGGATACCGTTGATAGCGGCGTGCAGAGCGCATCGACGCCCGTTGGCGGACGGTTTAACCGATAGATGCGGCGAATGGTTCAGAATTGGCGGGTTTTCAGCTAGAATGTGCGCCCTGATTTCCCTGACTGTGAATGACCATGCGCGTTGCCGATTTTTCTTTTGAGTTGCCCGAATCTTTGATTGCCCACTATCCGCAGGCCCAGCGCAGCGGATGCCGTCTGCTGTGCCTTAACGGCCCGGACGGCGCGCTGACCCACGGGGTGTTCACCGATTTACTGGATTTGCTCAATCCGGGCGACCTGCTGGTTTTTAACAATACGCGCGTGATCCCGGCGCGTATTTTCGGACGTAAAGCCAGCGGCGGCAAAATCGAAGTGCTGGTTGAACGGATGCTGGACGAGCATCGCGTGCTGGCCCATATTCGCGCCTCTAAAGCGCCGAAAGCGGGCGCCGAGCTGCTGCTTGGCGACGACGAAAGCGTCAAAGCGACGATGGTTGCCCGTCACGACGCGCTCTTTGAGCTGCATTTCGACGACGAGCGCGCCGTGCTGGATATTCTGGACGCCGTCGGCCATATGCCGCTGCCGCCTTATATCGATCGTCCTGACGAAGACGCGGATCGCGAGCTTTACCAGACTGTTTACAGCGAACGTCCCGGCGCGGTGGCTGCGCCTACTGCTGGCCTGCATTTTGACGAACCTATGCTGGAAGCGCTGCGGGCGAAAGGGATTGAAACCGCTTTCGTTACGCTGCACGTCGGCGCGGGCACGTTCCAGCCGGTACGCGTGGACAGCATTGAAGATCATATTATGCACGCCGAGTATGCTGAGGTTCCGCAGGAAGTGGTGGATGCGGTGCTGGCGTGCAAAGCGCGCGGCAACCGTGTCGTCGCCGTAGGCACAACTTCCGTGCGCTCGCTGGAGAGCGCAGCGGCGGCGGCCAAAGACGCGTTGATTGCGCCGTTCTTCGACGACACCAAAATTTTTATTTATCCCGGCTATGAGTATCAGGTTATTGATGCGCTGGTCACCAATTTCCATCTGCCGGAATCGACGCTGATTATGCTGGTTTCCGCTTTCGCGGGCTACCGTCACACCATGCACGCTTACGAGCAGGCGGTGGCGGAGAAGTATCGCTTCTTCAGCTATGGCGACGCGATGTTTATCACCCGCAATCCGCAGGCGATAAACGAGCAGGTCGGTAAATAATGCCATAACCGGCTTTGTCCGGTTGCGACGCCTGCGCCCGACCGGGGCGCAGGTCAACTCTTAAGCATCAGACTGTTTCTCTGATGGAGGCAACGTGAAGTTTGAATTAGATACTACTGATGGGCGCGCGCGCCGTGGCCGTCTGGTTTTCGATCGCGGCGTGGTGGAAACCCCGGCCTTTATGCCTGTGGGCACCTACGGCACCGTAAAAGGCATGACGCCGGAAGAAGTGCAGGATACCGGCGCGCAGATTATTCTCGGCAACACTTTCCATCTGTGGCTGCGTCCCGGCCAGGAGATCATGAAGCTGCATGGCGATCTGCACGACTTTATGCAGTGGAAAGGGCCAATCCTGACCGACTCCGGCGGTTTCCAGGTGTTCAGCCTGGGCGACATTCGCAAAATCACCGAAGCGGGCGTGCATTTCCGCAACCCGATTAACGGCGACAAGATCTTCCTCGATCCTGAAAAATCGATGGAGATCCAGTACGATCTCGGTTCCGATATCGTGATGATTTTCGACGAATGCACGCCTTATCCTGCCGACTGGGATTACGCCAAACGCTCGATGGAGATGTCGCTGCGTTGGGCGCAGCGCAGCCGCGACCGCTTTGATTCGCTTGAAAATAAAAACGCGCTGTTCGGGATTATTCAGGGCGGCGTTTACGAAGATTTACGAGATGTCTCCGTAAAAGGACTGGTAGAGATCGGCTTTGATGGTTACGCTGTGGGCGGCCTGGCGGTCGGCGAGCCGAAAGAGGACATGCACCGTATTCTGGAGCACGTCTGTCCGCAGATCCCTGAGGACAAACCGCGCTATCTGATGGGCGTCGGCAAACCGGAAGATCTGGTTGAAGGCGTACGTCGCGGTATCGATATGTTTGACTGCGTGATGCCTACCCGCAATGCCCGTAACGGCCACCTGTTCGTGACTGACGGCGTGGTGAAAATCCGTAACGCGAAATATAAAGATGATACGGCGCCGCTGGATGCGGAGTGTGATTGCTACACCTGTCGCAACTATAGCCGCGCCTATTTGTATCATCTGGATCGTTGCAACGAAATACTGGGTGCGCGTCTTAACACTATTCATAACCTGCGCTACTACCAGCGCCTGATGGCTGGTTTACGCAAGGCTATTGAAGAGGGTAAATTAGAGCACTTTGTTACCGAATTTTATGCGCGGACGGGCAAAGCGGTTCCGCCGTTAAACGTCTGATAATTAATCAATGAGGGAAAATTAATGAGCTTGTTCATTTCTGATGCAGTGGCTGCTGCGGGTGCGCCAGCACAGGGAAGCCCGTATTCGCTGGTCATCATGCTGGTGGTTTTTGGTCTGATCTTCTATTTCATGATCCTGCGTCCACAGCAGAAACGTAGCAAAGAGCATAAAAAACTGATGGATTCCATCAGCAAGGGTGACGAAGTGCTGACCACCGGCGGCCTGGTCGGACGCGTAACCAAAGTGGCGGATACCGGCTATGTAGCTATCGCGCTGAACGAGACGACGGAAGTTGTGGTCAAACGTGATTTCGTGGCTGCCGTTCTGCCGAAAGGTACGATGAAGGCGCTGTAATTTTTTGTTTTCCCTAAGGGAACTGCCGTGTTAAACCGTTATCCTTTGTGGAAGTACATCATGCTGATCGTCGTGCTTATCGTCGGTCTGCTCTATGCGCTTCCCAACCTGTATGGTGAGGATCCGGCTGTTCAGATCACCGGCGCGCGCGGAAGCGCCGCCAGTGAACAGACGCTGAATCAGATCCAGAATGCTTTAAAAGAAGAGAAAATCCAGAGCAAATCCATTGCGCTGGAAAACGGCGCTATCATGGCGCGCTTCGCTAACGGCGACGTGCAGCTGCGCGCTCGTGACGCCATCATCAAAACGCTGGGCGAAGACTACGTTGTCGCGCTCAACCTTGCTCCAGCCACGCCAGGCTGGCTGAGTATGCTGGCCGCAGAACCGATGAAACTCGGTCTCGATCTGCGCGGCGGCGTGCACTTCCTGATGGAAGTCGATATGGATACCGCCCTGGGCAAGCTCCAGGAGCAGAATATCGATAACCTCAGAAGCGATCTGCGCGACAAAAATATTCCCTACACCAACGTGCGTAAAACCGATAACTACGGTCTGGAAATTCGTTTCCGTGACGCACAGGCGCGTGACGACGCCGTCAGCTATCTGACCGGCCGCCATCGCGATCTGGTGATCAACGCCAGCGGCAGCAACCTGCTGCGTGCGGTCATGTCGGATGACCGCCTGCGTGAAGCGCGCGAATATGCGGTTCAGCAGAACATTACTATCCTGCGTAATCGCGTGAACCAGCTTGGCGTTGCCGAACCGCTGGTGCAGCGTCAGGGCGCTGACCGCATCGTGGTCGAGCTGCCGGGTATTCAGGATACCGCGCGTGCTAAAGAGATCCTGGGCGCGACCGCCACGCTGGAATTCCGTCTGGTTAACACCTCCGTCGATCCTACCGCTGCCGCCAACGGCCGCGTACCGGGCGATTCCGAAGTGAAAAATACCCGCGACGGCCAGCCGGTAACGCTGTACAAGCGCGTGATCCTGACCGGTGATCACATCACTGACTCGACGTCGAGCATGGATGAGTACAACCAGGCACAGGTTAACATCTCGCTGGACAGCGCGGGCGGCAACATCATGTCCAACTTCACCAAGGATAATATCGGCAAGCCGATGGCAACGCTGTTTGTGGAATACAAAGACAGCGGTAAGAAAGACGCCAACGGTCGCGCTATCCTGGCGAAGCAGGAAGAAGTGATTAACGTCGCGAATATCCAGTCTCGCCTGGGCAACAGCTTCCGCATCACCGGCATCAGCAATCCAAACGAAGCGCGTCAGCTGTCGCTGCTGCTGCGTGCGGGCGCGCTGATTGCGCCAATCCAGATTGTGGAAGAACGCACCATTGGTCCAACCATGGGCGCGCAAAACATTACTCAGGGTCTGGAAGCCTGCCTGTGGGGCCTGATCGCCTCTATCGTGTTTATGGTGGTTTACTACCGTAAATTCGGCGTGATTGCGACCACTGCGCTGGTGGCAAACCTGGTGCTGATTGTGGGGATTATGTCTCTGCTGCCCGGCGCCACGCTGACCATGCCGGGTATTGCCGGTATCGTGCTGACGCTGGCGGTCGCCGTTGATGCTAACGTACTGATTAACGAACGTATCAAGGAAGAGCTGAAGAACGGACGCTCCGTTCAGCAGGCGATCCATGAAGGCTACAGCGGCGCGTTCTCCAGTATTATCGACGCCAACGTCACCACGCTGATCACGGCTATTATCCTTTATGCTGTCGGTACGGGATCCATTAAAGGCTTCGCTATCACCACGGCTATCGGTGTAGTGACCTCTATGTTTACCGCTATTGTCGGTACCCGCGCCATCGTCAACCTGCTGTACGGCGGTAAACGCATCAACAAGCTGTCTATTTGAGGAGTGCGTTGTGGCACAGGACTATAGCGTTGAACAACTGAACTACGGCCGTAAAGTCCATGACTTTATGCGCTGGGACAAGCTGGCCTTTACTCTTTCCGGCCTGCTGCTGATCGCCTCATTTGCGATCATGGGCCTGAAAGGGTTTAACTGGGGTCTGGATTTCACCGGCGGTACGGTGATTGAAATTACCCTGGAGAAACCGGCCGAGCTGGATAACCTGCGCGGCGCGCTGGAGAAAGCGGGCTTTACCGATCCGCAGGTGCAGAACTTCGGCAGCAGCCGCGACGTGCTGGTGCGTATGTCGCCGCACGAAGGCAACGCGGGCCAGGAGCTGGGCAACAAGGTCGTCAGCATTATTAATCAGGCGACGGCGCAAAACGGCACCGTAAAGCGCATTGAGTTTGTTGGCCCAAGCGTGGGCAGCGATCTGGCGCAGACCGGCGGCATGGCGCTGCTGGTGGCGCTGATAGCCATCCTGGTTTACGTCGGTTTCCGCTTCGAGTGGCGACTGGCGTTAGGCGCCGTGCTGGCGCTGGCGCATGACGTGATTATCACCATGGGCATTCTTTCTCTGTTCCATATTGAGATTGATTTGACCATTATCGCGTCGCTGATGTCGGTTATCGGTTACTCGCTGAACGACAGCATCGTGGTATCGGACCGTATTCGTGAGAACTTCCGCAAGATCCGTCGCGGTACGCCTTACGAAATCTTCAACGTCTCGCTGACGCAGACGCTGAGCCGTACCATTATGACCTCCGCCACCACGCTGGTGGTGGTGCTGATGCTGTTTATCTTTGGCGGCGCGCTGCTGGAAGGCTTCTCGCTGACCATGCTAATCGGCGTGTCCATCGGGACAATTTCATCTATCTACGTGGCTTCGGCGCTGGCGCTGAAACTGGGGATGAAACGCGAGCATCTGCTGCAGCAGAAAGTGGAGAAAGAGGGCGCCGATCAGCCTTCGATTCTGCCTTAAGCTTTCCGCTGTTAAATAAAAAGCGCCGCATCTGCGGCGCTTTTTTTATGGTTTCGTCTGGGCCACAACGTCATGAACCCGGACATAGCCCAGCTGTTCCGGCGGCAGATTGCTCAGGCGCAGCGGCACCGTGACTTCGCTACGAGGCAGCAACGAGGCCGCCACGCTGAAGGTCTGGCTCTGGCTGTTTACCTGCAGCGGTTTGCCGGTAGTCGGATCCAGCTCGCCCCATTCTACCGTTGCGCTGAACGCAGGCAGATTGTTGTCGCCGGCAGAGCGAATATGCAGCATCGCCCGCGTGCCGTTAGCTTCATTTTCTATATGGCTCAGCGACAGCTTCACCTCGCCCAGCTGGCTTTGCAGCGGCACGGCCGTATTGGTGGCCGGCAGCAGCCAGGCGCCCTGGGTAGAATTGCCGTTAAGCATATTCTGCCGCGTCAGCGCCGTTGCCTGCTCGGTAAGCTGCTGCATCTCATTGTTGAGCTTGCCCACCTGGTTATGCAGCTTGTTGATCTGCGGCTGCTGCGGTGAGGCGCAGCTTGCCAGCAAAACAACCAGCGGCAGCAGCGAGGCCTTTTTCAGGTATCCGGCCATAGTTGCCTACTGAGGAATGCGTAAGGTCTGACCCGGATAGATCTTGTTCGGATCGGAGAGCATCGGCTTGTTAGCCTCAAAGATTTGATTGTACTTGTTCGGATCGCCATACACTTCTTTCGAGATAGCGCTCAGCGTGTCGCCTTTCTTCACCGTATAGAATTTTGCTTCGGTCGCGGTTTCAGCCACCTTCACGTTATCCTCAACGTGGGTGATACCGGCTACGTTACCGGCCGCTACCAGGATTTTTTCCTTCAGCTCTTGCGAAATGCTGTCGCCGCTGATGCTGGCCTTATCGCCATCCACCTTAACGTCCACCTTGTCGCTGCCCGGCAGGCCCAGCTTGTGGATATATTCTTTCAGCTTCGCGCTCTGGTCTTCACCAGCGCCGCTTACGGAATCCCACAGCTTCTCGCCAGCTTCTTTTACAAAGTTAAATAAACCCATATTTCCTCCGGCTAATCCTTGTTTTTAAAAAAGTTACGCCTGAGCGTTCTCTCATTATAGCGGAAGAACGAGGAGATACCTGGTCAGATGCCAGACAAAGCGATTCGGCGGGGGAAAGAAGGGCAACCCGATATTTTGTTGCTCGCCACTTCGCGCTACACTGTGTTCACTTTTCCAGGATCCAGGAATTATCATGCATTGCCCGTTCTGTTCTGCTGTGGATACCAAAGTTATCGATTCCCGCCTTGTGGGGGAAGGAACCTCGGTGCGCCGTCGCCGTCAGTGCCTGGTGTGCCATGAACGCTTCACCACTTTTGAAGTGGCCGAGCTGGTGATGCCGCGCGTGGTGAAAAGCAATGATATCCGTGAGCCCTTCAATGAAGACAAGCTGTGCAGCGGCATCATGAAGGCGCTGGAGAAGCGGCCGGTCAGCTCGGACGACGTTGAAAACGCCGTCAGCCATATCAAAAGCAAGCTGCGCTCCACCGGCGAACGGGAAGTACCCAGCAAGATGATCGGCAATCTGGTGATGGACGAGCTGAAAAAGCTGGATAAGGTGGCCTATATTCGCTTCGCCTCGGTTTACCGCAGCTTTGAAGATATCCGCGAATTCGGCGAAGAGATCGCCCGCTTACAGGATTAAGGCATGGATGAAATCTATATGGCCCGCGCGCTTGAACTGGCCAGGCGCGGACGCTTTACCACAACGCCCAATCCGAACGTAGGCTGCGTTATTGTACGCGACGGGGAGATTGTCGGCGAAGGCTACCATTTTCGCGCAGGCGAACCCCATGCTGAAGTTCACGCTCTGCGTATGGCTGGCGAAAAGGCGCGCGGCGCGACGGCTTACGTCACGCTGGAGCCCTGTAGCCACCATGGTCGCACGCCGCCATGCTGCGAGGCGTTGATTGCCGCAGGCGTAGCCCGAGTCGTCGCCGCCATGCAGGATCCCAACCCGGAAGTGGCGGGGCGCGGCCTTTACCGCTTGCAGCAGGCCGGTATCGAGGTCAGCCACGGGCTGATGATGCAGGAAGCGGAAGCGCTGAATCGCGGCTTTCTGAAGCGGATGCGCACCGGCTTTCCCTGGGTGCAACTGAAGCTGGGCGCGTCGCTGGATGGCCGTACGGCAATGGCAAGCGGCGAAAGCCAGTGGATCACCTCGCCGGAGGCGCGACGCGACGTGCAGCGCCTGCGGGCGCAAAGCGCCGCGATCCTGACCACCAGCGCGACGGTGCGGGCGGACGATCCCTCGCTGACCGTGCGCTGGGACGAGCTGAACCAGGACGTGCGCGCAATCTATGCGCAGCAGGATTTACGCCAGCCGGTCAGAGTGGTTATCGACAGCCACAATCGCGTTACGCCGCAGCATCGGCTGATTTCCCAGCCGGGGGAAACCTGGCTGGCGCGTCAGCAGCCCGACGGGCTAAGCTGGCCGGATAACGTGCAACAATTTTGCGTGCCGCGCCTCAATGGGCAAACCGATCTGGTTTCCCTGCTGATGCTGCTGGGACGCCGCCAGATCAACAGCGTCTGGGTAGAAGCAGGCGCTGCGCTTTCCGGTGCGCTGCTGAGCGCGGGCGTGGTTGATGAGCTGATCGTTTATCTTGCGCCGAAATTATTGGGCGATGCGGCACGCGGTTTGTGCCATCTGCCCGCTTTAGCACAACTTGCTGAAGCGCCGACGTTTATATTCAGCGATAGTCGTCAGGTTGGGCCAGATTTGCGCCTGACGCTGACGCCGCGATAGCGCTCTGCAGAAAAGCGGAAGCAGAGCGTTAAAGAGTGTGATAGAATCCGCCCCCCTGCGGGGCCATAACAAACCCTGAAAGGAAGATTATGAACGTTATTGAAGCTGCTGTTGCTACTCCTGACGCGCGCGTGGCCATTGTTATTGCGCGTTTCAACAATTTTATCAACGACAGCCTGCTGAGCGGTGCCCTTGATGCGCTGAAGCGTATCGGCCAGGTAAAAGATGAAAACATCACCGTTATCTGGGTGCCGGGTGCCTATGAAATGCCAATGACGGCGCGTGCGCTGGCGAACGCCGGCAAATACGACGCGGTTGTGGCACTGGGCACCGTGATCCGCGGTGGCACCGCCCACTTCGAATATGTTGCTGGCGAAGCCAGTTCTGGCCTGGCCAGCGTCGCTATGAACAGCGATATTCCGGTTGCCTTTGGTGTTCTGACGACGGAAAACATCGAGCAGGCCATTGAGCGCGCCGGAACCAAAGCGGGTAACAAAGGGGCGGAAGCCGCTCTGACCGCACTTGAAATGATTAACGTATTGAAAGCCATCAAAGCCTGATTTTAAGGGGAATTTTGTGAAACCTGCTGCTCGTCGCCGCGCCCGTGAATGTGCTGTCCAGGCGCTTTACTCCTGGCAGTTGTCAAAGAACGACATCTCTGATGTCGAATACCAGTTTCTGGCGGAGCAAGACGTCAAAGACGTTGATATCAGCTATTTCCGCGAGCTGCTGGGCGGCGTTGCGACCAACAGCGCGTACCTTGACGGCCTGATGAAGCCTTACCTTTCCCGCCAGCTGGAAGAGCTGGGTCAGGTGGAGAAGGCGATTCTGCGCATTTCGCTGTACGAGCTGAGCAAGCGCTCCGACGTTCCCTACAAAGTGGCTATTAACGAGGGGATTGAGCTGGCGAAAGTGTTTGGCGCTGAAGACAGCCACAAGTTCGTTAACGGCGTGCTGGATAAAGCCGCTCCGCATATCCGCCCCAACAAGAAGTAATCCTCTCAGGCCGGTCTTATCCGGCCTTCTTCCTTTTTTCTGCTGGAAAGCATTATGGCATGTGGCGAATTTGAACTTATCACGCGCTATTTTGATCGCATAACTAGCTCTCGTCGTGATGTGGAAAAAGGCATTGGCGATGACTGCGCCCTGCTTAACCTGCCCGAAAAACAGACGCTGGCGATCAGCACCGATACGCTGGTAGCGGGCGTACACTTTTTGCGTGACATCCATCCCGCCGATCTCGGTTATAAAGCGCTGGCGGTCAATCTCAGCGATTTGGCGGCAATGGGCGCCGATCCCGCCTGGCTGACGCTGGCGCTGACGCTGCCCGAGGTAAACGAAGCCTGGCTGAAAGAGTTCAGCGACAGCCTGTTCGAACTGCTGGATTATTACAATATGCAGCTGATCGGCGGCGATACCACGCGCGGCCCGCTGAGCATGACGCTGAGCATTCACGGCCTGGTGCCGCAGGGCAGGGCGTTGAAGCGGTCTGGCGCAAAGCCCGGCGACTGGATTTACGTTACCGGCACGCTGGGCGACAGCGCGGCAGGGCTGGCGCTGTTGCAGCACCATATCAAAATTAACGATCCCGCCGCGCATGAAGCCTTAATCAAACGCCACTTGCGCCCGATGCCGCGCATTCTGCAAGGGCAGGCGCTGCGCGACCTGGCCAGCGCCGCTATCGATATCTCCGACGGGCTGATCTCCGATTTGGGGCATATCCTGAAAGCCAGCGGCTGCGGCGCTCGTCTGCATCTGGATGCGCTGCCGCTTTCCGGGGTGATGAAAAGCCATTTTGACCCGGAGCAGGCAATCAGCTGGGCGCTGAGCGGCGGTGAAGACTACGAACTCTGCTTTACCGTCCCGGAAATCAATCGCGGCGCGCTGGACGTGGCGCTGGGGCATTATGGCGTGCCTTTTACCTGTGTAGGCCAGCTGGCGCCGCAGTCAGAAGGGCTGGTGCTGCTGGAAAACAACCGGCCCGTCGAGCGCAAACTGAAAGGATTTGATCACTTTGGATAAGCACGAGGCGAAAAAACGCCTGAAGATGAGCAATCCCTGGCACCTGCTGGCAACCGGTTTTGGCAGCGGATTAAGTCCGGTGGTGCCCGGCACCATGGGATCGCTGGCGGCTATTCCTTTCTGGTATCTGATGTCGTTTTTGCCGCCGGATATCTACTCTCTGCTGGTGATGTTCGGCATTTGCATTGGCGTTTATCTCTGCCATCGCACCGCGAAAGATATGGGCCTGCACGACCACGGCAGCATCGTCTGGGACGAGTTTATCGGTATGTGGATCACGCTGATGGCGATCCCGGTGAACAGCTGGCAGTGGGTGCTGGCCGGATTCGTGATTTTCCGCATCCTGGATATGTGGAAGCCGTGGCCGATCCGCTGGTTTGACCGCAACGTCCACGGCGGCATGGGCATTATGATAGATGATATTGTCGCCGGCATTATTTCCGCCGGTATTCTCTATTATGCCGGGCACCATCTGGCGCTGTAGCGAGCCGTGTAAAAAGGAGGCCAGCATAGCTGGCCTCTTTGCTTTATGCTTTAGTCCTGGCGCAACAGCGGCGCGGCTTATTCAAATCCCACCACGTGATGCGGCTGATAAACGCTTTCCAGTTCCGCGATCTCTTCCTGCGTCAGCTCAATATCCACTGCTTTTACCAGATCGGCCAGCTGCTCTGCGCGTGAAGCGCCGATAATCGGCGACGTGACCACCGGTTTTGCCAACAGCCATGCCAGCGCTATCTGCGCACGGCTCACACCGCGAGCTTCGGCAATAGCCGCCACGCGCTGCGCAATCGCGCCATCGTTCTCTTCGCTTCTGGCATACAGCGTGCTGCCGTATTGGTCGGAAGCGGTGCGCGCGGTGGTTTCACCCCACGGACGGGTCAGGCGACCGCGCGCCAGCGGGCTCCACGGCAGCACGGCGATATTTTCTGCCTGGCAGAGCGGGTGCATTTCGCGCTCCTCCTCACGTTGGATCAGATTGTACTGATCCTGCATGCTGACAAACCTTGTCCAGCCGTGACGATCCGCCGTGTAGAGCGCCTTGGCGAACTGCCAGGCATACATAGAAGACGCGCCGATATAGCGCGCTTTCCCGGCCTTCACCACGTCGTGCAGCGCCTCCAGCGTCTCTTCCAGCGGCGTGTTGTAATCCCAGCGGTGGATCTGCAATAAATCCACGTAGTCGGTGCCCAGGCGCGTCAGACTGTCATCAATGGACTGCATAATGCTGGCGCGTGAAAGGCCGCCGGCAAGATTACTCATCGGAAAGTAAACTTTGGTCGCCAGCACGATATCTTCGCGGCGCGCGTAGTCTTTCAATGCACGTCCCACGATTTCTTCACTGCTGCCGTCGGAATAGCTGTTGGCGGTATCGAAGAAGTTAATGCCCGCCTCCAGCGCCTGTTTGATCAGCGGACGGCTGCTCTCTTCAGGCAGTGTCCAGGCGTGGCGGCCGCGTTGGGGTTCGCCATAGGTCATACAGCCCAGGCACAAACGGGAAACGGTGAGATCGGTATTGCCTAACGGAAGGGTTTTCATGCGTGCTCCTGCTGATGTTAAAAAGGCGCAAAGGCCTAAGCATAGCAGGTACAGGCTCCCCGGAAGGGGAGCCTCGTGCGGTATTACAGCGCCAGCCAGCGCTTAATCTGCTGTTCGATGCCTTCGGCGTCCAGCTGATAATCGTGGCGGATCTCTTCCTGGGTGCCCTGCGGAATAAACTCATCCGGCAGGCCGATATTCAGCACCGGCACCAGCACGCGTTTCGCCATCAGCGCTTCAATCACGCCGCTGCCCGCGCCGCCTTTAATCGCGCCTTCTTCCAGCGTGATCAGCGCCTCGTGGCTGGCGGCCAGCTCAACGATCAGCGCCTCGTCCAGCGGCTTCACAAAGCGCATATCCACCAGCGTGGCGTTCAGCGATTCCGCGACGGCGGCGGCTTCCGGCAGCAGCGTGCCGAAGTTCAGGATTGCCAGCTTCTCGCCTTCGCGTTTCACCACGCCTTTGCCCAGCGGCAGCGACTGCAACGGCTGCAGCTCCGCGCCGGTTCCGGTGCCGCGAGGATAGCGTACCGCGCTTGGGCCAGCGCTATAGTGATAGCCGGTATAGAGCATCTGACGGCATTCGTTCTCGTCGCTTGGCGTCATGATCACCATATTCGGAATACAGCGCAGGAATGAGATATCAAAAGCGCCCTGGTGCGTCTGACCGTCCGCGCCAACGATGCCGCCGCGATCGATAGCAAACAGCACCGGCAGCTTCTGGATCGCTACGTCGTGGATCAGCTGATCGTAGGCGCGCTGCAAAAACGTCGAGTAAATGGCGACCACGGGCTTATAGCCACCAATCGCCAGTCCGGCGGCAAAGGTGACGGCGTGCTGTTCGGCAATCGCCACGTCAAAATATTGCGCCGGATAGTCGCGCGAAAAGCTGACCATGCCGGAGCCTTCACGCATGGCAGGCGTAACGGCCATCAGCTTGTTGTCATCGGCGGCGGTTTCGCTCAGCCACTGGCCGAAAATCTTCGAGTAGCTCGGCAGACCTTCGATCGCTTTCGGCAGCAGGCCGCTGGCCGGATCGAATTTCGGTACGGCGTGCCAGCTAATCGGATCTTTCTCCGCAGGGGCGTAGCCTTTGCCTTTTTTGGTCATGATATGCAGGAACTGCGGGCCTTTCAGATCGCGCATGTTTTTCAGCGTCTGCACCAGCGTCAGCACGTCGTGGCCGTCGACCGGGCCAATATAGTTAAAGCCCAGCTCTTCAAACAGCGTGCCGGGCACCACCATACCTTTCAGATGCTCTTCGGTGCGTCTGACCAGCTCTTTGATCGGCGGCAGGCCGGTCAGCACTTTTTTGCCGCCTTCGCGCAGCTTCGAGTAGGTTTTACCGGAAAGGATTTGCGCCAGGCGGTTGTTCAGCGCGCCGACGTTTTCCGAAATCGACATCTCGTTGTCGTTCAGCACGACCAGCAGATCGGATTTGATATCGCCCGCGTGGTTCATCGCCTCAAACGCCATGCCCGCCGTGATGGCGCCGTCGCCGATCACGCAGGCGGTGCGGCGGCCTTTGCCTTCTTTCTCTGCGGCAACGGCCATGCCCAGTCCGGCGCTGATCGAGGTACTGGAGTGGCCGACGTTCAGCACGTCATATTCGCTTTCGTCGCGCCATGGGAACGGATGCAGGCCGTTTTTCTGACGGATAGTGCCAATACGATCGCGGCGGCCGGTCAGAATTTTATGCGGATAGGCCTGGTGACCCACGTCCCAAATCAAATGATCAAAAGGCGTGTTATAGACATAGTGCAGGGCAACGGTCAGCTCTACCACGCCCAGTCCGGAGGCAAAGTGGCCGCTGGAGCGGCTGACGCTGTCGAGTAAATACTGTCGTAGCTCATCACAGAGTTTTGGCAGGCTCTCTTTAGGAAGCGAACGTAGTTCTTGTACCGAAGCGGCCTGCGCCAGCGTTGGATATTTTGCAGTATCAAAACTCATCAGAGACTCATTGTGAAAGTTATTTATTGCGTTCAATTATGTAACTTGCAAGCAGCTGTAGTGATGCTGTGTCAAAGCCTTGCGCGGCAAGTATTTCCAGTGCGCTGAGCGACTCCTGACAGAGCTCCCACGCTTTTGCCCGCGCGCGCTCAAGTCCCATCAACGCCGGGTAGGTACTTTTTCCTAACTGCTGATCGGCTCCCTGCCGTTTGCCGATGATGGCGGTGTCGCCCACCACATCCAGAATATCGTCCTGCACCTGAAACGCCAGGCCGATGGCTTCGGCATAGCGATCGAGCGCGGGCAGCGCGTCGCGTCCTCTGTCGCCGGCGGTCAAAGCGCCCAGGCGAACCGCGCAACGGATCAGCGCGCCGGTTTTATAACGGTGAATTTGCTCAAGCTCGCGCAGACCGACCTGCTGGCCTTCCGCCGCCAGATCCAACGCCTGGCCGCCGCACATGCCCGCAACGCCGCTGGCCTGCGCCAGCTCGGAAATCATCGCAATACGGTACTCTGCCGTTACGCCAGGCAAAGGCGTATCGGCAAGTATAGTGAAGGCCAGCGTTTGTAGCGCGTCACCGGCCAAAATAGCCGTATCTTCGCTGAATTTAATATGGCAGGTCGGCTGGCCGCGACGCAGGCTGTCATCGTCCATCGCAGGCAGATCGTCATGGATCAGCGAGTAGGCATGAATGCACTCGACCGCCGCAGCGGGCGCATCCAGCGCGGCATCGTCAGCATGAAGCATTTTGCCGGTAGCATACACCAGAAACGGGCGCAGGCGCTTGCCGCCGAGCAGCGCGCCGTACTCCATGGCATTCACCAGCGGAGACTGCTGAAAGGGCAGCGCGGTAATAAAGCGTTGTAAAGCCTGGTTGACGCGCGCGTGATGCGCGGTAAGAAGAGCGCTAAAATCCATCAGTCGTTTTCCGGCGTGAAGGGCTGAAGGTCGCCATTTTTGTCGTCGTTAAGCAGGATTTGCACACGCTGTTCCGCCTGCTGCAGTTTCTGCTGGCCCGCTCGCGCCAGCTGCACGCCGCGTTCAAATTCGTTGAGCGCCTCTTCCAGCGGCAGCTCGCCGCTTTCAAGACGGGAGACAATTTGCTCCAGCTGGGCAAGCGAGGTTTCAAAACTGGCGGGCTGTTCGGCTTTTTTCGGCATAATAACGGTTGCTCGGTGATGTTTTAGTCTGTCAGGTCACTCATGGTAGCCGACTCAAATTGATTAGCAAAATAATGATTCCGGGCGCTGTTGAAGAAGCAGTCGCCGGGCAGATGTGATACACTCATCTCCCCTGGATGTGAAGGGCGTAAGCTACTTTGCAATTCTCTGATTTTACCAGCTAAGTGCGCTCCATTTCAGCACTTAATTGCCCGTTGAGCCCGTGCCACCATGAAGTTTATCATTAAATTATTCCCTGAAATCACCATTAAAAGCCAGTCCGTTCGCCTGCGTTTTATCAAAATGTTAACGACGAACATTCGTAACGTATTGAAACAGTGCGACGAGACGCTGGCCGTGGTGCGCCACTGGGACCATATCGAAGTCCGTTCCAAAAACGAAAGCCAGCGCGGCTATATTATTGACGAACTGTCGCGCATTCCCGGTATTCATCACGTGCTGGAAGTCGAAGAGCGCGGCTATACCGATCTGCACAACATTTTTGAGCAGACGCTGGCGATGAACCGCGAGCGTATCGAAGGCAAAACCTTCTCCGTACGCGTCAAGCGTCGCGGCAAGCATGAGTTCAGCTCGCAGGACGTTGAGCGCTATGTAGGCGGCGGGCTGAATCAGCACGTCCAGAGCGCGCAGGTCAAGCTGAACCATCCGCAGGTCACGGTCAACCTGGAGATCGAAGACGATCGCCTGCTGCTGATCACCGGACGCTATGAAGGCATCGGCGGTTTCCCTATCGGCAGCCAGGAAGACGTGCTGTCGCTGATCTCCGGCGGCTTCGACTCCGGCGTGTCCAGCTATATGCTGATGCGTCGCGGCTGCCGCGTGCACTACTGCTTCTTTAACCTTGGCGGCGCGGCGCATGAAATCGGCGTGCGTCAGGTGGCGCATTACCTGTGGAACCGTTTTGGCCGCTCGCACAAGGTGCGCTTCGTGGCTATCAACTTCGAGCCGGTGGTTGGCGAGATTCTGGAAAAAGTGGACGACGGCCAGATGGGCGTGGTGCTGAAACGCATGATGGTGCGTGCGGCCTCGACTATCGCCGAGCGCTACGGCGTGCAGGCGCTGGTGACCGGCGAAGCGCTGGGCCAGGTCTCCAGCCAGACGCTGACTAACCTGCGGCTGATCGACAACGCTTCCGATACGCTGATCCTGCGCCCGCTGATTTCGCATGACAAAGAGCACATCATCAAGCTGGCGCGCCATATCGGCACGGAAGATTTTGCCCGCACCATGCCGGAGTATTGCGGCGTGATCTCGAAAAGCCCAACGGTAAAAGCGGTAAAGGCGAAAATCGAAGCGGAAGAGCAGAACTTTGATTTTGCCGTGCTGGAGAAAGCTATCGAAGAAGCCACCAATGTCGATATCCGTCAGATTGCGGAAGAGACCGAGCAGGAAGTGGTGGAAGTCGAAACCGTGGTGTCGTTTGGCGACAACGACGTGGTGCTGGATATCCGCTCGCCTGACGAGCAGGATGACAAGCCGCTGGAGCTGGAAGGCGTTGAGGTAAAAGGCATGCCGTTCTATAAACTCAGCACCCAGTTCGGCGATCTGGATCAGAGCAAAACCTGGCTGCTTTACTGCGATCGGGGCGTAATGAGCCGTTTGCAGGCGCTCTATTTACACGAGCAGGGCTTTAAAAACGTTAAGGTTTACCGTCCGTAAGCGGAAAGGTAAAAGGCGCTGGCTTCAGCGCCTTTTTTATCTCTTAACTCCGCTTTTGTTCGCAACAGGTTACCGGCTAAAGCGCTGGCCTGGCTGCTTCTCTGTCGCCAGCAGGCCTTTGCCCGTCAGCGACGCCGCTCAAACGGGTAGTCGCGCAGGCCGGATCTATTCCACCCATTCCCGATAGTCAAAAATACCCGCCGCCGGCACCAGCTGCTGCGCCACCTCATGCGCTTTCTCTTTACCTGCCAACAGATCGATCAGCTTCAGGGCAAAGTCGATCGCGGTGCCGGGCGCCTGGCTGGTGAGCAGATTGAAGCGGCGATCCCAAACTACGCGTTTATCCATCCACTGGCTTTCGGGAATAGTTTCCTTGAGGCCGGGAAAGCCGGTCATATTGGCAATCGGAAACAGCTTATGCGGCACCAGCACCGTGCCGGCCGCTGCGCAGATCGCCGCGACAATACGGCCGGACTGGTGAAACTGCCGCACCGTTTCCACCAGCAGCGGGCTGTCGCGAAAGGCTTCCGCGCCTTTCAGGCCGCCGGGCAGCACGATGGCGGCAAAATCGTTGTCGGCTACCTCAACCAGCGTGGCATCGGTTAACAGCCGTACGCCGCGCGAACAGCGGATTTCTTTGCTGCCGTCATCCGTTACGCTGGCGGTAGTGACCGTGAAGCCCGCGCGCACCAGCAGATCAATAGTGGTAACGGCTTCGGTTTCTTCACTGCCAGGTGCCAGGCAAACCAGTACGCTCGCGCTCATAATCTTGTTCCTTACGCTTAATCATTTCATAAAGTCGGCTGTTTTCCGGCGTGGTCAGCCCCTGCGCCCGCGCACGACGGATAACGTAGCCGGTAATATAGTCAATCTCCGTACGCCGCTGCGCGCGGATATCCTGCAGCATGGAAGAGGTATTGGCGGCGGTCGCGGTAATAATCTCTTTCACGTAGTCCAGCAGCGCCTCGCGAGAGGTATGTTCACCTTCACGCTCCATAACCATCGCCACTTCATCGCAGAGCAGGGCCACCTCCTGCGGATGGTTAAGCAGCTCGCCGTTGGTGCAGTCATACTGAACCGTCAGCGGATTGATCACGCAGTTTACGGCCAGCTTTTGCCAGGCGGCGGAGGAGACATTGTTATGCCAGGCGACGTCCGGCAGCGCCTGTTGCAGCGTTTCTGCCAGCCTGCTGAGCATGGCGCCGTCCGGAGAAGTCGGGCCGATATGGGTAATGCCGGAAGCAACATGGATAACCATGGTGCCGTCGCGCTTTGCCGCATGGGTCGTGATCCCGCGCAGCAGCGGCTGCGTGAGCATTTTAAGCTCGTCAAGCGTGCCCATGCCATTATGCAGCAGCAGGATCGGGCAGTCTTCACGCAGAATAAACCGCAAATTTTTTACCGCTTCGGATACCTGCCACGCTTTCAGCGTTACCAGCAGCAGGTCGCTTTCCGCTAAAAAAGCAGGGTCGTTGGCAATAAAGGTTTTGTTACTTATGTCGCCCTCAAGATCCACCACGTTGACCGAGCAATAAGGCTGCGGTACGCGTAGCCACCCCTGCACCTCATTGCCCTGAGCGTCCAGCGCAGCCAGCCAGATCTGCCCTAAAGCGCCGCATCCCAATACGGTAATCTTCATTCTTCCTCTCCGCAGCGGGTTGGATTAATTCTGCCGGGCCGAAGGCCGCGCTGGCAGAGCTGTTCTTATTATAGCTTTCCATGCCGATGGTTTTTTTACTGATGCTAAGTCGGTATTATGCCTGTCACAACAGAATCAGGAGAAAAAATCATGCCATCATTCGATATCGTATCTGAAATCGACCTGCAGGAAGTGCGCAACGCCGTTGAAAACGCCAACCGTGAAATTTCCACCCGTTTCGATTTTCGCAACGTGACGGCCAGTTATGAGCTGAACGAGAAAAACGAAACGATCAAGGTGCTGAGCGAGTCTGATTTTCAGGTGAAGCAGCTGATCGATATTCTGCGCGAGAAACTGCTCAAGCGCAGCATTGAAGGCGGCGCGCTGGAAGTGCCGGAAGAGATTGAGCACAGCGGCAAAAGCTGGAGCGTGGAAGTCAAACTGAAAAAAGGCATCCCGTCTGACGTGGCGAAAAAAATCGTCAAGCTGATCAAAGACAGCAAGCTGAAAGTGCAGTCTCAGGTGCAGGGTGAAGAAGTGCGCGTGACCGGTAAGTCCCGTGACGATCTTCAGGGCGCGATGGCGCTGGTGCGCGGCGGCGACCTGGGGCAGCCTTTCCAGTTTAAAAACTTCCGCGATTAATAATAAAAGGGCGATGCATCGCCCTTTTATTCAGTTTTCCCCGCCTGAATTCCACCGCTTCCGCCAGACTTTGTCATCGTAAAGGCGTTATCACGGCATTACGCAGCGCGACAAAGAGGGGAGGGCGGGGAGCGAGGCCGGAAATAATGGGGCGACAGGCCCCATTAACAGATAATCAGCAGCTGCCGACCAGCGCTTCCAGCTCGGGGCGATTGGTGACTTTGCTGTCAATCTTCACGTAGGCGCTTCGCTCTTCCGGCACGATAAAGACGGCGGCGACGCCAGGCTGCGCCCTCAGGCGTTTTTCCAGCGCGGCGGTGTCGGTAATATCATCGTGCAGCACGATACGCAGGCTGCTGACGTACGGCGGCTCCTGCATGGTGCAGCTCACCAGCAGCCAGACTACGGCGATAAAAGCGCCGACCACAAAGACGGTGGAGGCATCGAAGTGGCCATACAGCCAGCCGCCCAGGCTACCGCCGATCGCCACGCCAATAAACTGGCTGGTGGAGTAGACGCCCATCGCGGTGCCCTTATAGCCCGGTGGCGATTCTTTACTGACCAGCGAAGGCAAAATCGCCTCCATCAGGTTAAAGCCGATAAAGAACAGCTGCACGCCTAAGACCTGCGTCCAGAAGTGGTTGCCCGCGCCCCAGAGCACGATTTCTGCGATCAGGATAATCGCCACGCAGGCGATAAATACCCGCTTCATCTGGCGCTTCACTTCCGCATAGATAATAAACGGGATCACGCCGCAGAAAGCGATCAGCATGGTGACCAGATAGACTTTCCAGTGCTGCTCCGCCGGGAAGCCGGCCTGCTCGAACTCGCCGGGCAGCGCCACGAAGCTGGACATCAGCAGAATATGCAGGCACATAATGCCGAAGTTCAGCTTGACCAGGCGGCTGTTGGCCAGCACCGCGCGGAAGCTGCCCTTAACAATGCCGGATTCGCGGTTAAGCATATGGTTAGAGGCAGAAGGCACCACCAGCAGCGTGATCACAATGCCGCTGGACGCCAGCAGCGCAATCATCCAGAACAGCGCATGCAGACCAAGCGCATGGGTCACAATCGGCCCAAGCACCATCGCAATCGCAAAGGTAACGCCGAAGCTGATACCGATAAAGGCCATTGCTTTGGTGCGGTTCTGCTCGCGCGTCAGGTCGGAAAGCAGAGCCATTACCGCCGCCGCAATCGCGCCGGAACCCTGTAAAGCGCGGCCCAGGATCACACCCCAAATAGAGTTGGTGCTGGCGGCAATCACGCTGCCGAGCACGAAAATCAGTAGTCCGCCGACAATCAGCGGCTTGCGGCCGATACGGTCGGAAAGCAGACCAAAAGGAATTTGAAACACGGCCTGTGCCAAACCGTAGATGCCGATAGCAAGACCTATCAGCGCTTCGCTGGCTCCCTGTAATGCCATGCCGTAAGTGGTCAGGACGGGCAGAACCATAAACATGCCCAGCATACGCAGGGAGAATACCGTTCCCAAACCCCATGTCGCACGCAGTTCGACCGGAGTCATTTTATTATCGTTCATTACTACCTCAGTTTATCTGGTGAGCATATTTTAAGGCGTTGGGAAAGGTGGGTAAAATTATTATTAACGAGAAGTGGTAACAAAAAGAAAGGGCGCGATAATCGCGCCCTTCGGAGGAGGTGGAAGTTACCAGACGTAAGTCAGTAAATCCTTTGAGGCCGGCGTCATAAAGTCAACCGACATCATCACGCTTAGCGCGGTGATGGCGACGATGGAGAAAACGAACAGCTTGCGTGCCCAGACGCGATCGTTCTGCGTCTTATAGCCCGAAAGCGCCATTCCCAGCCACCATACGCTCACGGCGGCGGCGACCACCAGATATTTGTAGCCCGCGTAGCCCACCAGCGTCAGCATCAGTGTCGCAACCATAAACGCCAGGATATACAGCGTGATATGGTTTTTCGCCACGGAGATGCCTTTTACCACCGGCAGAACCGGGATATTCGCTGCCTGGTAATCTTTAAAGCGGAAGATAGCAATCGCATAGGAATGCGGCATCTGCCACAGGCTAAAGATAGCCAGCAGGATCAGCGCGCCAGCGTCGAACTGGTTGCTGACGGCACAGTAGCCGATAACCGGCGGCGCAGCGCCGGAAAGGCTACCAATCAGCGTGCCGTAGACGGATTTACGCTTCATATAGAGGCTGTAAATACCGACGTAAACCACAAAGCCCATCACCGCCAGCCACATGGCCAGCGGGTTTGCTCCGAGATACAGCAACGCGAATCCAGCAATACCCAGAACGGTTGCATAAACCAGAGAGACTGTCGGAGAAATGAGGCCTTTTACCAGCACACGGTTTCTGGTTCTCTCCATTTTTACGTCGATGTCGCGGTCAATAAAGTTGTTATAAACACAACCCGATGCGACCACCAGCGAGACGCCGACTAAGGTGGTGAGAAACAGGGAATAGTCGATGCTGCCTTTAGAAGCCAGCAGAAATCCCCCGATGACAGAAATTAAATTCCCGAAAATAATTCCTGGTTTCGTTACTTGCAGGTATTGCTTAATCATCACAGGCGACTCTTTAACGGACCATCATGTTGTAATTGAGGTTCCACATAATCCATATAGAGCCCACTACGACAATCAGAATGATGACGGCGGAAAACACTATCGCCACCAGATTCCAACGCTGATCGGTAGACGTGCTGAGGTGCAGGAAGTAATAAAGATGCACCAGCACCTGTACTACGGCTGCAATCACCACCACGGCCAGCATCGTCGTTTTAGACGCGCCGCCTTCCATGACGATCCAGAATGGAATCGCAGTCAGAATGATCGACAGAATAAAGCCGATCATATAAGTCTTCACGTTACCGTGAGAGGTACCATGATCGCTTAATGTCTTGCTCATTACATGGCCCCCAGCAGATAAACAATGGTAAATACGCAGATCCAGACAACGTCCAGGAAGTGCCAGAACATGCTCAGGCACATCACGCGGGTGTGGTTGGTGGAGGTCAGGCCCTTAGTGGCAACCTGATACATCAGCACCAGCATCCAGATCAGACCTGACGTCACGTGCAGACCGTGCGTACCTACCAGCGTGAAGAACGCCGACAGGAAGCCGCTGCGCTGCGGACCAAAGCCTTCGGTAATCAGGTGATGGAACTCATAGATTTCCATCCCGATAAAGCCAAGACCAAACAGGAAGGTCAGGCCCAGCCAGCCGAGAACGGCAGACTTAGTCCCTTTTTCCATGCTGATAACGGCAAAGCCGTAGGTAATGGAGCTGAACAGCAGCAGGGCGGTTTCAACCAGAACAAACGGTAATTCAAAAATATCTTTCCCTGACGGGCCGCCAGCGGTGTTGTTGACCATAACAGCATAGGTCGCGAACAGCGTGGCGAAGATGATGCAGTCGCTCATCAGGTAGATCCAGAAGCCAAACAGCTTATTGGCTCCTGCATCGTGATGCCCATGCTCCGCATGGGCGTCGTGGTGCTTAGTCAGAGTTTCAGTTGACATTTTTCAGACCTGCTTTGCTAATTTCGTCAAAGTGCTGATTCTCGATTTTTTCGATCTCGGCAACGGGAACGTAGTAATCCACGTCATCGTCGAAGCTCTTGATAATCCAGGTAAGGATCATGCCGAGGAAGGTGAGACCAGCCAGCCACCAGATGTGCCAGATAGCGGCAAAACCAAACACCATGCTGAACAGACCGATGACCAGACCCGCGCCGCTGTTTTTCGGCATGTGGATCTCTTCATACTTAGCAGGACGTTTGTACGCTTCGCCTTTCTCTTTCATTTCCCAGAACGCATCGCGCTCGTGGATAACAGGCACTTCAGCAAAGTTGTAGAACGGTGGTGGTGAAGAGGTTGCCCACTCCAGCGTACGACCGCCCCACGGGTCACCGGTCAGGTCGCGCAGCTGCTCGCGGTCACGTACAGATACCCAGAACTGGGTAAGCTGGCACAGGACGCCACAAGCGATCAGCGCAGCACCGACTGCCGCAACCACCAGCAGAGTGTGGAACTGAGGATCGATATTCTGGCTCAGACGACGGGTCATGCCCATGAAGCCCAGCGCGTACAGCGGCATAAAGGCAACAAAGAAACCAATGATCCAGAACCAGAAGGCGCGGATACCCCATTTTTCGTTCAGGCAGAAGCCGAACGCTTTCGGGAACCAGTAAGTCACGCCAGCAAAGCAACCGAATACCACACCACCGATAATAACGTTATGGAAGTGGGCAATCAGGAACAGACTGTTGTGCAGAACGAAGTCAGCACCCGGCACCGCCAGCAGAACACCGGTCATACCACCTACAGAGAAGGTGACCAGGAAGCCTACGGTCCACAGCATGGCAGAGTGCATCTGAATGCGGCCCTGGTACATGGTGAACAGCCAGTTGAAGATCTTAACACCGGTCGGGATGGCGATAATCATCGTCATGATACCGAAGAAGGCGTTAACGTTCGCACCGGCACCCATCGTAAAGAAGTGGTGCAGCCACACGATGAAGGAAAGGACGGTGATAACAACCGTTGCCCAAACCAGCGAGGTGTAACCAAACAGGCGTTTTTTCGAGAAGGTTGCAACCACTTCGGAGAACACGCCGAAGACAGGCAGAACCAGGATATAAACTTCCGGATGTCCCCAGACCCAAATCAGGTTGACGTACATCATCATGTTGCCGCCCATTTCGTTGGTAAAGAAATGGAAGCCCAGATAACGGTCAAGGGTCAGCAGCGCCAGCGTCACGGTCAGAACCGGGAAGGAGACGATGATCAGTACGTTAGTACACAGGGATGCCCAGGTAAACACAGGCATTTTGAACATGGTCATGCCCGGAGCGCGCATTCTCAGGATAGTAACGAAGAAGTTAATACCTGTTAATGTCGTCCCGATACCGGAGAGCTGCAGACTCCAGATCCAGTAGTCGACCCCGACCCCCGGACTGTATTCCGCGCCGGAAAGCGGTGGATAAGCCAGCCAGCCGGTCTGAGCAAACTCGCCCACACCCAGTGACAGGTTAACCAGCACCACGCCCACAGCCGTGAACCAGAAGCTCAGGTTGTTCAGGAACGGGAAGGCCACGTCGCGCGCGCCGATCTGCAAAGGAACAGCAATGTTCATCAGACCGATAACGAACGGCATTGCTACGAAGAAGATCATGATCACGCCGTGAGCGGTGAAGATCTGGTCGTAGTGATGAGGCGGCAGGAAGCCTGGATCGCCCATCGAGGCCATCACCTGCTGGCTACGCATCATGACCGCATCGGCAAAGCCGCGCAGCAACATGACGAAAGCCACGATGATATACATGATACCCAGTTTTTTATGGTCGACTGACGTCAGCCATTCAGTCCACAGGTATTGCCACTTACCGAAGTAAGTGATTGCTCCAGCAACAGCCAGACCACCAAGAATGATGGCGGCAACCGTAACCATGATAATCGGCTCATGGTACGGAACAGCATCAAGGGTTAATTTTCCCAACATCGTATTATTCCTCGGCTCCCGCGTGAGAGGCGTCGTTCATGTCCATGCCTTCATGCTCAGAGGACATAGCCATATTCCCGTGGTTCATCTTGAATTTGCCAATAACCTGCTTGAACAAATCAGGATTCGCCGTAGAGAAGAACTCCACCGGATGGTTTTCGCTTGGCGCAGCCAGTTTCTCGAAATCATCCATGGTCATCAGCTGGTTAGAAGACTCTTTCGCTTTCGCTACCCACTGATTGAATGCTGCATTATCAGGTGTGGCGATAGCTTTGAACTTCATGCCGGAGAAGCCGCGACCGCTGAAGTTAGAGGAGATACCGTCAAACGTGCCGGCCTCATTCGCGATCAGGTTCAGCTGAGTCTGCATACCCGCCATAGCGTAAATCTGGCTACCGAGGGTAGGAATGAAGAAGGAGTTCATCACGGAGTTCGAAGTGATCTTAAAGGTCACTGGCGTGTTGGCCGGGAAAGCAATCTGGTTAACGGTTGCAATACCCTGTTCAGGGTAGATAAACAGCCATTTCCAGTCCAGCGCCACCACATCAATCTCAATGGGTTTCACATTGGAAGCCAACGGTTTGCTTGGTTCCAGCGCGTGGGTTGATTTCCACGTCAGGACGCCAAGGAAGAGAATGATAAGGATGGGCACAGTCCATACCACGGCTTCCACTTTATTCGAGTGTGACCAGTTTGGACTGTATTTTGCTTCGGTATTCGATGCCCGATATTTCCAGGCGAACACCACGGCCATCAGGACTGCGGGAATAACGACGATCATCATCAAGCCGAAGGCTGTCAGTATCAGCGAACGTTGCTCCATTGCAACCTGTCCTTTGGGACTCAACAATGCACTATCACAGCCACTTAACAATACAGTGCCTGCGATTAATGACAGAATCCCCAAACTTTTATTGTATTTCCTGAGTCTCATTTAACGACCTCAATGACAAGGGCTCTATTGTCGTTTAAGTGTGGCGGCATTTTACGGGAACGTTTCAGTACTGTAAACCAGCAACAGCTTGTGTCAGCGAGGTGTTGACACCTTTTGCAAACACTGTCACACATGTTTCGGAGGGTGACAAAATATGAATAATAGCAGGGCTTTGGGGGTGATATAACAAAAACAGATGGAAAATCCCCTTCAGAAATCAGGGTCGCTATAAACAGCGAAATTGGTACTCAATTATTTAACATAGCCGTAGCATTTGATCTATGTCAAATAAACAAAAATAGTTTCGCAGCGGTTGTGTTTTCTCGTTTTATTGTAAATGTAAAGACGAGAATCTTTAGGAAATAACGGACGAGGCAAAATAAGCGCAGCGGTGGAATTGTTAAAAAATGATTAAATTACCTACACCACTGACGCTATTTACAGCGAAAAAAAAGGGCGTTTGTTACGTTGCTGTTAGCTTATTTTCTGCTATGGGCAATAAATAATAGCCGTTAAGGGTGCACAGAACAGCGCTGCTAATGTATTCCGGCTTCTTCAATGCTAACCCGATGTAATCAGACGGCACTGAGTTTGCCTTAAATCCGGGGTGGTCTGCATCCGCTTTCTCGAGTGAACGAGCTTGTTACGTGAGGTTTATCACACTATTCACTCTGGTTATCAATTGTTGTTGACAATGGCAAACGCACATCAATGAGTGAAGCCCGGCCCGGCCAGACGGGTGACAACGGGAACCGCCGTCCGATTGCCGGACGGCAAATGACCTTAGTCCTGCGCGCTGCGCTGCGCCAGATAATCGAGCAGCGAACCCAGCATCACGCCCGCCAACCCCAGCAGCGCCGCGCCGCCAAACAGCGTTGCGAGTAAATGGTCGATATGCGCCACGCCCAGGGCATCCAGTGCCAGCAGCGCCAGCGCAATCCCCGCCAGCGCGCAGCCCAACAGCAGCAGACGGATAGCCCAGCGGTAGGCCTGTGGCCAACGATCGCGGGGAGCGAACTCGCGCGTTTTCTCTGCCCTGTCCAGCGTGCGCTTACAGCCCGCCAGCAACACCAGCCCCGGCAGCGCCGCCGCGACGGAAAAGGCGTAAAACGCGGGCCAGCCCCAGCCTGCCACAAACCAGCCCGCGACCGGCCCGACATAGACGCGACCGACGGCGGACAGGGCAGAAAGCAGCGCGAACTGCGTGGCGGAAAACGACTTGTTGCACAGCGTCATCAGCAGCGCCACAAAGGCCGCCGTGCCCATACCGCCGCACAGATTCTCTGCAAAGACGGCCGCCGCCATGCTGTAAAGGTGTTTGTCGGTCACCGACAGCAGCCAGTAAGCCAGGTTTGACAGCGCCTGTAGGATGCCAAACAGCATCAGCGCGCGATAAAGGCTCAGCCGCTGCATCAGTATGCCGCCGAACAGCGCGCCGATAATCGTGGCGAACAGACCAAGCGTTTTGTTCACCAGCCCCACGTCGCCTGCGTCAAAGCCCACGCCGCGAATAAGGAAGATAGTGGTCAGGCTGGCGGCAAAGGCGTCGCCAAGCTTATAAAGGACAATCAGCGACAGGATCAGCCAGGCGTTATTACGGGTGAAAAAATCGCGCAGCGGCGCAATCACCGCTTCTTCCAGCGAGCGCGGCTGCACTATTGCCTCATCCGGTTCCTTCGCCAGTAGCGTGGCGATCACGCCCGGCACCATCATCGCGGCCATCAGCCACCAGATGGCCTGCCAGCCCAGATAACGGTCGGCCAGCCAGAGCGCCAGCCCGCCGGAAACCAGCATCGCCAGCCGGTAGCCGAACACGCTGATTGCCGCGCCGCTGCCGCGCTCTTCGGCAGGCAGGATATCCGTTTTCCAGGCGTCAAAAACAATATCCTGCGAGGCGGAACAGAAGGCGACCAGCACCGCCAGCGAGGCGAGCAGCGTCAGATCGCGTGACGGCTGCATAAAGCCCATCAGCGCAATAGCGACGATCAGCAGCAGCTGGGTCACCAACAGCCAGCCGCGCCGACGTCCTAAAAACGGCGGCGTATAGCGGTCCATCAGCGGCGACCAGAGAAACTTAAAGACGTACGCCTGCCCAACCAGCGAAAAAAAGCCGATGGTTTTAATATCGACATTTTCTACGGCCATCCAGGCCTGTAACGTGCCGGACGTCAGCGCCAGCGGCAAACCGGAAGAGAAACCGAGCAGGAGCAGAAGGGCGGCGTTACGACGGGTGAAAATTTGCAGATAGTGACTGGGCATACAAACCTTAAACAGTGCCCGCCAGCGCGGCGGGCAAGGCTATATTAACGGGCGTTTTGCTTGATAAACTCGTGAATGCTGGTGTCCTGCGCCATATCGTCGATGACGTCGCCCAGCGTCGCGTTGACCGCGTTGGTGATCTTATCGTTGGTGGCGTTAAACGCGCCTTCGACGCTGTAGGTCTGACGGTAGTTTTTCACCTGCTTGTTGCCGTTTTTTGCGGTAGCAATAATAGAGATATCGGCCTTGGTGGTAATGCTGTAGCGCACGTTGCCCTGGGTAACGTCTGAATAAAGGTTGTTCACCACGATCTGCAAATCAACCGCGCCGTTCGGGCCGATCATATAGCCGCGCGCGCCCATTTGTTTCTCCAGCACTTCCTGAAGCAGGAAACGCAGATCGCGGGACGGGGTCAGCGTGACCAGCTGGCCGTCGCGGTTCACTTTGGCGAGCGCTTTATCGCTACGCTGATCGGCACCGTTAATGCTGACGGTGACGCCCATCAGGCTCGGATCCTGCTGCGGCAGTTTGATGACTGGCGAAACGTTCAGCGTGGTGCTGTTGGTGGCGCAGCCGACCAGCATAAATACCGCCAGCAGAGGGAAGAATAATTTTTTTAGCATGCTTATGTTCTCGATTTTATGGGGTGTAGTCCGGACAAAACCGAGGTCATCATAACATTGCCTGTAGCAAGAGGAAGCCCCGGCGACGCGCAAATTCATTACCTTATCTTTTCACCCGGGCGGTCGGACGCGCTTTCTGGGCGCGGACAGTTGCAGCCGCCAGCGGGAAAATGCACAGTAGCGCGCCTGAACGGCGGATATTTTTCCGTAAACGGATCGGCAGGCGGCGAAATCCGGCTAATATTGAATAAGATGGGGCGCATCAGGTCGTAGAGGAGTGTGGTTATGATCCGCGAACAAATAGAAGAAAAGTTGAGAACGGCATTTACACCCGTGCACCTGGAGGTTCATGACGAAAGCTATCGTCACAATGTGCCTGCAGGGGCGGAAAGTCACTTCAAGATAGTTATCGTCAGCGACAGCTTTCTTAACCAGCGCTTTCTGATGCGGCATCGCGCCATTTATGGCGTGCTGGCCGACGAGCTGGCGGGAAGCGTTCACGCGCTGGCGCTGCATACCTATACCGAAAAAGAGTGGGTAGGGTTACAGGACACGGTTCCGGCTTCGCCCAACTGTCGCGGTGCCGGTACGCTGGCCTGAGGCAATCTCTGAAAATCTGAAGCGGCCTGCAGGCCGCTTTGTTGTTTCTGGTCGAAAAAACCGCGTTAACCCTTTCTTTTACTCCTTTCAGATGCAAAAAGCGTGAACCTTAACAAAATGGCGGCGCGTTGCAGCCTCGACTCGCTTTGCCGTTGCCGCTATAATGCTGCGTCTGTTTTTCCGAATGTCTTCGGGACGCTTCTGACAACAGGGAATGCGGTTCTGACATCAGAGGCCGTCCCGGTTCTTAGTCTTACTTTGCCCTGACGGGTAGAGCGAGTCTGAAGTTGACCGAGCACGTGATTTTTTGAGGTAATAAGATGCAAGTTTCAGTAGAAACAACTCAGGGCCTGGGCCGTCGCGTTACGATTACCGTTGCTAAAGATGTGATCGAAAACGCGGTGAAAAATGAGCTGGTCAGCGTAGCGAAAAAAGTGCGTATCGACGGTTTCCGTAAAGGGAAAGTGCCGATGACCGTGGTTGCACAGCGTTACGGCGCGTCTGTTCGTCAGGACGTGCTGGGCGATCTGATGCAGCGCAACTTTGTTGATGCGATCATCAAAGAGAAAATCAATCCGGCTGGCGCGCCAAACTACGTGCCGGGCGAATACAAAACCGGCGAAGACTTCACTTTCTCCGTAGAGTTCGAAGTCTATCCGGAAGTCGAGCTGAAAGGCCTGGAAGCAATCGAAGTTGAAAAACCGGTTGTTTCCGTGACCGACGAAGACGTCGATGCCATGCTGGATACCCTGCGCAAGCAGCAGGCGACCTGGAAAGAAACCGATCGCGCAGCGGCAGCTGAAGATCGCGTGACCATCGACTTCTCCGGCTCTGTAGACGGCGAAGAGTTCGAAGGCGGCAAAGCGTCCGACTTCGTACTGGCGATGGGCCAGGGTCGTATGATCCCAGGCTTTGAAGACGGTGTGGTTGGCCACAAAGCGGGCGAAACCTTCACTATCGACGTGAACTTCCCGGAAGACTACCACGCTGAAAACCTGAAAGGGAAAGCGGCGAAGTTCGAGATCGTGCTGAAGAAAGTTGAAGAGCGCGAGCTGCCGGAATTCACCGAAGAGTTCATCAAGCGTTTCGGCGTGGAAGATGGCTCCGTAGCGGGTCTGCGTACCGAAGTGCGTAAAAACATGGAGCGCGAGCTGAAAGGCGCCGTGCGTAACCGTGTGAAGACTCAGGCTATCGACGGCCTGGTCAGCGCTAACGACATCGAGGTGCCGGCTGCCCTGATCGACAGCGAAATCGACGTGCTGAAGCGTCAGGCTGCACAGCGCTTCGGCGGTAACGAGAAGCAGGCTCTTGAGCTGCCTCGCGAACTGTTCGAAGAGCAGGCTAAGCGCCGCGTGGTGGTTGGTCTGCTGCTGGGCGAAGTTATCCGCAGCCACGAGCTGAAAGCGGATGAAGATCGCGTGAAGACCCTGATCGAAGAGATGGCGTCTGCCTACGAAGATCCGGCTGAAGTGATCGAGTTCTACAGCAAAAATAACGAGCTGATGAACAACATGCGCAACGTCGCGCTGGAAGAACAGGCGGTGGAAGCCGTGCTGGAAAAAGCCAAAGTGACCGAAAAAGCGACAAACTTCCAGGAACTGATGAACCAGACCCAAACGGCCTGATCGTCTGATTTTTCAGGATAAATTAAAGCCCGCGGTCATCATGACCGCGGGCTTTTTTCTTTTATCCGCCGGATGGCGTGACATTATGGGCCTTATTCGCTCATTAAAGCGGCAAATTATCGACTATGCTACTTTTCCTGGTTAGCAGCCGCCTGAAAACGTTGTTATGCTTGAATTAGCGGGGGTGTATCCCCAGATAGTAAAGTTACGGTAAGGCTTTAGGATCGCCGATAGCTTTCGGGTGAATAAAGTTGGGGACATAGTGTTCCGGAACGCTCTCAAGTAGAATTGGTAGTGTGGCCAAATGAAAAATCCAGGAGACGGTAATGTCATACAGTGGCGAACGTGAACAAACAGCACCTCATATGGCTTTAGTGCCAATGGTGGTTGAACAAACTTCTCGCGGAGAGCGTTCTTACGACATCTTTTCCCGCCTGCTGAAGGAGCGCATTATCTTCCTGACCGGCCAGGTCGAGGATCATATGGCGAACCTGATCGTCGCGCAGATGCTGTTTCTGGAAGCAGAAAACCCGGAAAAAGATATCCACCTTTATATTAACTCTCCTGGTGGCGTAATTACCGCGGGCATGTCTATTTACGACACCATGCAATTTATCAAACCTGACGTCAGCACCATCTGTATGGGCCAGGCCTGTTCAATGGGTTCTTTCCTGTTGACCGCCGGCGCGAAAGGCAAACGCTACTGCCTGCCGCATTCCCGCGTGATGATCCACCAGCCGCTGGGTGGCTTCCAGGGTCAGGCGTCGGATATCGATATTCACGCGCGTGAAATTATCAAAACCAAGCAGATGATGAATGAGCTGATGGCCAAACATACCGGTCAGAGCGTCGAAACCATCGAGCGCGACACCCAGCGCGATCGTTTCCTTTCTGCCAGCGAGTCGGTGGAGTACGGTCTGGTCGACGCCATTTTGAACCAGCGCGGTTAAGCGGCGCTGGTTGGTAAAAGAGATTGCTGCCGTCATAAAGGCAGACTGACGGCCCGGGCCGTCAGCGTTAAACAAGAGGGGCAAGTTAATGACAGATAAGCGCAAAGACGGTTCAGGGAAGCTGCTGTACTGCTCTTTTTGCGGCAAGAGCCAGCATGAAGTCCGCAAGCTGATTGCCGGCCCGTCAGTGTATGTCTGCGACGAATGCGTCGATTTATGTAACGACATCATTCGCGAAGAGATCAAAGAAGTCGCGCCCCACCGCGAGCGCAGTTCGCTGCCGACGCCGCACGAAATCCGCGAGCATCTGGACGACTACGTTATCGGCCAGGAGCGGGCGAAGAAGGTGCTGGCGGTGGCGGTCTACAACCACTACAAGCGCCTGCGCAACGGCGACACCAGCAACGGCATCGAGCTGGGCAAAAGCAACATCCTGCTGATTGGCCCGACCGGCAGCGGCAAGACGCTGCTGGCGGAGACGCTGGCGCGCCTGCTGGACGTGCCGTTTACCATGGCCGACGCCACCACGCTGACCGAAGCGGGCTACGTGGGCGAGGACGTGGAAAACATCATCCAGAAGCTGCTGCAGAAGTGCGACTACGATGTGCAGAAAGCGCAGCGCGGCATCGTTTACATCGATGAAATCGACAAGATTTCCCGCAAGTCGGACAACCCGTCCATCACGCGCGACGTGTCGGGCGAGGGCGTGCAGCAGGCGCTGCTGAAGCTGATTGAGGGCACGGTCGCCGCGGTGCCGCCGCAGGGCGGGCGCAAGCATCCGCAGCAGGAGTTTCTGCAGGTGGACACCTCGAAAATCCTGTTTATCTGCGGCGGCGCGTTTGCCGGGCTGGACAAGGTTATCTCGCAGCGCGTGGATACCGGCTCGGGCATCGGCTTTGGCGCGACGGTAAAAGGCAAGGCGGAGAAGGCGACGGAAGGCGAGCTGCTGGCGCAGGTGGAGCCGGAGGACCTGATTAAGTTCGGTCTGATCCCGGAGTTTATCGGTCGTCTGCCGGTGGTGGCGACGCTGACCGAGCTGAGCGAGGAAGCGCTGATCCAGA
>NZ_JARUWZ010000149.1:0-212 GCF_030433775.1 Erwinia sp. PsM31
GCCGGGTAATTTTTGGCTGCCGCGATAATATTTATTCAGATGGGTGACTTTCAGCATATCTGCGCCCCTTATAAACGGCGATAACCTGCTCATTCGCCTGCACCTCGCGCAGCTAGCCTTCCGCCAGCACCTGACCCTGATGCAGCACCGTAACGCGGTCGGCTAATGCTTCCACAAAGCCCATATCGTGCTCCACCACCAACAGCGAATGG
>NZ_JARUWZ010000150.1:0-212 GCF_030433775.1 Erwinia sp. PsM31
CGGCCGTGATACTGCTTGCTGACGCGGTTTACGATCAGAGGCGTACCGGCGTTAAGACGCGCTGGAGAAGACGTTAACTCGGTCATGCGTTTTCCTCTTTAAGTTGATAAGCCTGATGCCAGCGCAACCAGACGCGTTCCAGTAACATCGCGCTGACGTCAGCCAGTTTAACGAGCAGGGCATACAGGATAATGGCAACCACCACGATATCG
>NZ_JARUWZ010000151.1:0-212 GCF_030433775.1 Erwinia sp. PsM31
GAAAGCACACTGGCAGGCTATCGATCCCCAAACGGTGGCTCTGGAGCAGGCAACGGCCGATTTTTATCAGCAGCAGTGGCTGATCGCGAGGCCGCTTCGGGTTGAGCCGACCTTTTATCGGGGCATAACCGTAGAGGCCGGTCAGCGTTTAGCTTGCCGATATTTTTCGGCCGGTGCTTACTTCTGCCGTGGCTTGGTGCGGAGCAGTAATC
>NZ_JARUWZ010000152.1:0-211 GCF_030433775.1 Erwinia sp. PsM31
CATACGGGTTCCCTGCCCAGCTACACGGATAACCGCTATTTTTACTTTCGTCTTATATGCAGACATCTAAGTACATCTATATAGGCCGTTCAAGTAATAACTTGATATTTAGAGTTAAAAAACGAAGTGAGTATATCAGCAGAACCCGGATGGATTTATCATGGTTCATTCATTTCCACGCAATTAAATACTATTACCTAAGTGAAAAGCT
>NZ_JARUWZ010000153.1:0-210 GCF_030433775.1 Erwinia sp. PsM31
AGGGATAGACTCTTGGTCTTCTCTCAGATTTCGCTTTGGAGCGTCTGAATTGTGCACTCCCTGATCATTATCACCATTCAACGAGGCCAGCACTCACAATAAAGGCTGAGTGTCCCCACTGCCTGCACGACTCCGAGCAGCTTGCAGGACCTCCAACGCCTTAACGATGTGTGCTAGCTGGTCTACCTACATTGATTCCTATGCGAGTGA
>NZ_JARUWZ010000154.1:0-210 GCF_030433775.1 Erwinia sp. PsM31
GTGCAGAATATGCTGCTGGATATTATCATCAGTCTTGATTCGGAAATTACTGCCGTTGGCCTGTACGATCATCTGAATATTATGATGGCGGCCGTGGTAATTGCAGTGGGCGTGAAGATGTTTGCCGCCCGCGCTATCCGTGAATTTGTTGACCGCCATCCTTCAGTAAAAATGCAGGCCCTGACTTTCCTGATCCAGGTAGGTTTGACC
>NZ_JARUWZ010000155.1:0-209 GCF_030433775.1 Erwinia sp. PsM31
GAATGGATAAGATCGAAGTCCGCGGTGCTCGCACCCACAATCTGAAAAATATTAACCTGATCATTCCACGCGATAAGCTGATCGTTGTCACCGGTCTCTCAGGTTCCGGGAAGTCATCGCTGGCGTTTGATACGCTCTATGCCGAAGGTCAGCGGCGCTATGTAGAGTCCCTCTCTGCTTACGCGCGCCAGTTTCTCTCGCTGATGGAG
>NZ_JARUWZ010000156.1:0-209 GCF_030433775.1 Erwinia sp. PsM31
CCTGAAGGCGCTGGAACTGTTCACGCTGGCCGAATCGCTGCGCGGCGTGGAAAGCCTGATCTCCCATACCGCTACCATGACCCAAGCGGGCATGTCGGCAGAGGCGCGCGCGGCGGCAGGTATTTCGGAAACGCTGCAGCGCGTTTACGTAGGGATTGAAGATCACGAACATTTAAATGCCGATCTGGATAATCCAATCCGGATAGCGG
>NZ_JARUWZ010000157.1:0-209 GCF_030433775.1 Erwinia sp. PsM31
CGTCAGATGTGTATAAGTCACAGCTTCAGCGTTGGGGAGACTTGCTGAACGGACCAGGGCGTATTGCGTATTTCCTGCTTGCCCTGGTTACCCAGCGTGACCTGCCTGTCGGGCGGAGCCGCTTCGCTATGCGGCGCGGCGGCTACTGTGAGTGTTTCTTCCTGGGTAGCGGCCTGAGCCTGTATACCTGTCAAAATCAGTACGTAAAG
>NZ_JARUWZ010000158.1:0-209 GCF_030433775.1 Erwinia sp. PsM31
CCGAGCCGGCCAGCGGGTCCGCTTTTTTTTTTTTTATAGCTAATGTCGTCATCCCCGATAGTGGTGCGTGTCTCGTTGGCTCGGTGATGTGTATAAGAGTCAGTCCCCGGCGTGATCTTGCTGGGTGCGTCGGTTCAGTAACGTTTTCTTCCCCGTCGTCCTGTCGACGCCGGTTGCCGTCTGGCCTGCTGCTGTAGCCTGGTCAAAGG
>NZ_JARUWZ010000015.1:0-98363 GCF_030433775.1 Erwinia sp. PsM31
ACGAGTCGGTTATCGCGGGCGAATCGGATCCGATGCTGATTTACGGCAAGGGCGAAGCGCAGCAGGCATCTGGCGAATAAATAACCACATCTTTCCAACCGGTTAGCGCAAATGGGGGAAATTTTTCCCCCATTTACTTTTCTCTCGCACATAACGTTGAATGTCTTACATTCATCCCCATATACTCAACTACCTGTGGGTAAAACTGCATGCCTGACGATTGCGGTTCCCCTCACCCTGGCGGAAATTAAACTAAGAGAGAGCTCTATGAATCCTGAGCGTTCTGAACGCATTGAAATCCCTGTGTTGCCGTTGCGTGACGTAGTGGTTTATCCGCACATGGTAATTCCGTTGTTTGTAGGCCGTGAAAAATCGATTCGCTGCCTTGAAGCCGCCATGGATCATGACAAAAAGATCATGCTGGTCGCACAGAAAGAGGCTTCAACGGATGAACCTGGCATTAACGATCTCTTCTCTGTAGGGACCGTAGCGTCAATTTTACAGATGCTGAAGCTGCCTGACGGCACGGTAAAAGTGCTGGTCGAAGGGCTGCAGCGCGCGCATATCACTACGCTCGCCGATAACGGTGACCATTTTACGGCTCAGGCGGAATATCTGGTTTCGCCTGAAATTGACGAGCGCGAGCAGGAAGTGCTGGTCCGCACGGCGATTAACCAGTTTGAAGGCTATATCAAACTGAACAAGAAAATCCCGCCGGAAGTGCTGACCTCGCTGAACAGCATTGAAGACGCCGCGCGTCTTGCGGATACCGTCGCGGCCCATATGCCGCTGAAGCTGGCCGACAAACAGTCCGTGCTGGAGATGTCCGACGTCAATGAACGTCTGGAATATCTGATGGCGATGATGGAGTCGGAAATCGATCTGCTGCAGGTGGAAAAACGCATTCGTAACCGCGTGAAAAAGCAGATGGAAAAGAGCCAGCGCGAGTACTATCTGAATGAGCAGATGAAGGCGATTCAGAAAGAACTGGGCGAAATGGACGACGCGCCGGACGAAAACGAAGCGCTGAAGCGTAAAATCGACGCGGCGAAAATGCCAAAAGAGGCGCGTGATAAAACCGAAGCCGAGCTGCAGAAGCTGAAGATGATGTCGCCAATGTCGGCGGAAGCAACGGTGGTGCGCGGCTATATCGACTGGATGGTCCAGGTGCCGTGGAACGCGCGCAGCAAGGTGAAGAAAGATCTGGTGAAGGCGCAGGAAACGCTGGATACCGATCACTTTGGCCTGGAGCGCGTGAAAGACCGTATCCTGGAATATTTAGCGGTGCAGAGCCGCGTCAGCAAAATCAAAGGGCCGATCCTGTGCCTGGTGGGACCGCCGGGCGTGGGTAAAACCTCGCTGGGCCAGTCGATCGCTAAGGCGACCGGCCGTAAATATGTCCGTATGGCGCTGGGCGGCGTGCGCGACGAAGCGGAAATCCGTGGGCACCGTCGTACCTATATTGGTTCTATGCCGGGCAAGCTGATCCAGAAAATGGCGAAGGTTGGCGTGAAGAACCCGCTGTTCCTGCTGGATGAGATCGATAAAATGTCCTCGGACATGCGCGGCGACCCGGCATCGGCCCTGCTGGAGGTATTGGATCCCGAGCAGAACATCGCTTTTAACGATCACTATCTGGAAGTCGATTACGACCTTTCCGACGTGATGTTTGTAGCGACGTCTAACTCCATGAACATTCCGGCACCGCTGCTGGACCGTATGGAAGTGATCCGTCTGTCGGGCTATACCGAGGACGAAAAGCTTAATATTGCCAAACAGCACCTGCTGCCGAAGCAGATTGAGCGTAACGCCCTGAAAGCGAGCGAGCTGACCGTAGACGACAGCGCCATCGTGGGTATCATTCGCTATTACACCCGTGAAGCGGGCGTGCGTAGCCTTGAGCGTGAGCTGTCTAAGCTGTGCCGTAAAGCAGTGAAAACGCTGCTGATGGATAAGAGCGTTACCCATATCGAAATCAATGCCGATAACCTGAAGGATTTCCTGGGCGTGCAGCGTTTCGACTATGGCCGCGCCGACAGCGAAAACCGCGTAGGACAGGTTACGGGTTTGGCATGGACGGAAGTGGGCGGCGATCTGCTGACCATCGAAACCGCGTGTGTGCCGGGCAAAGGCAAGCTGACCTATACCGGCTCGCTGGGCGAGGTGATGCAGGAGTCCATCCAGGCGGCACTGACCGTGGTACGCGCGCGTGCAGAGAAGCTGGGCATTAACGGCGACTTCTACGAAAAACGCGACATCCACGTGCACGTGCCGGAAGGCGCCACGCCGAAAGATGGCCCAAGCGCGGGTATCGCTATGTGTACGGCGCTGGTTTCCTGTCTGACCGGTAACCCGGTGCGCGCCGACGTGGCGATGACCGGCGAGATCACGCTTCGCGGCCAGGTTCTGCCTATCGGCGGCCTGAAAGAGAAGCTGCTGGCAGCGCATCGCGGCGGCATCAAAACCGTGCTGATCCCGGATGAAAACAAGCGCGATCTGGAAGAAATTCCGGACAACGTAATTGCCGATCTGGATATCCACCCGGTGAAGCGTATCGAAGAAGTGCTGACCCTGGCCCTGCAAAATGCCCCATACGGCATGCAGGTTGCCACGGCGAAATAGTGATATAAGACAAAAAGACCCTAAATCCAGAGCTGGCAGACGAATTCGTACTTGCCAGCTTTTTTTTGTGCCGTTAATTTAGGGGGCTGTTAAGCCGGTGAAGGTCTGAACAGGCCCTGCTTTTACGACTCGACAAACAACGATAATTGATGCGTGCTCGTAACGGGGGGAAGCCCGTTTGCGAAGTAAATAATAAAGAGGGGATGATTGAGTGAATAAGTCACAGTTGATCGACAACATTGCTGCAAACGCTGATATCTCTAAAGCAGCGGCGGGACGCGTGCTGGATGCTTTTATGGAAGCGGTAACCGACTCTCTTAAAGCGGGCGACGAAGTGGCGCTGGTAGGGTTTGGCACATTTTCCGTGCGTGAGCGCGCAGAGCGTACCGGACGCAACCCGCAAACCGGTAAAGAAATTACTATTCCTGCGGGCAAAGTCCCGGGATTCCGCGCCGGTAAGGCGCTGAAAGACGCGGTTAATTAACGTCAGGCAAGCAATTTCTTCGGTGGAATGAGGACTGTCCTGACGTTCTCATGTACCATACGAGGCACATCACACTATGATGTGCCTTTTTTGTTTCAACGGTCGCAAGAGCCTGATACGCAGCGGCGTGGAGCGCCCCGGGAACGTGGGAAGCAAGCGCAAGGGTTTACATTCATAATACAGCGGAGTGTTGTCACACCATGATGGACAATTTACGCGCGGCGTCGAACCATGTCGTGCTCAAAATTATACTGGGTCTGATCATCCTCTCTTTTGTTCTGACCGGGGTGGGCAACTACCTGATCGGCGGCAATGGAGATTATGCAGCTAAGGTCAATGGCCAGGAAATCAGTCGCGCCCAGTTGGAAAGAGCGTTCAGCAACGAACGTTCACGTCAGCAGGAAATGCTGGGCGAGCAGTTCTCACAGCTGGCCAGCAATCCCGCTTATCTTCAGCAGATCCGCCAGCAGGCGCTTTCTCAGCTGGTAGATGAAGCGCTGCTGGATCAGTATGCGAAAGATCTGCAGCTGGCGGTTAGCGACGATCAGATCAAGCAGGCTATTTTCAACCAGCCGGCCTTCCAGACTAACGGCAAATTCGATAACGCCCGTTATCTGGCGATTATTAACCAGATGAATCTCACTGCCGATCAGTACGCTCAGGCGCTGCGCAAGCAGCTGACCACGCAGCAGCTGATTGCGGCGGTGACCCGCACAGACTTTATGCTGCCGGGCGAAACTGAATCGCTGGCCGCGCTGGTTTCTCAGGAGCGCCTGGTGCGTGAAGCGACTATTAACGTCGCGGCGCTGGCAGCGAAGCAGAACGTCAGCGACGAAGAAGTCAAAAACTACTACGAGCAGAATAAAAACAGCTTTATGGCGCCGGAGCAGTTCCGCGTCAGCTATATCAAGCTGGATGCGGCCTCGTTGCAGAAAGCACCGAGCGAAAGCGATATTCAAAGCTGGTACGACAGCCATCAGCAGGATTATACCCAGCCGCAGCGCAGCCGTTTCAGCGTGATCCAAACCAAAACCGAAGCCGATGCGCAGGCGGTTCTGGACGCGCTGAAAAAAGGTGGCGATTTTGCCGCGCTGGCGAAAGAGAAATCCATCGATCCTATCTCTGCCCGTAAAGGCGGCGATATGGGCTGGCTGGAGCCGGATACCACGCCGGACGAGCTGAAAAGCGCTAACCTGACGCAGAAAGGACAGCTGTCGGGCGTGATCAAATCCTCCGTCGGCTTTATCGTTGCTCGTCTTGATGACGTTCAGCCGCAGCAGATCAAACCGCTGGCGGCCGTACACGACGACATCGCCGCTAAGGTGAAACACGAAACGGCCGTCGACGCTTATTACAAGCTGCAGCAGAAAGTGAGCGACGCGGCCAGCAACGACAACGAGTCGCTGGCGAGCGCGGAAGAAGCGGCAGGCGTAAAAGCGGTGGAAACGGACTGGTTCAGCCACGACAATCCACCGGCCGAGCTGAATTTCAGAGCGGTAGAGCAGGCGATCTTTAACGGTGGTCTGCTGGGGGATAACGGCGCGCCGGGCAGCAACTCCGATATCATCACGGTTGATGGCGATCGTGCTTTTGTGCTGCGTATCGCTGCCCACAAGCCGGAAGCGGTTAAGCCGCTGGCCGAGGTCAGTGCCGAAATCGTAGCCACGCTGAAAAACCAGAAGGCGCAGGCGGAAGCGAAGGCCCAGGCGGAAAAACTGCTGGCCGATCTGCAGGCGGGCAAGGGTATGGATGCCATGAAGGCGGCTAATCTTAGCTTTAGCGAGCAGAAAACGCTGACGCGCAGCGGTCAGGATGCGGTAACGCAGTCCGCCTTCGCGCTGGCGCAGCCGACCAAAGACAAGCCTGTGTACGGCATCAGCGAGGACGGACAAGGCAACGTCGTGCTGCTGGCGCTGGATCAGGTACGCAGCGGCACGCTGCCGGAAGCGCAGAAGAAAGCGATGGTGCAGGGCATCACGCAGAACAATGCGCAGATCGCCTTCGAAGCGCTGCTGAGCAACCTGCGCAAAGAAGGCAAGATCAAGTACGGCGCAGCCGCGCAGGCGCAATAAGCCTCGCAAAAATCCTGCAAATTATTGCAAACCCAAAGGCCGCTTATGCGGCCTTTTCCATTTCTGTCATCTGCCGTTTGTGGCGCCGGTTGGTTGGGCGTAGCCTGACGTTGCTGTCAAACACATGGAGGAGAACAGCATGAAAACAACCTTACAGGCTTTATGTTTTACCCTGCTGCTGGGCGGCGCTTCGCCGCTGTACGCCGGGCCGGCCATCGATAACGTCAGCGCGCCGCAGGCCAGCGCGCAGCCGAGCGAGGAAAAGAAACCGCCGCAAAGCGAATCGGTCAGTATTAATCACGCCACGGCCGAAGAGCTGAGCGCCGTAATGAACGGCGTAGGGCTAAAAAAGGCGCAGGCTATTATCAGCTATCGCGAGCAATACGGCCCTTTTACGCAGATAGAGCAGCTAAAAGAAGTGCCCGGTATTGGTAATGCGCTGGTAGAGAGGAACCTGACCAAACTGAAACTGTGATCGCTTTCTCGACTTGTCGTTGCGGCCCCACGCATTCTGGCGTACGGGCTGCTACGCTGAAAGAGGTCATACCAGTCGGTATGGCCTTTTTTGGGAGAAGATTATGCAGATTACGATTAAGGTTCGCGGTTATCATTTGGATGTTTACCAACACGTCAACAACGCGCGCTATTTAGAATTTCTGGAAGAGGCGCGCTGGGCCTGGCTGGAAAAACTGGCCGCCTTTCGCTGGATGAATGATAACCGGCTGGCTTTTATCGTAGTCAATATTAACATTAACTACCGTCGCCCGGCGGTGCTGGGCGACGAGCTGGCGATTGCCAGCCATCTGGTGCAGCTGGGCGGGAAAAGTGGCGTTATCGGCCAGACCATCACGCTGCTGCCGGAGGGGGAAGCAATAGCCGATGCGACGCTGACCTTTGTCTGCATCGATCTGCGCACGCAAAAAGCGCAGCCGATCGTCGGCGAGCTGAAGCAGCGGCTGGAAGAGATGCTGTCAGCGTAGCCCGGTTTTGCGCTGCATCTCCTGCATCACCGTAGCGCTGTTAATCTGGTAATCGCGCAGGCCGTTGGCGCGCAGATGGCAGGCAGCGCATTCGCCGCAGCCGTCGCCCTTGATGCCGTTATAGCAGGTAAGCGTGTCGTTGCGCACCAGCGCCAGCTGCTGCCAGTAGTCCGCCAGCGCCCAGGTTTCGGCTTTGTTCAGCCACATCAGCGGCGTTTCAAAGCGAACCAGACGCGCCATACCCAGCTCCACGGCATGGTTCAGCGCCTTAACAAATTCGTCGCGGCAGTCCGGGTAACCAGAAAAGTCGGTTTCGCAAACGCCGGTAATTACCGCTTCGGCCTCAACCTGGTAAGCATAAATCGAGGCCAGCGTCAGGAACAGGATATTACGTCCCGGCACAAAAGTGCTTGGCAGGCCGCTGGCGTCGGGATCCCAGGCCGGAACGGGGATGCTGTCGCGGGTCAGGCTACTGACGGCCAGCTCGTTAAGCAGCGTGACGTCCAGCACTTTGTGCGCTCTTGCGCCCAGCGACTGCGCCAGCTCGCGAGCGATATCGATCTCTGCACGATGCCGCTGACCATAGTCAAAGGTCAGGCAGTGCACTTCGTCATACTGCTGCAAAGCCTGGATCAAACAGGTGGTTGAATCCTGTCCGCCGCTGAATACCACTACTGCACGTTTCATACTTTTTACCTCATTAATCTGTTGGGGCGTATGGTACTGCCTGACGTGGCATAAAAACAGGGGCAGGAGCCGCGCATGTTGGTTAGCCAGGCGAAGCCCGGCACGGCGTTGTGTTGCCCGCGCGGAAGCTGACAACATGGCTATAAACCTGACGGCAACGCCCTGGCGGCTCGGGTCGTTACGGTCATGCGTGCCAATGGTTCGTGAACAAAACGCTGTTTCTTCAGGTAACAACAGGCTGAACGTAACGCATTTACGGGAAAATCATTTACGCTATTCCCTGTAAACTACAGGGGCAACGGAGATTTATTCTTCTGCAGGCGCATACAAAAGATAAAACAGGGTCCAGGCTGTTTTTACGGCACCCGATAGCGGAACAAGGCCACCGTAAATTATGGCGGATGCCGCGTCTCTCATTACTCCGACATGCCGGAAACGCTTGAAATGGCCGGAACAGGAAGGCTATATTCGCGGCCGGGTCGCGCTGATGGCGGCGGTCCAGAGAAATAAATACACATTGGCGCTGCCGCTGAACCACGGCGCTCGCCCGAACCTGACCAGGACGTTTATTGTGCGACTTTTCAGCCAGTTGAGCTGGTACTTTATGCGTGAATGGCGCCGCTATCTTGGCGCCGTTTTTCTGCTGATTATCATTGCGCTGCTGCAGCTGCTGCCGCCGAAGCTTGTCGGTACTATCGTGGACGGCGTCTCCCATCAGCAGATGAGTGCTTCGCGCCTGCTGATGTGGGTGGGCGTGATGCTGCTCACGGCTATTGTGGTCTATCTGCTGCGCTACGTCTGGCGCGTGCTGCTTTTCGGCGCCTCCTATCAGCTTGCCGTCGAGCTGCGGCAGGACTTCTATCGTCAGCTCAGCCGTCAGCATCCCGAATTTTACCTGCGTCACCGTACCGGCGATTTGATCGCCCGCGCCACCAACGATGTGGATCGCGTGGTGTTTGCCGCCGGAGAAGGCGTGCTGACGCTGGTTGACTCGCTGGTGATGGGGCTGGCGGTGCTGGTGGTGATGAGCACGCAGATTAGCTGGCAGCTGACCCTGCTGGCGCTGCTGCCGATGCCGGTCATGGCGATAGTGATCAAACGCTACGGCGACCAGCTCCATCATCGTTTTAAGCATGCTCAGGCCGCCTTTTCGTCGCTTAACGACAGAACGCAGGAGAGCCTGACCAGCATTCGTATGATCAAAGCCTTTGGGCTGGAAGACCATCAGTCCGCACAGTTCGCCGATATCGCCCGCGACACGGGCCAAAAAAACCTGCGCGTGGCGCGGATTGACGCCCGCTTCGATCCTACTATTTATATTGCCATCGGGCTGTCGAACCTGCTGGCGATCGGCGGCGGCAGCTGGCTGGTCTGGCACGGTCAGATGACGCTGGGCCAGCTGACCAGCTTTGTCATGTACCTTGGCCTGATGATCTGGCCAATGCTGGCGCTGGCCTGGATGTTTAATATCGTCGAGCGCGGCAGCGCGGCCTGGAGCCGCATTCGCTCGCTGCTGGCAGAGGCGCCGGCGGTTGAGGACGGCAGTAAAACGCTGCCGGAAGATCGCGGCCAGCTGCAAATCGCTATCAGGGAATTTTGCTATCCTGGCGCGCAGCAGCCCTCGCTACGCCATATCAACGTTAACCTTAAGCCCGGCCAGATGCTGGGGCTGTGCGGGCCGACAGGCGCCGGGAAAAGCACGCTGTTAAGCCTGATCCAGCGGCACTTCGATATTGCGCAGGGCGACATCCGCTATCACGGTATTCCGCTGCCGCAGCTGCGTCTGGACAGCTGGCGTAGCCGCATGGCGGTCGTCAGCCAGACGCCGTTTCTTTTTTCCGACACCATCGCCAACAATATCGCATTGGGTCGACCTACGGCGCAGCAAAGCGATATTGAGCGCGCCGCGCGGCTTGCCTGCGTACATGAAGATATTCTGCGGCTGCCCCAGGGCTACGATACCGAAGTTGGAGAGCGCGGGGTGATGCTTTCCGGGGGACAGAAACAGCGTATATCTATTGCCAGGGCGTTGCTGCTGAACGCGGAAATCCTGATCCTGGACGATGCGCTGTCGGCGGTCGACGGCCGTACAGAACACCAGATACTGCATAATTTAAGAAAATGGGGCGCAGGAAGAACCGTGATTATCAGCGCGCACCGTTTGTCCGCCCTGACGGAAGCCAGTGAAATCCTGGTGATGCAGCAGGGCACGGTGGCCCAGCGCGGGCAGCATGAGGCGCTGATTGCCCAGGACGGCTGGTATCAGGATATGTATCGTTATCAGCAGCTGGAAGCCGCGCTGGACGAGGACGAAATCGCGAAAGGGGTGCCGCATGGCGAATCTTAATCAGCTCTGGCCCACGCTGAAACGCCTGCTGCGCTACGGTTCGCCGTGGCGGAAATCGCTTGGCCTGGCGATAGTATTGCTGTGGATAGCGGCGGTGGCGGAAGTGCTCGGCCCGGTGCTGGTCAGCTATTTTATCGATAACATGGTGGCGAAGCATTCCATGCCGCTGGGGCTGGTCACCGGGCTGGCCGTCAGCTTTCTCCTGCTGCAAATCCTGGCCGCCGCGCTGCACTACTGGCAGTCGCTGCTGTTTAACGAGGCGGCGGTAGGCGTAGTGCAGCGGCTGCGTACGGACGTCATGGACGCCGCGCTGCGCCAGCCGCTGAGCGCTTTTGATACCCAGCCCGTTGGCCAGATTATTTCACGCGTGACCAATGACACCGAAGTCGTGCGCGATCTCTACGTCACCGTGGTAGCCACCGTGCTGCGCAGCGCGGCGCTGATCGGTGCCATGCTGGTGGCGATGTTCAGTCTCGACTGGCGCATGGCGCTGGTGGCGATAATGATTTTTCCGGCCGTACTGACCGTGATGCTGATTTATCAGCGCTACAGTACGCCTATCGTACGGCGAGTGCGTAGCTATCTGGCCGATATTAACAACGGCTTTAATGAAGTGATCAGCGGCATGAGCGTGATCCAGCAGTTTCGTCAGCAGGCGCGCTTTGGTGAGCGGATGAGCGAAGCGAGCCGCTCGCACTATCTGGCGAGAATGGAAACGCTACGGCTGGATGGCTTTCTGCTCCGGCCGCTGCTCAGCCTGTTTTCCGCCATGATCCTGTGCGGGCTGATGCTGCTGTTTGGCTTCTCCTCCAGCGGCAGCTTCGAGGTTGGCGTGCTTTACGCGTTTATTAACTACCTGGGCAGGCTGAACGAGCCGCTGATTGAGCTGACCACCCAGCAGTCGATGCTGCAACAGGCGGTAGTGGCCGGCGAGCGCATTTTTGAACTGATGGACGCGCCTCGCCAGCACTATGGTCAGGATAGTCGGCCGCTGGCCTCGGGGCGCATTGAGATTGAACATCTGAGCTTCGCCTATCGCGACGATCGCAACGTGCTCAACGATATCAACCTTAGCGTGCCTTCGCGCAGCTTTGTGGCGCTGGTCGGCCATACCGGCAGCGGGAAAAGCACGCTCGCTAACTTGCTGATGGGCTACTACCCGGTGAAGCAGGGTGAAATTCGCCTGGACGGCAGGCCGCTGACCGGGCTCAGCCACGGCGTGCTGCGCGAAGGCGTGGCGATGGTGCAGCAGGATCCGGTGGTGCTGGCCGACACCTTTTTCGCTAACGTGGCGCTGGGGCGTTCGATAAGCGAAGAGGCGGTCTGGCACGCGCTGGAAACCGTTCAGCTTGCCGAACTGGCGCGCTCGCTCTCCGACGGTATCTATACGCGGCTGGGTGAACAGGGTAACAATCTTTCCGTGGGTCAGAAGCAGCTGCTGGCGATGGCGCGCGTGCTGGTCGCCTCGCCGCAAATTCTGATCCTGGATGAAGCGACGGCGAATATTGATTCCGGTACGGAGCAGGCGATCCAGAAGGCGCTTAAGGCCGTTCGTCAGCAAACCACGCTGGTGGTTATCGCTCACCGACTCTCTACTATTATCGATGCGGATACCATTCTGGTGCTGCACAGAGGCCATGCGGTAGAGCAGGGCAACCATCAGCAGCTGTTGGCGAAACAGGGCCGTTACTGGCAGATGTATCAGCTCCAGCTGGCGGGCGAAGAGCTGGAAGAAACGTAACACCGCTTCGCTGCACTAAAAGCAGGCGGCCGAGCTGATAAAACAGCAGCGATGCACAATTTCGACGCGTAACGCACCTTAATGGTGCGTTTTCTTTTTCCCTCTATGCTTAATGTCATCATCAGGCCGCCACGCGTACGCAATATCTGCCGCCGCGCCTTTTAAAACGCACGTTTCTGATTTATGGCACAGCCTTTGCTTTGGTTAACGCAGGGCGGAATCACCGTTTTCTTTAGCTGGAGGGGATCGTATGAAGCTGGTTACCGTGGTAATCAAACCGTTTAAATTAGAAGACGTGCGTGAGGCGCTTTCTGCCATTGGCATTCAGGGCCTGACCGTCACCGAAGTCAAGGGATTTGGTCGCCAGAAAGGCCATGCCGAGCTTTATCGCGGCGCTGAATACAGCGTGAACTTCCTGCCAAAAGTTAAAATCGATGTGGCGATAGCGGACGACCAGCTGGACGAGGTTGTCGACGTTATCAGCAAGGCCGCCTACACCGGCAAAATTGGCGACGGCAAGATTTTTGTCGCTGAACTACAGCGGGTTATCCGTATTCGCACCGGCGAAGCGGACGAAGCCGCACTCTGATCTCGGGGCTAAGAATTGTGATGGGATGGGATAAAATGAGAAAAATGACTACCTTCGGCCTCGCCAGCCTCAGCCTGTTGCCCTCGCTTGCGATGGCGGCACCGCCAGCCGTGGCGGACAAGGCCGATAACGCCTTTATGATGATTTGCACCGCGCTGGTGCTGTTTATGACGCTACCCGGCATTGCGCTTTTCTACGGCGGCCTCATCCGGGCTAAAAACGTCCTGTCCATGCTGACTCAGGTTTCCGTGACCTTTGCGATGGTGTGCGTTATCTGGATGCTCTACGGCTATTCGCTGGCCTTCAGCACGGGCAACGCTTTCTTTGGCGACTTCAGCATGGCGATGTTGAAAAACATTCAGCTGACGGCGCTGGTTGGAACCTTCTACCAGTATATTCACGTTTCGTTCCAGGCTTCATTTGCCTGTATTACCGTCGGCCTGATCGTTGGCGCGCTGGCCGAGCGTATTCGTTTCTCTGCGGTGCTGATCTTTGTGGCTATCTGGGTCACTTTCTCCTATCTGCCCATCGCGCACATGGTCTGGTCCGGTGGACTGCTGGCGCAGGACGGCGCGCTGGACTTTGCCGGCGGCACCGTGGTGCATATCAACGCCGCCGTTGCCGGTCTGGTCGGCGCTTACCTGGTCGGCAAGCGTGCGGGCTTTGGCAAAGAAGCCTTTAAACCGCACAACCTGCCGATGGTCTTCACCGGCACGGCGATCCTGTATGTCGGCTGGTTCGGCTTTAACGCCGGTTCGGCGAGCGCGGCTAACGAAATCGCGGCGCTGGCATTCCTGAACACCGTTATGGCGACCGCAGGCGCGATGCTGAGCTGGACGTTTGGCGAGTGGGCGCTGCGCGGCAAGCCTTCGCTGCTGGGCGTCTGCTCCGGTGCGATCGCGGGTCTGGTGGCGATTACGCCAGCCTGTGGCTATGTTGGCGTCGGCGGCGCGTTGGTTATCGGTATTATCGGCGGTCTGGCGGGCCTGTGGGGCGTTACCGTGCTGAAAAGATGGCTGCGCGTTGACGATCCCTGTGACGTGTTCGGCGTGCACGGCGTGTGCGGTATTGTAGGCTGCATCCTGACCGGCGTTTTCGCTTCTTCTTCACTGGGCGGCGTCGGCTATGCCTCTGGCGTAACGATGGGGCATCAGATTTGGGTGCAGCTCTATAGCGTAGGCATTACGGTGGTCTGGACGGGCGTGGTCGCCTTTATCGCCTTTAAGGTTGCGGATATGACGGTCGGCCTGCGCGTGACCGAAGATCACGAACGTGAAGGTCTGGATGTGAACAGCCACGGCGAAAACGCTTATAACCAGTAAGCCGACTCGCAGGAGCCGCCCTCACTAACAAACCCCGCGCTCTGCGGGGTTTGTTATTTCAGCTACTGACGCAGGCGCATCACGCCTTCCTGCACCGTTGAAGCGACCAGTATCCCATCCTGAGTAAAGAACTCACCGCGTACGAAGCCTCTGGCACCGGATGCCGACGTGCTCTCCACGCTATAAAGCAGCCACTGATTCAGGTCGAAAGGGCGGTGAAACCACATCGAGTGATCGATAGTGGCGACCTGCATTCCCGGTTCCAGAAATCCTTTGCCGTGCGGCTGGAGTGCGACCGGCAGGAAGTTAAAGTCCGAGGCGTAGCCCAGCAGGTATTGGTGTATACGCCTGTCGTCCGGCATGGGGCCGTTAGCCCGCAGCCAGACATGGCGCACCGGTTCATCAACGTGGCCTTTCAGCGGGTTGTGAAATTTAACCGGGCGGATTTCAAACGGTTTTTCTGACAGGAACTTTTCACGCGCCTTTTCAGGGATAAAATGCGACAGCTGTTTGGCGATTTCGCCTTCCGTCGTCAGGGACTCCGGGCCAGCGACGTCCGGCATCGGTTTCTGATGCTCAAAACCTGTTTCCGGCGCCTGGAAAGAGGCGGTCATATAAAAAATAGGCTGGCCGTTCTGGATGGCGCTGACCCGGCGGGCGCTGAAGCTGTGCCCGTCGCGCAGGGTTTCTACGTCGTAAATAATGGCTTTCTGGCTGTCGCCGGGCCGCAAAAAGTAGCTGTGGAACGAATGGATAATGCGCTCCGCCGGGACCGTCTGCTTGGCGGCATAAAGCGCCTGGCCGACCACCTGACCGCCAAAAACCTGACGCAGGCCGAGATCCTCGCTCTGGCCGCGAAACAGGCCCTCTTCCAGCTTTTCCAGGTTCATTAAATTTAACAGTTCGTGCAGTGCCTGACTCATGGCGGCTTCCTCAATAGTCGGTTCCCTTTCAGTTTGCGAAACCGAACCCGCTGCCGTCAACGTCGGGGAAAAATATTCTTCCGCACGCGTTCCTTATTTGGCTTACAGGCGAAAATCAATAACCTGTGCCAGAATTAAGGCTTACGGGGCAGGCTTGCTGTCCCTTATGTCCCGCATTGATCGCAAGGAGAATAAATCAATGAAACTTTGGCCTGTATTGACCGGCGCCGCTTTGGCGGTCGCACTTTCCGGATGTGCTGATAAAGGTAGAGATGTCCCCACGCCGACGCTGGCTTCCAAAGTCGCGGGGGAAGCAGATACGCTGCGCCAGCCGCACGTTAGCGGAACCATTACGCTTCCGGCCAACGTGCGCCTGCCGCCTGATGCTTCATTAACCGTGATGCTTTCTGATGCTTCCCTGTCAGACGCACCGGCAAAAGTGATTTCACAGCGCGTAGTGCTGACCGATGGCAAACAGGCGCCGTTCAAATTTATCCTGCCTTTCAATCCGGCGGACATTCAGCCTGACGCCAGGATCCTGCTGAGTGCAGCGGTAATTGTCGATCGCAACGTCGTATTAATAGCCGATTCTATTAAGCCGGTTATTAACGGCGGCGGTACAAAAGACCAGACGCTTAACCTGAAGGCCGTGCCGGCGAAAGCCCTACCGACGGCTCAACGCGCGCCTGTGGCGGTACCCTCGACTTCACCTACGCTGGTGACGCCGACCTCAACCGTGCCTGCGCCAACTTCACTGTAATGGTTTCCGCCCCTTTACAGGGGCGGTTCATCCCTGCCAGCGGTAGCGCTCCAGCGCGATTTTTCCGTTATGATCCACTTCTACGCCCTCTGCCAATAAAGCCTGGCGTTGGCGATCGAGATCGCCGCCCGTTAACGAAATCTCACCCAGCCGGTTAATGACTCTGTGCCATGGAAGCTTGCTGCCTGCCGGTAGCCGTTTTAATACGCCGCCAACCTGACGCGCGGCGCGCGGCGAACCCGCCAGCCGGGCAATATCGCCATAGGTGGTCACCTTACCGTAGGGAATAGCGGCAACAATTTGCCAGATACGGCGTGGAAAAGTGTCTTGTTCAGTCATCTCTGCTCCCCGTTACTGCAAATAAAGTAATCGAAAGCGGTCTTAAGCTGAAGGGATGTGGCGGATAATAGCAGGGGAAAGGGCAATGTTGTGCAAGAAAACAACGGTCGTCGGGCGCGGGCTTGCAATTGCCCAGGGGTTCATTGATAATGCCCTCGCTCCATTACATGGGGCAATCAATGGGGGCCCGGTTGGTTCTCCCGCAACGCTAACTTGTGAACTCGGTCAGATCCGGAAGGAAGCAGCCGCAGCAGGTGACGCGTGTGCCGGGATGTAGCTGGCAGGGCCCCCACCCAATTCCTCCGGGGAACCCTCACCGCTTCATCTCTTATCGTACAAACTTCCAGACAGAAACCGGCACTTTATCGTAAAGCTTATTCATGGTCAGTTCGGCAAGCCGATGATCCGCCGCTGAATAAAATACGGCCAGCTCATTATCAGATAATTCGTATTTGTTTTTTTCGATAACGCGTTCGAGCGTGTCAATTGAACGGCATCGTCTTAAACGCATCAGATAATCAGTTTTCGTAAGTAGTTTATCTGTCATTATTAAACCATTGAAAAAATAAAGGTTACTAAAATGAATGGCTTGTCTGTGCGGTAACGACAGCACATTCCTCTGTAAAAACGTTGAACAGCCGTTTCGCTGATTTCTGCCAGCGCTGAAGATCCTGGCCATTAATACCGTAGTTGCTGAAAAGCATAAAGGTATCGTCAAGATATTCATCAATCTGACTAATCAACTCGCTGTCTTCAATATGCTTAATTTTGTAATTCATGGTAAACCCGGCAATATGCTCAATCAGGTCATTAAGCTGCAGGTTAATTGCTGAAGTTGGATCGTTAACCCAGCCGTGATGGCTATCGCCTAACGTGGCCAGACTTTCATCATACAGGTTTTCACACAAAAATTTCAGCTGGGCAATATCATGCCTTTTCGGTGAGTATTCGTCCATCTTTTTCCCCTCCATAGCCAGTGAAAAATGGTATACCGCAGGCTTTCTGCGAGCGGGGTGCCAGGAAGCGATATTGAATCTCGTGCGAGTGCTTTAATAAATATAACTCTCTTAAATTGTATTTTGAGTACTATTACTAAAAATTACAATTCATCCGCGGCTGCGGCGCGTTCCGTATCAATAAAATCAAATATCAGCACATCGGGCTGGCTTTCAAAATTTACTGACTGGGTGGTCGTTTCATCTGCATCGATATCAAGACAGGCGTTGAAAACGTTCCAGCAGAAACTGTAAGTCATTTTGTAACCCGACGGCGCCGTTTGTTCAACTGAAATAATTTTCACACTTCCCGGAACATATTGCGCATTTTGTGAATACCATAACAGTGAGCCAGTTAACTCGGTTTCTATTTTGGGAATAATCCGCTGAATAAGGCTAATCCATTCGGACTCATTTTCTTCATCAGGCGCTGAAGAGACAGGAATACGTTTGCGCATTTTTTCTCCACAGAGTTAATAAACGCTTATACAGATAATTGTTGTTAGCTTTAAAATAATCAAGCCGCTTAAAAAGAGAAAAAACTATCTTGATGATTTGACTGTTAATTATTTTAGTAGAGGATCCCGCTTTCTGCGATAGAAAAACCCGATTAAGATGAAGAAATTTTATATAACCGCATCTCTTTTTATTACTTTTTGTGGAAATAAAAAGATACATTTTAGTTCAGCGCGCTTTCCATCATCGTAATATGCTATTGTTATGTTATAACGTAACTATAGTGCTGCCATGTTAAGTTTTACTGCTTCTTCTCGTCCCACATTACTGATGCAATCAGCCCGAGCACGTTTACTTTTTGCTCTGATCGCCGTGCTGGCTTTGCTGGCGCTGAGCGGATGGGCGGTATCCCCATGATTACGCTAACAGATCTCCGGGTCGGCTATCGCGGGAGCGCCGTTACCCCGTCCCTTAACGGGACGTTCCAGCCGGGGTCAATGACCGCGCTGGTGGGGGCAAACGGCTGTGGAAAATCCACGTTGCTAAAAACCTTCGCGGGCCTGCTGCCGCCCGTAAGTGGTCAACTCAGCTGCCTGACGCAGGATACAGCATGGTTACCGCAGCAATCCGAAATTGAGAGAAATTTCCCTGTCAGCGTAGCCGATCTGGTGGCGATGGGCTGCTGGCGACGCTGCGGCTGGTTTGGGGCTATCGGTCGACCTGAAAGGCAGCGGATTATGGCGGCGCTGGAAGAGGTCAATATGGCTGAATTCGCCGCCGCGCAGCCCGGCACGCTTTCTGGCGGACAGCTGCAGCGTGTGCTTTTTGCCAGGCTACTGGTACAGGATGCTTCGCTACTGCTGCTTGATGAACCTTTTACCGGCATCGATACGGCAACGACCAGTCTGCTGCTGGCGCTGCTGCAGGCGCGGCATCGGGCTGGCTGCACGCTGATCGTGGTGCTGCACGATATGACGATGGTTACGCGATCCTTCCCGCAGATCCTGCGGCTGGACTCCACTCAGGCGGAATGGATCACGCAATCGCCGGAACCGATCGTGTTGGAGTCAGCATGACGCTTTTACAGCCTTTTATCGAATTCGCCTTTATGCGCCGCGCGCTGGTTGCCTGCATTGCGCTTTCGCTCAGCGCCACGCCGCTGGGCGTCTTTTTGCTGCTGCGTCGCATGAGCCTGGTCGGCGACGCGCTTTCCCATGCGGTGCTGCCCGGCGCGGCTATCGGCTATTTGATTTCCGGCCTTTCGCTGGTCGCAATGGGCATTGGCGGCATTATCGCCGGGCTGTCGGTAGCGCTGCTGTCGGGCGCGGTCAGCCGCTATACGCCGCTGCGTGAAGACGCCAGTTTTGCCGGTTTTTATCTCGGCTCGCTGGCGCTGGGCGTGACGCTGGTTTCACTGCGCGGCTCCAGCGTCGATCTGCTGCATGTACTGTTCGGCTCGTTGCTGGCCGTTGATAATCCCTCGCTTCTGCTGGTCAGCGCGATAGCGTCGGTGACGCTGCTGGCGCTGGCGTTGATTTATCGTCCGCTGGTGATCGATGCCTTCGACCCTGCTTTTTTACGCGCGCAGAGCCGCTGGGCTGCACTGCTGGTACACGCGCTTTTTCTGATACTGGTTGTGACCAACCTGGTGGCAGGCTTTCAGGTTCTCGGCACGCTGATGTGCGTGGGGCTGATGATGCTGCCCGCAGCGGCATCCCGCTTCTGGCGTAAAGAACTGCCCGGCATGGTTGGCACCGCCATGACACTGGGGCTGATCGCCAGCTTCAGCGGTCTGTCGGCCTCATTCTACCTGGCGCTGCCTGCCGGGCCCGCCGTGGTGCTCTGTGCCGCGCTGCTGTTCTTTATCTCGATTTTAGTAGGGCCATGCGGCGGAATATTGCGCGCGCGTTTTTTTACTGTTGATAAGGAAAAAAGATGAAAAAGTTACCCCTTGTGCTGGCGCTGGCCGCCCTGTGTGCCACGCCGCTGGCGATGGCGAAAACGCTGGAGACGGTAGCCAGCTTCACGGTGTTGGCCGATATCGTTAAGCAGGTCGGCGGCGAGCATGTAGAGGTAAAAAGCCTTGTCGGGCCGAATGGCGATCCGCACAGCTTTGAGCCGACGCCGCAGGACAGCCAGGCGCTGGCTAAAGCGGATGTGGTGTTCGTCAGCGGCCTGGGGCTGGAAGGCTGGATGGACCGCCTGATCTCAGCCTCGGAATACAAAGGCCATGTCGTTGTCGCTTCAGCAGGCATTACGACGCGCACTATGGAGGAGGAGGGGAAAACGGTTACCGATCCGCATGCCTGGAACAGCATGAAAAATGGCGAAATCTATGCCAGCAACGTGATGAACGCATTGATTGCTGCCGATCCGCAGGATGCAAACGACTTCCGCCGGCGCGGCGCGGCCTATATTGCCCGACTGCAAAAGCTGGACGAATGGGCCGCTGACCAGTTTGCGGCCATCCCGGCGGCGAAGCGTAAAGTGCTGACCAGCCACGATGCCTTCGGCTATTTTGGCCAGCGCTATGGCGTAACCTTTATGTCGCCAGTCGGCTTCTCTACGGAATCTGAGGCCAACGCTGCCGACGTGGCGGGGCTGATTACCCAGCTGAAAAAGGAGCATATCCACAGCTACTTTATTGAAAACCAGACCGATCCTCGCATGGTGCAGCAGATCGCTTCGGCAACCGGCGCCCGGCCCGGCGGCGAGCTCTACCCGGAAGCGCTGACGGAAAAAGGTGGCGCGGCTGATTCTCTGGAAGCGGCTTTTCGTCATAACGTAACGGCGATGCTGGCCAGCATGAAATAAAAAAGCGGGCCGATAACCGGCCCGCCTGAATAAATACTCCTGACCAGATAAAAGTAGCCTTCTTGTGGACTGCATTCCTCAGCGCTTTTTATTGCATAAGCAGCCTTCTGGCGGATCGCATTCTTCAGACGCTTTTTATGGCAAAAGCAGACTTCATGCCGGTTGCTTTTTCCCGGCATTTAATCGACAGAAATAGAGTACGTGGTGGATACGGTACCGGAAGAGAACGCGCACGATATTCTTTATGGCAAAAGCGGCTTTGATGCCGCTTGCATATCCTCAGCGCTTTTTCTTTTTGCCCTGGACCGCTTTAAAGCGCGGATTGCTTTTGCAAATCACAAAAACCCGGCCGTGACGACGCACGATCTTGCAGTCTTTATGGCGTTTTCTGGCCGAAGCCAGCGAGTTAAGCACCTGCATTTTCACTCCTTACTTACTAAAAAAGCGGCCAAAGCGCTGGTTAAAGCGGTGCGCGCTGCCTTCTTTGGCAAACTCTTTTTGTTTGCCGGTGTAGTAAGCATGGGAAGCCGAAGAGACGTCCAGTGTTACATAAGGCAGCGTTTTACCGTCCAGCTCGATTGTGCGGTCGGTTTTAATGGTAGAGCCGACGACAAAAAAGGTGTCGGCGCTGGTGTCGTGAAAAGCGACAGTGCGGTAAGCCGGATGGATTGCTTGTTTCATAAAATCCCCTGATTTTGTATGTTATAACATAACAATAATTATGCGCGCCGTGATTTTAAAATGCAAGCGTAAAGGAGGCACGCAGACCAGCAACGATAACGGAACACAGAAACAGAGAGCCCCGGAGCAGAAAAACATTGGAACAGGGGAGCAAGGGAGCAAGGGAGCAAGGGAGCAGGCGAGCAGGCGAGCAGGGGAATAAGGGAACAAGGTAGCAGGGTACGAAAACAGAGAACAAAAAAGTATGGCGGGAAGATGATTGGAAGAAGAAGACGCGTGCGCTGCCAGAGACGGTCACAAAAACAGGCATTACCGGCACCTGAAGAAAAAAGAGGCCGCAAAAGCGGCCTCTTAAAGATCAAGCGGGATGCCTTAGTGAGGACGGTCCGTATGATGCGGTTCCAGATCCTCTTTATGCTTGCTGAAGCGGCGGCGAACCACCACGAAGAACACAGGCACGAAGAAGATAGCCAGAATAGTTGCCGTTACCATACCGCCCATTACGCCGGTACCTACCGCGTTCTGCGCACCGGAGCCTGCGCCGGTACTGATGGTCAGCGGCAGTACGCCCAGGATAAAGGCCAGCGAGGTCATCAGAATAGGACGAAGACGCATACGTACCGCTTCCAGCGTCGCTTCTATCAGACCTTTGCCTTCTTTCTCCATCAAATCTTTGGCGAACTCGACGATTAGAATGGCGTTCTTCGCCGACAGCCCGATGGTGGTCAACAGGCCTACCACAAAGTACACGTCGTTGCTCAGGCCGCGCATAGTGGTGAACAGCAGGGCACCGATAACGCCCAACGGCACAACCAGCATAACCGAGAACGGAATCGACCAGCTCTCATACAGCGCTGCCAGACACAGGAACACGACGATCAGCGAGATAGCATAGAGCGCTGGCGCCTGGTTACCCGAGAGACGTTCCTGATAGGACATGCCCGTCCACTCGTAGCCAATGCCCTTCGGCAGCTTCGAGGCCAGCTCTTCCATCAGATTCATGGCGTCGCCCGAACTTTTGCCTGGCGCAGCCTGACCCAGGATCTCCATAGAAGGCAGACCGTTATAGCGTTCCAGACGTGGTGAACCGTACTGCCATTTCGCGCTGGCGAAGGACGAGAACGGCACCATTTCGCCATTTGAGGCGCGCACGTACCATTTATCGATATCGCCAGGCAGCATACGAGCATCGGCTTGTCCCATCACGTAAACTTTCTTCACACGACCGCGATCGATGAAGTCATTGACGTAAGAGCCGCCCCAGGCCGCACCCAGCGTAGTGTTGATATCAGAAATAGACACGCCCAGCGCTTCCGCTTTCTCCTGGTCGATAGTCAGCTTGTACTGCGGTGTATCTTCCAGACCGTTTGGACGCATACCTACCAGCGTATCCGGATGCTGGGCAGCCATGCCGAGCAGCTGGTTACGGGCATTGGTCAGGGCTTCATGGCCCAGGTTGCCCTGGTCAATCAGCTCAAAGTCAAAGCCGGTGGCGTTACCGAGTTCGATAATCGCCGGCAGGTTAAACGGGATCACCATCGCATCTTTGATGGCGCCAAAAGCCTGCATGGCACGACCAGCAATGCCTTCCACTTTGTTTTCCGACCCGCTGCGCTCGTCCCACGGCTTCAGGCTGACGAAGGCGATACCGGTGTTCTGGCCGCGTCCTGCAAAACCGAAGCCGTTAACGGTAAACACCGAACGCACGTTATCCTTCTCTTTGGTCAGGAAGTAGTCCGTTACCTGGTCCAGCACCTTCTGCGTACGGCCCTGAGTCGCGCCGGCAGGCAGCGAAGCCTGAGCCAGCAGCAGCCCCTGATCCTCTTCCGGCAGGAAGGCGCTTGGCAGCTTCACGAACATATAAGCCATGCCGACCACAATCACCAGATAGATCAGCAGATAGCGGCCGGTGCTGCGAATGATATGGCCAACGCTGTCGGTATAGTGGTTGGTACTTTTGTCGAACATGCGGTTAAACCAGCCGAAAAAGCCGGTGGTTTTACCGTGGTCGCCTTTCTTGATCGGCTTGAGTAACGTTGCGCACAGCGCAGGCGTCAGGATCAGCGCTACGATAACCGACAGCACCATCGCGGAAACAATCGTGATGGAGAACTGGCGATAGATAACGCCGGTAGAGCCGCCGAAGAAGGCCATCGGAATAAATACTGCCGACAGCACCAGCGCAATACCGACCAGCGCGCCCTGGATCTGCCCCATGGACTTGCGGGTAGCCTCTTTAGGCGGCAGACCTTCTTCCGCCATCACGCGTTCGACGTTCTCCACCACCACGATGGCGTCATCCACCAGCAGGCCGATGGCGAGCACCATCCCGAACATCGTTAGCGTGTTTATCGAATAGCCGAAGGCGCTGATAATGGCAAAGGTCCCCAACAATACGACCGGCACAGCGATCGTCGGGATCAGCGTGGCGCGGAAGTTCTGCAGGAACAGATACATGACGATAAAGACCAGCACGATCGCTTCGATCAGGGTTTTTACCACCTCCATGATGGAGATTTTAACGAACGGCGTAGTATCGTACGGATAAACCACTTTCAGACCGGCCGGGAAGAACGGTTCCAGCTTGCCCAGCTCCGCTTTGACCGCTGCCGCCGTGTCCAGCGCGTTCGCGCCGGTAGCCAGTTTGATACCGATACCGGAGGCCGGTTTGCCGTTATAACGCGCGACAACCTCGTAGTTTTCACCGCCCAGCTCGATTTTCGCCACGTCTTTTAACAGCACGCGAGAACCATCCGTGTTGACTTTCAACAGGATTTTGCCGAACTCGTCGGTAGAGGTCAGACGGGTCTGCGCAATGATAGAGGCGTTAAGCTGCTGGCCCGGCACCGGTGGCGAACCGCCAAGCTGACCGGCGGCCACCTGGGCATTCTGCGCGGTGATAGCGCTGATGACGTCAACCGGCGTCAGCTGATAGTTATTCAGCTTGTGCGGGTCCATCCAGATACGCATCGCATACTGAGCACCAAATATCTGGGTATCGCCTACGCCGGTAGTACGGCTGATAGGATCCTTGATATTTGACGCCACGTAGTCCGCAATATCATTCTGCGTCATGGTGCCGTCTTCGTTGACGAAACCTGCCACCATCAGGAAGCTGCTGGAGGATTTTTGTACCTGGATACCCTGCTGCTGAACTTCCTGCGGCAGTAGCGGCGTGGCCAGCTGCAGTTTGTTCTGCACCTGAACCTGCGCGATATCCGGATCGGTACCTGACTCAAAGGTCAGGGTCAGCTGCAGCGTGCCCGATGAATCGCTGTTTGACGACATATACATCAGGCCGTCAATCCCGTTCATGTTCTGCTCGATAACCTGCGTTACCGAGTCCTGCAGCGTTTTAGCATCGGCACCCGGATAGGTGGCGCGAATCTGTACGGCCGGTGGCGCAACATTAGGATATTGCTCAATCGGCAGTTTTAGAATCGACAGCACGCCCACCAGCATAATAATGATGGCGATGACCCATGCGAAGATGGGGCGATCGATAAAGAACTTAGCCATGTATCAGCGGCTCCTGTTTAAGACTTCGGTTGGTCAGACTGCGTTTTGGTCACGTCGTCTGCACTCACTTCCTGCGGAGTCACAGTGGCGCCCGCTTTGGCTCGCTGTACACCGGTGGTGATGACACGGTCGCCCTCTTTCAGACCTGCCGTAACCAGCCACTTGTCGCCAACTGCCTGTTCCGTGGTCAAATTACGGGATTCCACTTTATTGTCCGCGCCCACGACCATTGCCGTAGCCTGGCCGGTTGGCGTGCGGGTAACGGCCTGCTGCGGCACTAACAGCGCGGAAGGATTGGTGCCTTCTTCCAGGCGAGCGCGCACAAACATACCGGGCAGCAGCGAATGATCCGGATTAGGGAACACGGCGCGCAGCGTAATGGAACCGGTCGTTTCGTCCACCGTCACATCGGAGAATTCCAATGTTCCGCTTTGCGCGAATTCGCTACCATCCGGTAATAACAGCTTCACTTTTGCCTTACCGTCGGCCTGCTGCAGCTTGCCAGAGTTCAGCTCCTGACGCAGACGCATGAAATCTTCGCTCGATTGCGTGACGTCGACGTAAATAGGATCAAGCTGCTGAACTGTGGCGAGAGCAGTGGTCTGGCCGCTCTGAACCAGCGCGCCTTCGGTCACGGCAGATTTACCAATGCGACCGCTGATAGGCGAAATCACTTTGGTGTAGGCCAGATTGATGCGGGCAGTCTCTACGCTGGCTTTTGCCACCTGTACGGCTGCGGCGGTCTGGCTCTGCGTCGATACGGCGTTATCGTAGTCCTGCTGACTGATATATTTGGTACCCATCAGCGGCTTATAGCGTTTAACGGTCAGCGCGGCGATTTGCGCGTTGGCCTGAGCCTGAGCTAAATCCCCTTTCGCACTGTCGTAGGTCGCCTGATAAGGCGCCGGGTCAATCTGATAAAGTGACTGACCGGCTTTTACATCGCTGCCTTCCACAAAATTACGCTTGAGAATGATGCCCGAAACCTGAGGGCGAACTTCTGCAACACGGAACGAGGAAGTACGACCCGGAAGATCGGTCGTAATGGTTAGCGGTGCGCTTTTCAGGGTAAGTACGCCCACTTCCGGCGCTTTTTGCTGACCGCCCTGTTGTGCGTCTTTGTTATCACATCCCGTTAGCACCAGGCTGCCTGAAAGCATCAGAACGGCCGCCAGAGGCGTTAACCCCCTGTTTTTGTTCATAAATAAACCTCGAGTGTCCGATATCGATTGTTCAATGGATCACAAAATCCATAAACCCATTGCTGCGTTTAAATTATGGTCGTGCTATGGTACATACATTCGCAAATGTATGTAAGTGCACCCTGGTTGTTAACATCCCCCTATGGCACGAAAAACCAAACAGCAGGCGTTAGAAACACGAAATCATATCCTTGACGCAGCTATCGCCAGGTTTTCCGAGCATGGTGTAGCGAAAACTTCTCTGGCCGACATCGCCGCCGCTGCCGGCGTAACGCGTGGCGCAATTTACTGGCACTTCAAAAACAAAACCGATTTGCTCAATGAAATATGGGCGCAGTCCGAGACCGGACTGGAGAATATAGAGCTTGAGTATCAATTAAAATACCCATCCGATCCACTCTCTGTTTTACGCGCCATGCTGACTTATGTCCTTGAAGCTACGGTAAGGGATACGCGCAGGCGTGCGCTGATGGAAATTATCTTTCATAAATGCGAATTTGTCGGCGAAATGACCACGTTGCAAATGATGCAGCAAACGTTATATCTGGAATGTTACGACAAAATTGAAGATGTATTGCGGCAGTGCATGACGCAGCAGCAGCTGCCGGGCGAGCTGGATACGCGGCGAACGGCCGTGGTCATGCGCGGCTATATAACCGGTATTATGGAAAACTGGCTGTTTATGCCGGAAAGCTTCGATCTGGCTTCGGATGCGCCGCAGCTGGTAGAGGTGCTGCTTGATACCGTCATGCACAGCCCGGCGCTCCGCAAGGCCGCCTGCTAGGGAAGGGCGCCTGGATTTTCGCCGCGCGCCTTTTTCTCAAAATCTCGTTGCACGATAGCTAAAGCAGCCAGTACCGTTTGCGGCGCGATCTGGTTCTCTTCAAGCAGCATAATCAAATCAACAGCCAGCTTTACTTCTTCTGGCGCGCTTTCCAGCGACATATTCTTCTCCCGATTTAAATACGGAGTTTTTTAGCAACCAATACCATCAGCAGCGCGCCAGCCAGCGCAATCAGCTGCGCTCTGGGTTCCGCTACGGCCAGGCTGCCATAATTAAAAAAGACCCCGATATAGCCGCCGACCAGCGAGCCAATGATGGCCAGCGCCAGCGTCGCTATCAGGCCGCCGGGGCGGCCAGGAAAGACATAGCGGGTAACGAATCCTACCGATAGCCCGATGATTATCCAGGAGAGAAGTCCCATTTGCGATCTCCAGTCAGCTTTTTCAAAAAGTATAGCAACGCCGCTGCGTACTCATTGTCGGTCGCGGTTTTCAATCGCGCGCTCGATTTTTTTTAATGCCAGCAGACAACGCTGTAACCGCCCCTCCAGCGCCGCGATTTCCTGCTGCAGCTTCCGCTGCTGCGCCAGCGTTTCCTGATGAGCAAGCTGGCTTTCCCGATCGGCGACCATAGCGCGCAGGCGGCGCTCGTAATCCTGATGTTTCGCCAGCTTCTCGTAAAGATTCTCCGGCTCTGGCTCCGGTCTGGTTTCGCTGTTGCGCAGCTTTAGCGTAGCCAGCTCGCGCTGTAGCGCGCTTATCTGCAGCACCACGCGTTCGGCCATCCAGGCAACGCGCTCCGTGCGGTGGCCGTTTACGCTTTGCCTGAGTAAGGCCATACTTTGCCGCGCTTCCTGTAGATAGTCGGCAAGCCGCGTACCGTGGCAGTGAAACAGCTGGCTGTCAAAACGCGCTTTCGCGGTGCGTTGGTTAGCGTGAGGCGCAATGGTCTGCGCCAGTTCTTCCAGCTTTGCTTCCAGCTGCTCAAGCAAATGGGCGCTTTTCATTTTTCTCTCTCCCCTGGTGAGCCGCGCCTATAATACGCTTAATTTGATCGATCTGTGCGCTGGTCTGCTTTTTCCTGAGCGACTCAGGTTGATTAAGGGCAACAAATACGTGGATTTTGCTTCCGACGGTTGCAATTGTCGGACGATTTGCATAGATTTGGTCGTTTTCGTGCGTGGCTTCCCCCGGACACTCCCGTCTTGCTCTGCGACTTCCTCGCCAGAGCAACGAAGCTGCGCGAGTCAGATTTGTATTTACCAGGCATAACACTATGACCGCGACTGCGCAGCAGCTTGAATTTCTTAAAAACAGTATCAAAAGCATTGAGGATTATCCTAAGCCAGGCATTCTGTTCCGTGACGTCACCAGCCTGCTGGAAGATCCAAAAGCCTATGCACTCAGCATTGAACTGTTGGTTGAACGCTATCGTGATGCAGGTATTACTAAAGTTGTAGGTACCGAAGCGCGCGGCTTCCTGTTTGGCGCGCCGGTGGCTCTGGCACTTGGCGTAGGCTTTGTGCCCGTACGCAAGCCGGGCAAGCTGCCGCGTAAAACCTTCGCTGAAACCTACGAGCTGGAATACGGCACGGACTGTCTGGAACTGCATTGCGATGCCATCGGACCGGGCGACAAAGTGCTGGTGGTAGACGATCTGCTGGCTACGGGCGGCACGATTGAAGCGACCGTCAAACTGATCCGTCGCGCAGGCGGCGAGGTAAAAGACGCGGCGTTTATCATCAATCTGTTTGATTTGAGTGGCGAAGCGCGCCTGAAGGCGATGGGGCTGGAGTGCTTCAGCCTGGTGAACTTCCCCGGTCACTAAGCCGTTGCAGAAAAAAAAAGGCTGGCGCTTGCCAGCCTTTTTTTATTTAAAATTTTATGTTGAAGGAGGCCGAAACCGCCTGAGCAGTTTCGTGCGACGATTTTTGCAGGTCGTAATGCAACCCATAGGTCAGATCGCCTTTTTGCAGCACCGCGCCCGTGCTGAAGCTGAAAGCCGAACCGTCGGCAAGCCGGGACTCGCTCCAGCCCGTGCCGCTAACGTCGGCCATGCTGACGCGGGTACCGTGAGTGGTATCGCCGGTGGTGGCGATAAATGAAAGATCCACTCTGGGCTTCAGCGTATAGCCCGATTCGTACTGAAATTCGCGAGCCAGGCTGACTCCCAGCGGCACCGACCAGAGCGAGGCCGAAGCGGCAGCGTTATTGAACAAGGATTTACCGCTGCTTTTCGCCGTAAAGCTATTGGTTTTCAGCCGGGTGTAGCGCAGGCCGATATGCGGTATCACATCCAGATATTCCAGGTTGAACAGATACTCCGCCGTCAGCCCGGCGCTTATGATGGTTGATTTCGCTTCGCCTGAGAGGGTTAGGTAGCCCGCAGCCGGAAGCGACATCTTCATATCATGGCTCACCCGCGAGTAGTCTACGTCAGCCACCAGATCCCAGTTATTGTTCAACCAGCTGCCGTACAGGGAGCCGCCCCAGAAATCCAGGTCGTTTTTCACCGGATAGAGATTACCGCTCGTCCTGCTTTTTCCCCGGCCGGTATGCAGTGCGACGCCGGTTTTCAGGATCGCGCCCTGTTGCGTAATCAACGTATCTTCAGCGCCGATAAAAGCGCCGCCCATACTGGTTTTACTTTTACTGTCAAAACCGCCAGCGCTATAGCCTTTCAGACGGGCGTTATCGTAGAACAGCGATGTCCACAGATTAAAGCCTTCTTCCGGCGGCGTACCGTCAAAAAGATGTTCGCTTTGGGAAAGATGGCGGGCGAGGGTGCGGGTCGCGGCAGACATCGTCTGATAGCTGGCGCCTGCAACGTTAGCCACGGAGGCGAAGTTAATGGCGGATTCCACCAGGCGTGCAGCGGTCGCGGCATCGCTGACGTAGCGCACGTCCATCGTTTGTGAAAGGAACTGCTGAGCAGCATTGTCGGAAGCCGTGTTTACCCCAACTTCAGCAGTCATCGCCTTAAGCAGCTTTACCGAGCCGGCAGAGAGCTTCGGCAAGGCAGCGCTGTAATCGGCATTGCCGAGCGTAAGCAGCGTTCCTTCTGCATTGGTCGATGAAGTCGCCATTATCAGACGGCTGGTGGTATTAATGTTCGCCTGCTGCCAGCCGGGCGTCGTCAGGGGGTTTGCTCCTGTTGCTATCGTAAAACTTTCACCGGCGGCTACGCCATCATCCGTCAGCACCAGCAGGCCGGCTTTATTGTCAATCTGCGCATTGCCCAGCGCCAGCGCGACTTTGCCGGAGTCTATGTAGGATCGGGCATGGATCACCGTTAGCGAAGAGGATCCTAATCCCTGCGTTGCCTCATCGCCGCCGATCCGCCAGGCGAGCTCGTTGCTGGCGAAATCGATCGTGCCGTCGCCGCTCAGGATCAGCTTGCCGTTCCAGCTTGTTTGCAGCGCTTGCTGAAGCTGCGCCACGCTTTCCTGCCAGTGATGCGCGTTCAGCTCCGTAGAGCCAAAAACGATCGAGCCGTCGCCGCTGACGGTCAGCGTTCCCTGCGTCGCCTCCAGCGTTTTACTGGTAAAGGTGCCGCCGCTGACGATCAGGCTGCCGTTGTTCAGTTCCGTATTATTGACCCGGAAAGTCCCGCCGCTCTGCAAATAGCGCCCGTCTGCCGTTGAGGCGACGCCGGTCAGCGCGTTCCAGACCGTGGCGGTGCCGATAGCCAGCGTGCCGGCGGTAAAGGTGCCGCCGCGCAGTTCCAGCTGGCCCGTGCCGCCAGCGCCAGCTGTCTGCGCCCAGGCGCTGCTGTTTAATACGCCGTTGTGGCTGCCGCTGGCCCCGCCGAGCTGAACGGTTGTACCGATTTGGCCGCTGCCGCTGGTGAAGATGGCGATACCGTTGCCGCCGTTACCCGCTTTGCCGCCGTTGCCCGAGCGACCTTTGGCACCGTTGTTGCTGCCGCCATCGCCCGCATCGCCTCCCTGGCCGCCCAGCTGTAGCGTGCCGCCGTTGTTGAGCGTACCGCTGTTAAACCACAGCGTACCGGCCGCGCCGTTGGAAGCATTGCCGCCACTACCGGCGGCGGCGCTGCCCTGTAACGCGCCGCCGTTGCCGCCGCTGCCGCCGTCGCCGCCAAGAGAGATGCCGGAGGTCACGGTCAGCGTGCTGCCTTCCACCGTCAGCGTGCCGGTGCCGGCCTGTCCGGCGTTGCCGCCCAAACCGCCCTGACCGCCAGCTGCGCCTTTTCCGGCTGCCGCAACGCTATCCGCCGCGCCTGCCTGGCCGTTGCTGCCGCTGTTGCCGCCGTTAGCGCCTTTCCCACCGTTAGCGCCAACCTTCAGCGCCTGCGCGTTTACGGTGCTGTTGTTAAGCAACAGCCTGCCTTCGCCACCGTTGCCGCCGTTAGCGCCGCGCCCGCCGTTTCCGCCTTTAGCGCCGCCGCCGCCGTTGCCGCTGTCGCCCGTTTCGCCTGTGACGTTGGTTTCGACATAGGGATCGGCGGTGTGTCCCGCATCGCCGCCGTTGCCGCCGTTTGCGCCAGTGCCGCCGTCCGATCCGTCACCGGCTGCGCCGCCGACGGCCAGCGTACTTCTGACCGTTACCGTAGTGCCGTTGAGGGTCAATACGCCGCTGCCACCGTTACCGCCATCGGCTCCGTTGCCGCCGCTGCCGCCTTTGCCGCCCGCGCCGCCGCTGCCGCCGTTGCCCGGCATCCCACCGGCAGCCTGCAAACCGGGGACGCCCGCCTCGCCGCCGCTTTTTCCGGCACCGCCGCCGCCGCCGGGCTGACCGTTTCCTCCCGCACTGGCGGCGCCGCCATCACCGCCGACGGCCAGAACCGTGCTGGTAAAAGCGCTTTGATTAATAGTCAGCGTGCCGTTTCCGCCTGCCGCCGCGACGCCGCCGCTGCCGCCGTTCGCGCCATGACCGCCGCTGCCGCCGTCGCCACCGTTACCGCCATCGCCGCCCATGCCTGCATTACCGCCGCTGCCGCCGTTTCCGCCTTTTCCTGCCGCGCCGCCGCCGGCACCGGCTGAGGCTTCGCCCGCCAGACCGCCATGGCCGCCGCCGCCGCCAATTTGCAGTATGCCCAGCTGTCCTTTCACATTATGCAATGAGCCAGTTGCGTCGGAGCCTCTGGTGCCGATCGCGCCGTCGACGCCCGGCGTACCGTTGGCGCCGTTGCTGCCCGACACGCCGTCGCTGCCGCTGCCGCCGTTGCCGTTTCCCGCCGCGTTAGCACCGTTGCCGCCGTTGCCGCCGGTGCCTGCTTCACCCGGCAGGCTGGCGGTGCTGCCGCTGCCGCCATCGCCGCCCTGGGCGCCGACGGTAATATTATCTTCCGCTTGGGCAGAATGAATAAAAACGGTGCCGGGCGAGATAAAGATCGCCAGCGCGTTAAAAGCGCCGAGCCATCTTTTTTTATTCTGCATACCCGGCTTTTCAGGATGAAATGTCCTTTTCTTATTTTCCATTTTACCAGTCCATTAGTTTTATTTGACAAGGGTTGTATAAATTTTTCTTATAAAATCGTTTATTTTCAATTGCTTAAATATAATGTAATTTGATTCGCTCTTAAATAACTCCAGCTCCTCCAGCTATTGTTTAATAAAGCTATTTTTTAGGTTGTCGTTATTAAATACGTTAATTTTTGGAGGGTAAATCTGTTTTGTCATTTTAGGAAAAGTGACTGGGTTTCGGGTTGTGCGGTTTTCTGGCTGCAACAGGTAATTTTCTGCCCAACTTCACGCTATTCTTTTTTTATCATTATCTGAACGGCGTTTTTACTGGTGCTGGCCACAAGCGGATTTAGCCGCTGGTTTTACGCAAAGTGATAGGAATGACCCAGGCCGTACTGGTACACTGTAGCGGCAATCAGCAACGAGGCTAAAACACGGGTTAACGGTGTTTAGATGAATTATTCTCTATAAATCAATGATGAATCACGAATGAGCTACCAGGTACTGGCCCGCAAGTGGCGTCCCCAGGCGTTCAGTGATGTCGTCGGTCAGGAGCACGTGCTGACCGCGCTGGCGAACGGCCTGTCGCTTGGCCGCATCCATCACGCTTATCTTTTTTCCGGCACCAGGGGCGTGGGAAAAACCACTATTGCCCGTCTTCTGGCAAAAGGCCTTAACTGTGAAACCGGCATTACCGCTACGCCCTGTGGAAAATGCGACAACTGTCGCGAAATCGAACAGGGCCGCTTTGTCGACTTAATTGAGATCGACGCCGCCTCGCGCACCAAGGTCGAGGATACCCGCGATCTGCTGGATAACGTGCAGTACGCGCCCGCGCGCGGCCGCTTTAAAGTTTATCTGATCGATGAAGTGCATATGCTTTCGCGGCACAGCTTTAACGCGCTGTTGAAAACGCTGGAAGAGCCGCCCGAGCACGTGAAGTTTTTGCTTGCTACTACCGATCCGCAAAAGCTGCCGGTCACTATTTTATCGCGCTGCCTGCAATTCCATCTGAAGGCGCTGGACGTTGGCCAGATCCGTGGCCAGCTTGAGCACGTGCTGGAAGCGGAGCAGATCGCCTCCGAAGCGCGCGCGTTACAGCTGTTGGCAAGAGCCGCCGATGGCAGTATGCGCGACGCGTTAAGCCTGACCGACCAGGCTATCGCCATGGGGCAGGGGCAGATCACCACGGCGACGGTCAGCACTATGCTTGGCACGCTGGACGACGAGCAGCCGCTGGCGCTGATCGAAGCGCTGGTGAACGCCGAAGGCGAGCAGGTCATGTCTTTGCTGGACCAGGCCGCTTCACGCGGCGTCGAGTGGGAAGCGCTGCTGGTAGAAATGCTGACGTTGCTGCACCGCGTGGCGATGATACAGCTGCTGCCCTCCGCGCTGGGCGAAGAGTTCGCCACTGCCGAGCAGCGCCTGCGCGAGCTGGCGCGCGTTCTGCCGCCTGCCGACGTACAGCTTTATTATCAAACGCTGCTGGTCGGCCGCAAAGAGCTGCCGCTGGCACCCGATCGCCGCATGGGCGTAGAGATGGCGCTGCTGCGCGCGCTGGCTTTTCATCCTAAACAAGTGATTGCAGAGCCGGTCGCGCGTCCTGCGATGGTGCCGCAGGCTCAGCCTTCAGCGCCGGGCCAACAGGAAACGATCCCGTCGCCGTCCGCAGCGCAGAGCCAGCCGCCGGCAGGCCCGGCGCCGACGCATACCGTGCAGGCCAGCGCGCCGCTGCCTGATACCACCAGCCAGCTGTTGCAGGCGCGAACGCAATTGATGCGCCAGCAGGGAGCGACCAAACTAAAAAAGAGTGAGCCGGCAGCGCCCAATGCGCGGCCGGCAGGCTCGGCGCTGGAGCGGCTGGCTGCCGCGACCGAGCGTGGTCAGAAGCGGCAAAGCGCCGTTATCGCGACTGAACCGGTAAAGCCGGAGGCCTATCGCTGGAAAGCGCAAACCGTCGAGGCGAAGCCAGAACCGGTGGCCACGCCCAAAGCCTTGCGCACGGCGTTAGAACATGAGAAAACCCCGGAGCTGATGGCGAAGCTGACCACGGAATCGCAGCAGCGCGACGCCTGGGCGGCGGAAATCGCCGGGCTGACGCTGCCGAAGCTGGTGCAGCAGCTGGCGCTGAACGCCTGGAAAGAGCAGACGGCAGACGGGATCTGTCTGCACCTGCGTTCCAGCCAGCGTCACCTGAACTCGCCGTCGGCGCAGAAAGCGCTGAGCGAGGCGCTGAGCGCGGCGGCAGGCAAGCCGGTTGAACTGACGCTGATTGAAGACGATAATCCGACGGTGCTGACGCCGCTGGAGTGGCGACAAAAAATCTACGAAGAGAAACTGGCGCAGGCGCGTCAGTCAATTATCGCGGATAATCATATTCAGACGCTGTGTCGCTTTTTTGATGCGGACGTGGATGAAGAGAGTATTCGCCCCCTTTGAAACGCTGTTCCCGTGCTGCGGCATGAGTACGGCCCTTCTTAAGAGAGAAAATTATGTTTGGAAAAGGCGGACTGGGTAACCTGATGAAGCAGGCCCAGCAAATGCAGGACAAAATGGCGCAGGTGCAGGAAGAGATCGCGGCCATGGAAGTAACGGGCGAATCGGGCGCGGGACTGGTGAAGGTCACCATCAACGGTGCACACAACTGCCGTCGCGTAGAGGTTGATCCAAGCCTGCTGGAAGACGACAAAGATATGCTGGAAGATCTGGTCGCTGCCGCATTTAACGATGCCGCCCGTCGCGTAGCGGAAGCGCAGAAAGAGAAAATGTCTGCGGTATCCAGCGGGATGCAGCTGCCGCCTGGCTTCAAGATGCCGTTCTGATGCAGACCAGCCCGCTCCTTGAAAGCCTGATGGAGTCGCTACGCTGTCTGCCCGGCGTGGGGCCGAAATCGGCCCAGCGTATGGCGTTCCAGCTGCTGCAGCGCGATCGCAGCGGCGGAATGCGTCTGGCGCAGGCGCTGACGCGCGCCATGTCGGAAATTGGACACTGTGCAGATTGCCGCACCTTTACCGAGCAGGAAATCTGCACCATCTGCGCGAATACTCGTCGTCAGCAGACGGGTCTTATCTGCGTGGTAGAAAGCCCGGCCGACATTCACGCCATTGAGCAGACCGGGCAGTTCGCCGGCCGCTACTTTGTGCTGATGGGGCACCTTTCGCCGCTGGATGGCATTGGCCCGAACGATATCGGTCTTGACCGGCTGGAACAACGGCTGGAAAAAGAGACGATTCAGGAGGTGATCCTGGCCACTAACCCTACGGTTGAAGGCGAGGCGACCGCCAACTACATTGCCGAGCTGTGCGGTCAGTATGGCGTTGACGCCAGCCGCATCGCCCACGGCGTGCCGGTTGGCGGCGAGCTGGAGATGGTGGACGGCACCACGCTTTCCCACTCTCTGGCCGGGCGCCACAAGATTAAATTTTAGTCATTTAACGGCACGATGCGTCGTGCCGTCTTGAAAACCCGCCAGTCGTCCCCATTCTACTTCTCAATGTAAACCGCCAAGTTAACTGAGGTAGCAATGACCATGAAAGGACAAGAGACGCGTGGCTTCCAGTCAGAGGTAAAACAGCTTCTGCACCTGATGATCCATTCCCTCTATTCAAACAAAGAAATCTTCCTGCGTGAGCTGATCTCCAACGCCTCCGATGCGGCCGACAAGCTGCGCTTCCGCGCGCTTTCTTCGCCGGAACTTTACGCGGGCGACGGCGATCTGCGCGTGCGTGTTTCTGTTGATAAGGAAAATCGTACCCTGACGCTGAGCGATAACGGCATCGGGATGACGCGAGACGAAGTCATTGAGAATCTGGGCACCATTGCCAAATCGGGCACCAAATCCTTCCTGGAATCATTAGGATCCGATCAGGCGAAGGACAGCCAGCTAATCGGCCAGTTCGGCGTCGGCTTCTATTCCGCCTTTATCGTGGCGGACAAGGTTTCCGTGCGCACCCGCGCTGCCGGCGCCGCTGCGGATGAAGGCGTGTTCTGGGAATCCGCAGGCGAAGGCGAGTACACCATTGCCGATATCACGAAAGAAGATCGTGGTACGGAGATTACGCTGCATCTGCGCGAAGGCGAAGACGAGTTCCTGGACGCGTGGCGCGTGCGCAGCATCATCAGCAAATATTCCGATCACATCGCGCTGCCGGTAGAGATCGAAGAGCATAACGAAGAAGAGAAAACCTCCAGCTGGGAAAAAATCAACAAGGCGCAGGCGCTGTGGACGCGCAACAAGTCTGAGATCAGCGACGACGAGTACAAAGAGTTCTACAAACACGTTTCGCACGATTTTGCCGATCCGCTGACCTGGAGCCACAACCGCGTAGAAGGCAAGCAGGAGTACACCAGCCTGCTGTATATCCCTTCGCAGGCGCCGTGGGACATGTGGAACCGCGATCACAAGCACGGGCTGAAGCTCTACGTGCAGCGCGTGTTTATCATGGACGACGCCGAGCAGTTTATGCCGAACTACCTGCGCTTCGTGCGCGGCCTGATAGATTCCAGCGATCTGCCGCTGAACGTCTCGCGTGAAATCCTGCAGGACAGCCGCATTACCCAGAATCTGCGTAACGCCCTGAGCAAGCGCGCGCTGCAAATGCTGGAGAAAGTGGCGAAGGATGACGAAGAGCAGTATCAGAAATTCTGGCAGCAGTTCGGTCTGGTGCTGAAAGAAGGCCCGGCTGAAGACAGCGCCAACAAAGAAACCATCGCCAAACTGCTGCGTTTTGCCTCTACCAGCAGTGAAGGCTCCGCGCAGACCGTGTCGCTGGAAGACTATGTCAGCCGCATGGTGGAAGGGCAGGAGAAGATTTACTACATCACCGCCGACAGCTATGCCGCCGCGAAAAGCAGCCCGCATCTGGAGCTGTTCCGTAAGAAAGGCATCGAGGTGCTGCTGCTCTCCGATCGTATCGACGAATGGATGATGAGCTATCTGACCGAGTTCGATGGCAAAACCTTCCAGAGCGTCAGCAAGGCGGACGAAGCGCTGAGCAAGCTGGCAGACGAAGAAAGCGAAGAGCAGAAAGAAGCGGAAAAAGCGCTGGAGCCGTTTGTCGACCGCGTGAAAACGCTGCTGGGCGAGCGCGTGAAGGATGTGCGTCTGACGCACCGCCTGACCGACACGCCTGCTATCGTCACCACCGACGCCAACGACATGAGCACCCAGATGGCGAAGCTGTTCGCCGCTGCGGGCCAGCCGGTGCCGGAAGTGAAGTACCTGTTTGAGCTGAACCCGGAGCACGCGCTGGTTAAACGCGCTGCGGATACGCAGGATGAAGCCCGCTTCGGCGAGTGGATTGAGCTGCTGCTCGATCAGGCGATGTTTGCCGAGCGCGGCACGCTGGAAGATCCTAACCAGTTTATCCGCCGCATGAACCAGCTGCTGCTGGGCTAAATCGGTCAAAGGCAGGGGGCAACGCCCTCTGCCTTTCTGTTTGGTTTCCCTCCTGCCTGGTTCTTAACTCAACTCCCTATCATCCCGACGCTTTCCCGCAAGCGCGATCCTGCCGAAAACCGCGTCTCTCAAGGGACTATACCGGTAGCGATCCTGCTGGCGAAAAGGTGAAATTGTCTGAAAACAAGGCTTTCGGCACGACGGCGCCCGTAAAGCGCTAAAGCGGCGTCAATAATGCCGAAACCCCCTGGCGTTACCGGTAACTTTACCGGGCGATAACCCAGCTTAACGGCCGCGTTCCTTGTGGATACAGGGGCATGATGGTATGTTCATGCCCTACATAACTTGATTAAAGCGATTCGCAAGGGGATTTACGCAATGCGTATTATTCTGCTCGGTGCTCCGGGTGCAGGTAAGGGGACACAGGCTCAGTTTATTATGGAGAAATACGGCATTCCGCAGATCTCCACGGGCGACATGCTGCGCGCAGCGGTTAAAGCCGGCAGCGAGCTGGGTCAACAGGCCAAAGAACTGATGGATGCAGGCAAACTGGTCACTGATGAACTGGTTATTGCCCTGGTTAAAGAGCGCATCGCGCAGGAAGATTGCCGTAACGGTTTCCTGCTTGATGGCTTCCCGCGCACTATCCCTCAGGCTGACGCCATGAAGGAAGCGGGCATCAAAATCGACAACGTGCTGGAGTTCGCCGTACCGGACGAGCTGATTGTTGAACGTATCGTGGGTCGTCGCGTTCATGCGCCATCCGGCCGCGTTTACCATGTGACCTTCAACCCGCCTAAGGTGGAAGGCAAAGACGACGTGACCGGTGAAGAGCTGACCACGCGTAAAGACGATCAGGAAGAAACCGTGCGTAAGCGCCTGGTGGAATATCATCAGATGACCGCGCCGCTAATTGCCTACTACAGCAAAGAAGCGGAAGCGGGCCACACCGCTTACCACAAAATTGACGGCACCCGTAAAGTGTCTGAAGTCAGCGCCGAACTGGAAAAAATCTTCGGTTAATACCTTCCGGGGCCAGCAAAAGCTGGCCCTACTACAGCAATTGGTTACCCCTTCCTGATTTTCCGCTAGAATGATTCTCGTTTTCATCACCTGACATGCCCAGAGAAGGAATAACAATGAGGCAAGATAAACCCGGCGTGCTGCTGGTGAACCTAGGTACACCTGACGCGCCAACCACGCCTGCTGTTAAACGCTACCTGAAACAGTTCCTCAGCGACAAGCGCGTGGTCGATACGCCGCGCTGGCTGTGGTGGCCAATCCTGAACGGCGTGATCCTGCCGATCCGTTCGCCGCGCGTTGCAAAACTTTACGCATCGGTCTGGATGGAAGACGGCTCGCCGCTGATGGTCTACAGCAAACGGCAGCGCGAAGCGCTGGCGGCCCGGCTACCTATGCCTGTGGAACTGGGCATGAGCTACGGCAATCCGAGCCTGAAAAGCGCGCTTGACAGCCTGATGGCGCAGGGCGTAACCCGCCTGATCGTGCTGCCGCTGTACCCGCAGTTTTCCTGCTCTACCGTGGCGGCGGTCTGGGACGGCATCACCGAGGTCTTTGCCGGTTATCGCAGCCTGCCTTCGGTGCAGTTTATCCGCGATTACGCCACGCATCCGGCCTATATTGCCGCGCTGAAGGCGTCGGTCGAACGGTCGTTTGCTAAACATGGCAAGCCGGATCTGCTGGTGATGTCTTTCCACGGCATTCCGCAGCGTTTTGCCGATCAGGGCGACGATTATCCGCTGCGCTGTCGGGAAACCAGCGAGGCGCTGATTGCCGCGCTGGGCCTGGCCGAACACGAAGCGATGCTGACTTTCCAGTCGCGCTTTGGCCGCGAGCCGTGGCTGACGCCCTATACTGACGAAACGATGCAGTCGCTGCCGGCAAAGGGCGTGAAGCATGTACAGGTCATGAGCCCTGGCTTCTCCGCCGACTGTCTGGAAACGCTGGAAGAGATCAGCGAGCAGAACTGCGAATTCTTTATGCACGCGGGCGGTACCAAGTTTGAATATATCCCGGCGCTGAACGACGATGAACTGCATATCGATATGATGGTTGAGCTGGTCAACAGCCAGCGCTAAAACAGAGGGGTGTGGGCACTTAGCCGCATCCCTGTTATCATTGGCTGCTTCCTATTCTTTCCAGAAGTCAGCAATATGAAATTTCCCGGCCAGCGTAAATCCAAACACTACTTTCCCGTCAGCGCGCGCGACCCGCTGCTCCAGCCCGTGCAGCCGGAAAGCGAAACCGCGACCAGCTGGATAGCGGGTATCGATCAGATCCTGGTGGATATCGAAGCGAAGGTGGATGACGCTTTTGTGGCGCGCTACGGCCTGAGTGCGGGCCACTCGCTGGTGATTGAAGACGAGGTTGCCGAAGCGCTGTATGCAGAGCTGACGCAAAACAACCTGATCACCCATCAGTTTGCGGGCGGTACCATCGGCAACACGCTGCACAACTACTCGGTGCTGGCCGACGACCGCTCGGTGCTGCTGGGCGTGATGTGCAGCAACGTGCAGATCGGGAGCTACGCCTATCGCTACCTGTGCAATACCTCCAGCCGTACCGATCTGAACTATTTGCAGGGCGTCGACGGCGCTATCGGCCGCTGCTTTACGCTGATTGGCGAACACGGCGAGCGTACCTTTGCCATCAGTCCGGGCATGATGAACCAGCTGAGCAAGGAAAGCATTCCTGAAGAGGTGGTAGCGGGCGCGTCCGCGCTGCTGCTGACCTCTTATCTGCTGCGCTGCAAGCCGGGCGAACCGATGGCGGAAGCAACGATGCAGGCCATCGCCTGGGCGAAAAAGCATAACGTACCGGTGGTGCTGACGCTGGGCACGAAATACGTGATTGGCGACAATCCGCAGTTCTGGCGCGATTTCCTGCGCGATCACGTTTCCGTGGTGGCGATGAACGAGGAAGAGGGCGAGGCGCTGACCGGCTTCAGCGATCCGCTACAGGCGGCGAATATGGCGCTGGACTGGGTGGATCTGGTGCTGTGCACCGCCGGGCCGAACGGTCTGTATATGGCGGGCTACACTGAGGAAGAGGGCAAGCGCAAAACGCAGCATCCGCTGCTGCCAGGCGCGATCCCGGAGTTCAACCAGTATGAGTTCAGCCGCGCGATGCGCCACCAGGACTGCGAGCAGCCGCTGCGCATTTTCTCGCATATCGCGCCTTATATGGGCGGCCCGGAGAAGATCATGAACACCAACGGCGCGGGCGACGGCGCGCTGGCGGCGGTGCTGCACGATATCACCGCTAACGACTATCATCGTCTGAACGTGCCGAACTCCAGCAAACACGGTCGTCGCTACCTGACCTATTCCTCGCTGGCGCAGGTTTGTAAATACGCCAACCGCGTCAGCTATCAGGTGCTGAATCAGCACTCGCCGCGCCTGACCCGAGGGCTGCCGGAGCGCGAAGACAGCCTGGAAGAGTCCTACTGGGAAAGATAAGACGAGCGCGGCCTCTTCCAGAGACCGCCTGAGACTGTTAACAAAGCTATGCTCAGCCATCAGTTGGCTATCAGTCTGGTAAATAGCCGCAGAGGCAGAGCGGAACACGGACGCGCACGTCCATGTAGGCTCGTTTCGCGCGTCCATGCGCGAAAACGGTCCGCTTATCCGCTCAGCCTCCGCCGCTGTGAAGCGGTTGGATCGCTGTAAAAATGGCAGTGTAAGCCGCAGGCTTTTAAGTTTGTCATCAAACTCGCCTTTTCAGATCGGGCTGGGTTGCGGCGCGCTTGCCTTTTCATTGGCGAGCATAATATTCAGCATGCTGTTGGCAATCTCCCGCTCGCCCATCACCACCTGATTTGCGCCGCGCTCGGTAATGTAGTGCACCTCTTCGTCATGATGCGCCCGCGCGAGGATCTCAATCGACGGGCGCTTCTCTCGTGCGGCGATGACGATTTCGCCCGCTTCAAAACCATTAGGGATAGTGAGCAGCAGCCAGCGCGCGCAGTCCAGACGCGCCAGATCCATCGTCTCCGTGCGGGCAGCGTTGCCCAACACAGCGCTGATCCCTTCCGCCCTTAAGGCATCCACCCGCGTCCGGCTGTTCTCAACCACCACAATCGGCACGCCATTTTCTATCAGTTTCCTGCCCAGCAGGCTGCCGACGCGGCCAAAACCGACGATGATGGCGTGGTTACAGAGATTAACCGGGATCGGGTTTTCCTCTTCCATTATTGCGGCCTGCTGCTGCTCTTCCTCGGCCTCTTTTTTACCGAGATAGCGCTGCAGCAGCGCGAAAAGCAGCGGATTAAGCATGATGGAAAGGATGGCGCCTGCCAGCACCAGATTGCGGCCTTCATCAGGCAGCAGCTTTAGCGAGATCCCCAGTCCGGCGAGAATAAAGGCGAACTCGCCGATCTGCGCCAGGCTCACCGAAATGGTCAGCGCGGTACGGCGGGAATGGCCGAACAGCAGCACCAGCAGCAGCGCGGCCAGCGATTTGCCCAGCACGATAATAGCCAGCACGCCCGCAACTGCCAGCGGCTGTTCCAGCAGGATCATCGGGTCGAACAGCATCCCGACGGAGACGAAAAACAGCACCGCAAAGGCGTCACGCAGCGGCAGCGTATCATGCGCGGCGCGATGGCTCAGCTCGGACTCGTTCAGCACCATGCCCGCAAAGAAGGCGCCCAGCGCAAAGGAAACGTCAAAAAACTCTACCGCGCCAAAAGCGATGCCCAGCGCCAGCGCCAGCACCGCCAGGGTAAACAGCTCTCTGGAACCGGTTGCGGCGCTGCGAGCGAGGATCCAGGGCACCGCGCGTCGACCGACCACCATCATCAGCACCATAAAGGCCACCACCTTGCCGATGGTAATCAGCAGATCGACCAGCAGCATACTTACGCTGGCGTTGCCTTGCTCAAACATGCCCGCGATAGCCGGAAGCAGCACCAGCGCCAGCACCATTACCAGATCTTCCACAATCAGCCAGCCGATAGCGATCTGCCCGCGCTGACTGTCAAGAAGCTGCCTGTCTTCCAGCGCGCGCAGCAGCACCACGGTACTGGCGGTGGAAAGGCAAAGGCCGAACACCAGCCCGGTCATCCACGGCCAGCCCAGCAGCGAGGAAAGCCCCATACCCAACAGCGTGGCGACGGCGATCTGCGCCACGGCACCGGGGATAGCGATCGCTTTAACCGCCATCAGATCCTTCAGCGAGAAATGCAGGCCAACGCCAAACATCAGCAGCACGACGCCCAGCTCCGCCAGCTCGGGTGCCAGATTGGTATCGGCGACAAAACCGGGCGTGAATGGGCCGGCCAGCACGCCAGCCAGCAAATAGCCAACCAGCGGCGAAACCCGCAGCCGATTGGCCAGCATACCCAGGAGAAAAGCGAGAACAAGCCCGCCGACAATGGTGGTGATAAGCGGGGTAGTGTGGTGCATGCTTCTCTCCTTGTATGTGCAAATGTATCCGAATGTAAGCTTAAAGTGTATGGTATATCCGGCTAGTCTGCCTGCCTTATTCAGGTAAAAATGTGAAAAAAAGCGCTGGTAGCAAAAACACACAGGATCGCGTGATTTTAATGTGTTAAGTGGCTGGAGAGCTGAATAATGACTGTTCTGATAATAAAGATTATGCAGTTATCTTTCAAAACGCAGGCCGCTTTTTTGCGACACAGCTGCAAACAACCGCACTAAACAGGATGCGTATGCAGCAAGGCCGCAGATTTAGCACTCATCTGGCCGTCGCGCTTGTTTTAAGAGCCCGCGACGCGCTGCCGAAAACCGGCACCGCTTGCCATTCGCCGCGCCTGTAGTAGATTGCTGGTTACGCCAGCCTTATAAGTGCTTCAACAAGGAGATCCGTTGTGCTTTCACTGAAAAAAAACTCGCTGACGCTATTGGCGCTGGCTTTACTCAGCGCGCCGCTTGCCGCGCAGGCCTGGGTTAAAGACCGGGTTTATAAATTCACCGTGCTGCATACCAACGATCATCACGGCCGCTTCTGGCAAAACGAGCATGACGAGTACGGGCTGGCGGCGCAAAAAACCATGATGGATCAGATCCGCTACGACGTGCAGGCGCACGGCGGCGCGGTGTTGATCCTCTCCGGCGGCGATATCAATACCGGCGTGCCAGAATCGGACTTACAGGATGCCGAGCCCGACTTTCGCGGCATGAACCTGATTGGCTACGATGCGATGGCGATCGGCAATCACGAGTTTGATAACCCGCTTTCCGTGCTGCGTCAGCAGCAAAAATGGGCGAAATTCCCGCTGCTTTCCGCCAACATTTATCAGAAAAGCACCGGACAGCGCCTGTTCCAGCCCTATGCGTTGTTTAATCGGATGGGACTGAAAATCGCGGTGATCGGACTGACCACTGACGACACGGCTAAAATCGGCAACCCAGAGAATTTTACCGACATCGTTTTTCATAAACCGGCGACGGAAGCGAAGGCGGTGGTGGAAGCGCTGCGCCAGCAGGAGAAGCCGGACGTGATTATCGCGGCGACGCATATGGGCCACTACGATAACGGCAATCACGGCTCCAACGCGCCGGGCGACGTGGAGATGGCTCGGGCGCTGCCGGCAGGCTATCTGGATATGATTGTGGGCGGCCATTCTCAGGATCCGGTCTGTATGGCGAAGGAAAACGTTAAGCAGGCGGATTACGTGCCGGGCACGCCGTGCCAGCCGGATCGGCAAAACGGCACCTGGATTGTTCAGGCGCACGAATGGGGAAAATATATCGGCCGGGCCGATTTTACCTTCCTGAACGGCAAGCTGACGCTGGAACATTACGAACTGGTGCCGATCAATCTGCGGCATAAGGTGACCAATGCCGACGGCAGCGTCAGCTGGGTGAATTACACCCAGGAAATCGCCAAAAATCCGGCGATGATGAAACTGCTGACGCCTTTCCAGAAAAAGGGAGAGGCACAGCTTAACGTAAAAATCGGCAGCGTAGACGGCCATCTGGAGGGGGATCGCAGCAAGGTGCGCTTTGTGCAGACCAACCTTGCCCGTGTGCTCCTGAGCGCGCAGGCAGAGCGAACCGGCGCTGATTTCGCGGTAATGAGCGGCGGCGGCGTGCGGGACTCCATCGAACCCGGCGACATCACCTACAAGGATGTGCTGAAGGTGCAGCCTTTCGGCAACACGGTCGTCTATGTCGATATGAAGGGCAGCGAAGTTGAAAAATATCTGGCGGTAGTGGCGAATAAACAGGTCGATTCCGGCGCCTACGCGCAGCTGGCCAACGTTAGCCTGACGGCCGATGGCAGCAGCGTTCATGACGTAAAAATCAAAGGCGAACCGCTCCAGGCGGACAAAACCTACCGCATGGCGACGCTCAGCTTCAACGCGACCGGCGGCGACGGCTATCCTGTTATCACCTCTATGCCGGGCTACGTAAACACCGGCTTTGTCGATGCCGAGGTGCTGAAACAGTATATTGAGAAGCACTCGCCGCTGAAAGCCAGCGCTTTTGCACCGCACGACGAAATTCTTTATCAGCAGAAGGCCGCCGTGACGGAACAAAAAGCCGACGAGCCGCCGAAAAAATGGCGGCTGCCGCGTATTGAACTGGCTATGCGCCAGGTCTGGTCGTCACTGTTCTGAAGACACAGGATGCGCTTTGCGCTGCCATTTGGCGCGAAGCGTATCGTATAACCAGTTATAGACCACCGTATAGGGCAGGAAGAAAAGGAAAAAGCCGATTTCCAGCAGCAGCGCCTGCCACAGCGAAACGCCCAGCATCCAGGCGGCGATTGGCAAACCAATCAGAATAAACCCGCCTTCAAAAGCCAGCGCGTGCACGATACGCAGCAGCCAGCTCTGACGGCCGTTCGGGAACAGACGGTCGAAACCGGCGTTGTAAACCATGTTCCAGAGCATGGCGACGGTCGACAGCATAATAGCCAGCGCGCCCATCTGGAACAGCGGTTTATCCATTGCCCACGCGGCCAGCGGCGAAACTATCGTCACGGCCAATGCTTCAAAACCCAGGGCGTGGAAAAAACGTTCTTTCAGTGTACGGCTCATTGGTTCTCCTTAAAATCAGACCGGTATTTTGCCTGCCCGGTTTGCTAACATAAAATGATTACCCATCGGAAAAAGCGATACTTAAATGCGATATTCACCGGAATCGTTACAGGCGTTTGTACAGACGGTGGAAAGCGGCTCCTTTTCTGCCGCTGCCAGAGCGCTGCGTAAAAGCCAGTCCACCGTCAGCGCTGCCGTGGCCAACCTGGAAACAGATTTGGGGTTCGCCTTGTTCAGCCGCGACGGGCGCTCGCCGGTGCTGACAGAGAACGGGCAGCGGGCGCTGGCACAGGTGCGGGAAATACTGGCGGCCAGCGAGCGGCTGGATGAGCTAGCTATCCGCCTGACTGGCGATGTGGAACCCTGCCTGAGCATGGCGATCTCCGATTTCTGGCAGGCGGATTACCATGAATCGCTGCTGAGACGCTTTGCCGATCGCTATCCGCAGATTGAATTTGAATGCATGATTGCCGAAGATGCCGACGTTATCGATCTGATCCAGGCCGGAAGGGCGCATATTGGGGTGATCCGCGTGCAGCCGCATTACCCGGCTGATATCGCCACTGCAAGGCTTCAGGTTAAAGCGCAGATGGCTATTTATCTGCATCAGGATCATCCGCTGACGCGGCAGGCTGTCGTCAGCAGCGAAGCGTTAAAAAGCGAGCGGCAGCTCTGTCTGAACACGTGGGTAGAGAAGGGGCGGCCCCGGCCGGGCAACGGCGTCTGGTCTGCGCCTTCTTATCTGCTGCTGCTGGAGATGGCGGAACAGGGCTTTGGCTGGACGATACTGCCGCGCTGGCTGGTGGAGCAGTTCGGCCATCAGGTGCTGCGCGAGCTGCCGATCGCCGGCTGGCCGCAGAATCTTTCGGTGGATGTCGCCTGGTCGCGGCTGTCGCCGCCCGGCCCGGCCGGGCGCTGGATGATCGATCGGCTGCTGGCGCAGACCAACTAGCTGCGGTCGCGCTTCGCGATAGCGGCAAAGCTGGCGTTGAGCTGCCGCGCCAGATCCTGCGGAGCCAGCTCTATCTCAAGCCCGCGTCGTCCGCCGGAAACAAACACGGTGGGAAACTGCTGCGCCAGCGTATCCACCACTACGGGCAAACGTTTTTTTTGCCCCAGCGGACTGATGCCGCCCAGCTGATAGCCCGTGATTCGCTGGGCGATCTGCGGATCGGCCATTTCGACTTTCTTTACGCCCAGCGCTTTGGCGACGCTTTTTAAATCCAGCTGGCCGGCAACGGGCGTGACGGCTACCGCCAGCGTGTTCGCCTCGCCGTTCAGCGAAACCAACAGCGTTTTAAACACCCGATCGGGATCCTGGTTCAGCATCCGTACGGCTTCATCGCCAAAGTGGGTTTCGCTGCTGTCGTGCTCATAGCTGTGCAGCTGAAATTTTATTTTTTGCTTTTCAAGCAGTTTTACGGCTGGCGTCACGACGCTTCTCCTCAGGTGGCGCATGGAACAACTGGCGAAAAAAAGTACTGGCGAAAATGTGGGATCCAGGCGACAATCTTTGCCCCTTCGGCCTTTGTCGAAGGCGAACTAAAATCATAAAACAGATCTTATTCATGGCCGGTAGCGATATTGGCCTTTTTTTTTAGCCTTTTTTCAGCAGGTCCGGCAAATTGCCTTCGCCATACAGGTGCAGCGCGCCCACGGCCACCACATACTCCCCTGGCGGCAACGCCGTCAGATCCTGCCGCCAGCGCTGATTGCGTTGCAGCATCAGCACCTCGTTTAACGCGCTGTTAAAGGTACCGGGCAGGGCCGGTCGGCTGTCCGCAGGCGGCGTTTCCAGCCACCAGCCAATCATGGTTTGCAGCAGGCGCGCGTTGGTGTGCCAGTGCTGCAGCGTATCCTGCAGCAGCGACAGACCGTTATCGGGCAGCGCTTTCAACAGATCCAGCTGCGCCTGCGGCCCTTCCAGCTCGATGATTTTTTTCCCCTGCGCTTTGGCGGCGCTGAGCAGCTGGAAATCGATACCGTAATCGGCCCGCAGCCCAAGACGCTGGGCCTGCTGCGCCTGCAGCATTAAGGCTATCTGCCAGGCGGGCAGCCGATCGATAACCTCTGCGTCAATAGCGACCTCACGGCAGACACGCTGAAGTTCCTCCAGCTCCCGCTCGCTCAGACGCTCCGCCAGCGGCGGGCAGATTTCACTGGCGCTAAAAGGCGAGGCGCCGGAGGTGATATCCGCCTCCACAATCAGCGCATCGGCCCGCGCCAGTTTTTTTTGCAGCGCCGCCGGAAGCGGCATCATGGTTTGCGTGCCCATATGAATACTGCCCACCAGATGCAGATGGCGGGCGCCGAGCGCCATATCCTGCGCCGGATAGGCATAGCTAATGGGCGAGAGTTTGCGCCACAGCGCGACAGCCTTTTGCAGTAATTTTCCCATAGGCTCCGCTCCGTTAGTTTCCCTTATGCTAACGGTTTAGCCCACCGAAGGACAGACGGAGACCGGGCTTTCAGACAAGACCGTGCGTCACTTTGGCGGCTGATAGCGAAGCAGTCGGTTGGCGTTGCTGACGACGGTTACCGAAGAGAGCGCCATCGCGGCACCGGCTACGACCGGGCTGAGCAGGGTGCCGGTTAACGGATAGAGCACGCCAGCCGCAATCGGGATGCCGCAGGCGTTATAGATAAACGCTCCCAGCAGGTTCTGCTTCATATTGCGCAGCGTCGCTTTTGCCACGGCCAGCGCGTCCACCACGGCGTGCAGATCGTGACGCATCAGCGTGATGCCTGCCGTCTCAATCGCCACGTCGCTGCCGCTGCCGATAGCGATACCCACATCCGCCTGCGCCAGCGCCGGCGCGTCATTAATGCCGTCGCCAATCATCGCCACGCTGGCTCCCTGCTGCTGTAGTTTTTTAATCGCTTCTGCTTTCCCGTCCGGCAAGACCCCGGCAATAACGTCATCGATGCCGGCTTCGCTGGCAATAGCCTGCGCGGTGATTTCATTGTCGCCCGTCAGCATCACTAAACGATAGCCCTGCTCGCGCAGCTGCTGCAGCGTGGCGACGCTTTCCTGACGCAGGGCATCGCGCAGGAAAAAGATAGCTTTAAGCTGATTGCCCGCTGCCAGCAGCACCGGCGTCATGCCTTTCGCGGCCTGAGAGGCGATCGCCTTGTCCATTTCCTCCTCAACCACATTGTGTTGCGCCATCAGCGTACGGTTGCCCAGCCGCCAGGTTTCGTCCTGGATCTGCCCGCTGACGCCCAGGCCGCCCAGCGTGCGAAAGCCGGTGACCTCGGGCAAAGCAGCCTGACCGGCGCGCCCGATAATGGCGCGGGCCAACGGATGCTGCGAACCTTGCTCCAGCGCGGCCGCCAGCGAGAGCGCCTGCTGCTCGTCGGCACCGTTAAACACCCGGATGGCCGCCACCTGCGGTTTACCTTCCGTCAGCGTACCGGTTTTATCAAAAACCAGCGTATTCAGCGTGCTGGCGCGCTGCAGCGCGTCCGCGTCCCGCACCAGCACGCCAAACTCGGCGGCGCGGCCCATCCCGGCGGTAAGCGACATCGGCGTGGCTAACCCAAGCGCGCAGGGACAGGCGATGATCAGCACCGTCGTGGCAATAACCAGCGTATAAACCAGCTGCGGCGCAGGCCCGATAAAATACCAGACGGCCGCGCTCAGCAGCGCGATAGCGACCACGGCGGGCACGAAAATCGCAGAAATTTTATCTACCAGGCGACTGAGTTCGGGCTTGCTGCTTTGCGCCTGGCGAACCAGATTCACAATGCGCGACAGCGTGGTATTTTTTCCGACCGCGCTGGCGGTGAACAGCACGCTGCCGTCCTGCATTACCGTGCCCGCGTGAACCTTGTCGCCCGCGCTTTTCTCCTGCGGCAGCGCTTCGCCGGTCAGCATCGCCTCATCCAGCCAGGCCTGGCCCTGGACGATGACGCCATCAACGGGCACGCGATCGCCTGTGGTCAGGCGCAGCGTCATGCCGGGCGTCACTTCGCTGAGCGGCATCGCTTTCTCTTCACCGGCGATAACCACACGGGCGGAAAGCGGGGTGAGATCCAATAATCGCTCCAGCGCCTGAGAAGATCGCTGGCGCGCGCGCTGTTCAAGCATATGGCCAAGGTTAATCAGGCCAATAATCATTACGCTGGCTTCGTAGTAAAGGTGACGCGCTTCTGAAGGAAAAGCAGCGGGCCACAGGGTGACCGCGCTGGAATAGAGCCAGGCCGCCGCCGTGCCGAGCGCGACCAGCGTATCCATCGTCGCGCTACCGTTCAGCAGGCTGCGCCAGGCGCTACGATAAAAATGGCCGCCCGCAACGACCATAATTACCAGCGTCACGGCGCCCAGCGTCAGCCAGGTGACGCGGTTATCGGCGGTTAACATCATGTTGTCGCCGAGCATGCCCCAGCCCATCAGGGGCAGGCCAAACGCCAGCGCCAGCAGCGCCTGCCAGCGAAAACGACGCATCGCTTTAAGCGCCGTTTGCTGCTGTTTTTCGCGGCGCTCGCTTTCATCTTCGATAATTTCGGCATCGTAGCCCGCGTTGCGCACCGCCTGAATCAGCGCATCGGGCGAAACGTCGCCCATCACCAGCGCGCTGCGTTCGGCAAGATTTACCCGCGCCTGATGCGTGCCGGGCACCTGCTGCAGCGCGTGCTCAACGCGACTGACGCAGCTGGCGCAGCTCATGCCGCCAATTAACAGATGAAAGCTGTCATCGGTTGCCGGAAGCTGAGAAGGGGCCGCTGTCAGCGCTTCCGGCTGGGGATCTGATACTGTCAGCGGTTCAGGCTTTGGGCGCGCGTCGTCCGCCAGCGCGGCCTGATAGCCTGCCTCTTCTACCGCCGCGATAAGCGCCTGCGGTGCAGCGTGGCCGGTTACGCGGGCTTCATCCAGAGATACCTCGGCCTGATCCACATCATCCCGTTTCTCCAGCGTTTCTTTGACTCTTTTTATGCAATGACCGCAGGAAAGGCCATCCAGTTTTAATACCGTTGTTTGTGACATAAAAACTCCTTTGCTTAGTCGGAACACCGTCAGGATTAAGGATAAACCTTCCATCAAGGGGAGGGTCAAGCTTGTCTCTGGCCGGCACGGACAATTTTAGTCCTGCCGTGAAGAGTGTTAAAATTAAGCGATAGCAGACAGGCGGATCCCTATATGAACATTAGCGACGTAGCTAAAAAAACCGGGCTGACCAGCAAGGCCATCCGATTTTATGAGGAAAAAGGGTTGTTGACCGCGCCTTCGCGCGGCGAGAACGGCTATCGCCACTACACGACAAAGCATCTGGAGGAGCTGACGCTGCTGCGCCAGTCGCGCCAGGTGGGCTTTAGCCTGGAAGAGTGCCGTGAAATGCTGCTGCTCTTCCACAATCCGCAGCGCCATAGCGCCGAGGTAAAAGCCAGAACGCTGAATAAAGTGGCGGAAATCGAAGCGCATATCAGCGAACTGAACCTGATGCGCGAGCGGCTGCTGGCGCTGGCGGCCAGCTGTCCGGGCGATGAGGGCGCCGATTGCCCTATTATTGATAACCTGGCGGGATGCTGCCACGAGAGCAAGGGGCGTTAAGCGGGCGCTCGCTAAGGCATCTTTACGGCCCGTAAAAATCGAAAGGGCTACGCCGATTGCTCGTTGTTGGGATCTCGCCTGACGATCCGCAGCGTAATCCCTTCCACCGCCACCACCGTAACCGGCGTACCGGCAGGAAGGTTTTCCGTAGCCTGGACGCGCCAGCTGCTGTCGCCAACGCGAATATGCCCTATACCGTCGTGCAGCGCTTCCTCCAGCCGTAGCGCAGAGCCAATCAGCTGGCTGCCGCGCTGGTTAAGCGAGGAGGGCGGCTGCTTACGATCCCGGCCGCGCAGCCAGCTATACCACCACAGCGCGGAAAGGATGGTCAGGATGGCAAAGCATAAACCCTGCCACTCCCAGGGCAGCGGCACCAGCCAGACCAGCAGGCTGACCAGCACGGCAGCGACGCCGCTCCAGAGCAGATAGCCGCTGGCGCCCAGCATTTCCGCCGCAAGCAGGATGCCGCCCAGCGTCAGCCACAGCCAGGCAGGATTGGCGAACAGTTCGCTCGCCATCAGCTTTGCCTGTCTTTTTTGGTTTCCTTCAGCAGCTCGGCGATGCCAGCGACCGAACCGATCAGGCTTGACGATTCCAGCGGCATCATAATCATTTTGCTGCTTTGCGAGGTGCCAATCTTCTGCAGCGCATCGGTGTATTTCTGCGCCACGAAGTAGTTGATGGCCTGAATATCCCCGGCGGCGATGGCTTCTGAAACCATTTTGGTGGCGCGTGCTTCGGCTTCTGCGCCGCGTTCCCTCGCCTCGGCCTGGAGGAAAGCTGACTGGCGCTCGCCCTCCGCTTTCAGGATCTGTGACTGCTTCTCGCCTTCCGCACGCAGGATCGCGGCCTGGCGGACGCCTTCCGCTTCCAGAATATCGGCGCGCTTGGTACGTTCCGCCTTCATCTGCGCGTTCATAGAGGCAATCAGCTCGGCCGGTGGCCGCACGTCGCGAATTTCAATGCGGGTAATTTTGACGCCCCACGGGTTGGTCGCTTCATCCACGATACGCAGCAGCCGGGTGTTGATGTTATCGCGCTGCGACAGCATCTCGTCCAGCTCCATCGAGCCCAGTACGGTACGCATATTGGTCATGGTTAAATTCACGATAGCCAGCTCAAGGTTGCTGACCTCGTAGGCCGCGCGTGGCGAGTCGATTACCTGAATAAAGCAGACGGCATCGATAGTCACGCTGGCGTTATCTTTCGAGATGATTTCCTGCGAGGGGATATCCAGCACCTGTTCCATCATGTTGATCTTGCGACCAACGCGATCCATAAAGGGCACCAGAAGGTTAAGGCCGGGCTGCAGCGTTTTGGTGTAGCGGCCAAAACGTTCGACCGTCCATTGGTAGCCCTGCGGCACAATTTTGATGCCGGACCAGACAAGCACCAGCGCGACAAGAATAATAACGGGAATAACAGTCAACATATAACCTCCGGGTTGTTGAAAAACGGGCTGATCCATTCAGCCCGGATGCTTTGTTAGTAAAGCAGGGAATAGAGCTGGCGACGGTATTTTGCGGCCAGCGCATCGCCCGTGCCCAGCGCCGCCAGGATCTCCTGCAGGATCTTGCGCGCATGGCCGTCCGCCGCGCCTAAATCTTTTTGCAAATGGCCGAACAGCAGCGCCAGCGCCTCTTCGTTGCGGCCGACCTGATGCAGCTGAACGGCCAGCCTGGTCGCCAGTTCAGGGTTGTCAGGATCGGCATCAATTTGCTGCTGCAGCTGCTGAATTTCCGGCGTATCGGCCGCCTGCTTCAGCAGGTCGATTTGGGCGATCAGCCCCTGATAGCGTGTATCTTTATCCTGTAACGGCACCACGTCCAGCACCGCCTGCGCTTCATCGCTGCGGTTCAGGCTAATTAACACCTCGGCCAGCAGAAAGCCCATTTCGCTGTTTTGGTTGCTTAACTGCCAGGCTTCTTTCAGCAGCGGCAGCGCTTCCAGCGGCTTACCTTCCTCCACCAGCTGCATGGCCTGCTGCGCCTTCAGCTCTTCTTCTTTCGGCAGCACCTTGTGCAGCAGCGCGCGCACGGCTTCTTCCGGCTGCGGGCCCTGGAAACCATCTACCGGCTGACCGTTCTGGAACAGATAAACGGTAGGAATGGCGCGCAGGCCAAACTGCTGGGCAACGGCAGGCTCCGCGTCGCAGTCCAGCTCGGCAAGGATAAACTGACCGGCATACTCCTGCGCCAGGCGCTCCAGCAGCGGCGTCAGCTCCTGACAGTGCTGGCTGCGCGCAGACCAGAAGTAAAACAGCACGGGGATCTGCATCGACTGCTCAAGCGTCTGATGCAGGTTGCTTTCGTTAATGGTGACAATAGCAGCTTGTGATGACATGAATTCGTCTCTTTATTCCGGGTTTCTTACTTTATTGGGGCGGATGCTTTGGCTTCAAGGTTTTGTTGGCGTCTGCGTCGGTTTACCGCGCAAAATGCGATCCAGCATCCGGCCCGGCAAAATACGCCGCAGCAGCGTGATGGCGTGAGCGACCATCGTTACAGGATAGCGTAAGCGAGGTCGCGGGCTCTCCAGCGCGTGGCGCAGCTTCGGCAGGATCGCCTCCGGCGGCAGCGTAAAGCGGGCGGCGATACCGGGATTTTCTACCGGTTTCTCCCGTTCGGCCTGATTCACATTGTCGGTAAAACGGGTTTTGATCGGGCCTGGCTCAATCAGGCTGACCTGAACGCCGCTGCCGTGCAGCTCCATGCGCAGCGTGTCGGACCAGGCTTCCAGCGCATATTTGCTGGCCGCGTAGGCGCCGCGTCCCGGCGTGGCGATCAGGCCCATTACCGAGCTGGTATTGATAACGCGCGCGTCGCCGCTGGCGCGTAAAGCCGGCAGCAGCAGCATCGTCAGCTGATGCGTGCCGAAAAAGTTGGTGGCGAACTGCTGTTCCATCTGTTGACGGCTAATTGCGGTAAGCGGGCCGTAAACGCCATAGCCGCCGTTATTAAACAGCGCGAAAATCCGGTTATCGCTTAAAGCAAGGATCTGCTCTGCCGCGCGGATAACGCTTTCGCTGCTGTTCAGATCCATTTCGACGCCGGTAAAACCCAGCTCGTCCATGCGCTGCACGTCTTCCGGTTTACGGCAGACGGCCAGAATACGGTAGCCGCGTCGCAGCAGATCGTTGGCGGCGACCAGGCCGATCCCGCTGGAGCAGCCGGTGATAACAACTGTTTTTTGCATAACTTTACCTGTAGGCGATCTGCAATCTCGGTTACTCATGGTTAACTAGCGGAGCCAGCGCTTTTGCCATCTGATCGGCAATAAAGGGCTGCGCATCAGGATTCGGGTGAATGCCGTCCTGCTGCATCCATTCCGGCTTCAGATAGACCCGCTCCATAAAAAAGGGCAGCAGCGGCAGAGAAAACTCTTTCGCCAGTCTGGGGTAAACGGCGCTGAATGCTTCGGTATAGCGACGGCCATAGTTAGGCGGCAGGCGAACCTGCATCAGCAGCGGCTGTGCGCCAGCCGTTTTCACCAGGCGAATAATTTGCCGCAGTTCCTGCTCCAGCTGCTGAGGAGGAAAACCGCGCAGCCCGTCGTTGCCGCCCAGCTCAATCAGCACCCAGCGAGGCTGATGCTGCTGCAGCAAAGCGGGCAGTCGGGCCAGACCCTGCGCCGCCGTATCGCCGCTTATGCTACCGTTAATAATGACGGGAGATTTCTGCCATTTATCATTGAGTAACGCTGGCCACGCGGCGCTGGCGGACATGCGATAGCCCGCGCTCAGGCTGTCGCCCAGCACCAGCAATTTGTCCGCCGCCGCCGCACGCAGCGTCGTCAGAGCCAAAAATAACAGGATAAGGTAATGCCAGCGGAAAACATTCTTGAAGTTCATCGTCTTAGTAAGTCCGTCGGTCAGGGTGAGCATCAGCTTTCCATCCTTACCGGAGTTGGGCTGGTTGTCAAACCGGCCGAGACCATCGCGCTAATCGGCGAGTCCGGTTCCGGGAAGTCGACGCTGTTAGGGATCCTGGCCGGTCTGGACGACGGCAGCGAAGGCGAAGTTTTTCTGCTGGGGTCGCCTTTACATCAGATGGATGAGGAACAGCGGGCAGCGCTGCGTGCTAAAAGCGTCGGCTTTGTGTTTCAGTCTTTTATGCTGGTGCCGACGCTGAACGCGCTGGAAAACGTGCAGCTGCCAGCGCTGCTGCGCGGCGAAAGCGATGCGCAAAGCCGCGAACAGGCGAAAAACCTGCTGGGCCAGCTGGGGCTGTCGGCGCGCCTGAGCCATCTGCCGTCGCAGCTTTCCGGCGGCGAGCAGCAGCGCGTGGCGTTAGCGCGTGCCTTTAGCGGACGTCCGGCGCTGCTGTTCGCCGATGAGCCGACCGGTAATCTCGATCGCCAGACGGGCGAACGGATCGTCGAGCAGCTGTTTTCACTGAATCGCGATTTTGCCACCACGCTGATCCTGGTGACTCATGACGAGCAGCTGGCCGCCCGCTGCGATCGCCGCTTAAGAATGCGCGATGGCAAACTTCAGGAGGAAGTATGATCTGGCGCTGGTTCTGGCGGGAATGGAAATCGCCTTCGCTGCTGATCGTCTGGCTGGCGCTAACGCTGGCGGTGGCCTGCGTGCTGGCGCTGGGATCGCTCAGCGACAGGATGGAAAAGGGGCTGACCCAGCAAAGCCGCGACTATATGGCGGGCGACCGCACGCTGCAAAGCTCGCGCGAGGTGCCGCAAGCCTGGCTGGATGAGGCACGCCGCGAAGGGTTGCAGGTGGGTCGTCAGCTGACGTTTATGACCATGACCTTCGCCAGCGACACGCCGCAGCTGGCTGCCGTAAAAGCCGTGGACGACCGCTATCCGATGTTCGGCCAGCTTGCTACCGAACCCGCCGGGCTGCGTCCCGTGGCGGGCACCGTGCTGGCCGCACCGCGGCTGCTGGCGCTGCTGGATGTGAAGGCGGGCAGCAAGCTGGATGTGGGCGATGCCACGCTGCACGTAGCCGGAGAGGTCATTCAGGAACCCGACGCCGGGTTTAATCCCTTTCAGACCGCGCCGCGTCTGTTAATGAACCTGGCGGATGTGGCAAAGACCGGCGCCATTCAGCCGGGAAGCCGGGTGACATGGCGTTATAAATTTGCCGGGACGGCTTCGCAGCTGGCGAACTACGACCGCTTTATCGCGGCGCGTATTCAGCCCGAACAGCGCTGGATCAGCGTGGAGAACTCAGAGGACGCCCTCGGCAAATCGATGCAGCGCGCGCAGCAATTTTTACTGCTTTCAGCGCTGCTGACGCTGATGCTGGCGATTGCCGCCGTGGTTGTCGCCATGAACCACTACTGCCGCAGCCGTTACGATCTGGTTGCCGTGCTGAAGACGCTGGGCGCCAACAGAGCGGCCCTGCGCAAACTGATTGTCGGTCAGTGGCTGGCCGTGCTGCTGCTGGCGGCGCTTTGCGGCGGCATCGTGGGAAAAGGCTTTGAGGCGCTGCTGCTGCAAATGCTGCGGCCGGTATTGCCGGGCGAACTGCCTGCGGCCAGTTTCTGGCCCTGGCTGTGGGCAACGGGATCGCTGTTTGCCATTTCCCTGCTGGTTGGCCTGCGGCCCTATCGGCTGTTGCTGGCTACCCAGCCGCTGCGGGTGCTGCGGCGGGATGTCATCGCTTCCGTCTGGCCGCTGAAATTTTATCTTCCGATAATGGCGCTGACGATAGTGGTTCTGCTTGCGCTGCTGGTCGGCAGCAGCAGGCTGCTCTGGGCGCTGATCGCCGGCATCCTGCTACTGACGCTGCTGCTGGGCGGGCTGGGGTGGAGCGCGTTGTTGCTGCTGCGGCGGCTGCGCGTGCGTAACCTGGCTTTCCGGCTGGCGGTTAACCGACTGCTGCGTCAGCCCTCGGCGACCTTCAGCCAGCTGGCCGCTTTTTCGCTTTCTTTTATGCTGCTGGCTCTGCTGCTGGTTATGCGCGGCGATCTGCTCGATCGCTGGCAGCAGCAGCTCCCGCCCGACAGCCCTAATTATTTCCTGCTTAATTTAACCGGGGAGCAAATCTCGCCGGTGCGTGCTTTCCTGGAGCAACATCATATCCAGCCACAGACTTTTTATCCGATTGTCAGAGCGCGGCTAACCTCGATTAATCAGCAGCCTGCCGATCCGTCGCTGGATAACGCGCTGAACCGCGAGCTTAACCTGACCTGGCTTGAAAAGCTGCCCGACCATAATCCGCTGGTTGCCGGTAGCTGGCCGCCCCGGGCGGGCGAAGTCTCGATAGAAGAAGCGCTGGCGGAGAGGCTGGGCGTTAAGCCTGGCGATACGCTGACCTTCACCGGCGATACGCAAACCTTCTCTGCAAAAATTACCAGTCTGCGCAAAGTGGACTGGGAAAGCCTCAAGCCCAACTTTTTCTTTATCTTTCCGCCCGGCGCGTTGGATGGACAGCCGCAAACCTGGCTGACCAGCTTTCGGCTTGATCATGATAATGCGCTGCTGGCGCAGCTGAATCGCGCCTTTCCTACGCTCAGCCTGCTGGATATCGGCACTATCCTGCGGCAAATAGGGCAGGTGCTGGCGCAGGTGAGCCAGGCGCTGGAGATCATGGTCGTGCTGGTCACCGCCTGCGGTATTTTACTGCTGCTGGCGCAGATACAGGTCGGGATGCGTCAGCGCAGGCAGGAGCTGGTGGTATATCGAACGCTGGGCGCCGGTAAAAAGCTGCTGAGGCACACGCTGTGGTGCGAGTTTGCGCTGCTGGGCTGCGTCTCCGGCATCGCCGCCACGCTGGGCGCCGAGGCGGCGCTGTGGGGCCTGCAGCGTAAGGTGTTTGATTTCCCGTGGCAGCCCGACTATCTCCTGTGGGTAACGTTGCCTCTGGCCGGCACCTGTTTACTGTCGCTGTGCGGCGGCTGGTTAGGCATAAGGTTACTTAAAGGAAAGGCATTGTTCAGAGGGTATAACGCAGCGTAGAATAAAGGCCGATATGTATCGGCCTTTATCATTTATTTTCTTTCGTATTCTGAGGCGGCCGGGAACCTCTGAATCGTTTCGCCTGACCGGTTTTGCTTTCCTGCGGGCTGTGATAAAGGTCATAAATAACGTAGATAGTGGAATAGGGAAATAGCTGAAATGTTGGATCTGCTGGATATAAAATATCGTCATCTCTCTGAAATGAAGTCAACTGAGCTATTTGGTTTAAGAAAAAGAGTATTTAAAGACAGACTCAACTGGATGGTCAACAGCCAGGATGAGATGGAGTTCGATGAATATGATAATGAACAAACCACTTATGTTTTTGGCGTCCACCAGGATACCTGCGTTTGTAGCCTTCGCTTTATAGAAACCCAACACCCGAATATGATTACCGGCACGTTCCGGTCATGGTTTAAAGATTTTACGCTTCCCGAAGGGAACTACGTAGAGGCCAGCCGTCTGTTTATCGATAAAGAGCGGATGACGATGTTAAAGCTGCGTGAGAAACCCGTCAGCGCGCTGCTTTTTTTATCGATGATTAATTATGCACGTCACTATAAATATGACGGCATATACGCCATCGTCAGCCATCCTATGTATCTCATTTTTAAGCGTTCTGGCTGGAAGGTTTCGGTAGAGGCACAAAGTCTTTCCGAGAAAAAAGAAAAGATATTCCTGATCTTTATGCCTGTAGATGATGATAACCAGCGTATATTGATTGACCTGGTAAAATCTAAGGCACCCGAGTTAACAATGGCCCTGGATGCCTGGCCGCTCTCATTCCCCGTCGGTCAGCACCGGCCTGATTAGCTGTAGCTCAATGCTTAATCTGATGGCATGTTTCATATTGGTAACGCCCAACTTTTTCACCGCGTTACCAATATGATATTTAACCGTGGTGAGCTTGATGCCCAGAATTAACGCGATTTCCTGGTAGGATTTGCCCACGCTGGCCCAGTAAATAATCTCATTCTCTCTTTTAGAGAATATTTCCCGCGTGTTCATTTCATCAAAATCAGTTTTTCTTGCCTGCTCCTGATACAGCTCCGTCAGCTTTTCATGGGCGTTAATCAGCAGCATTTGCAATTTGCTTTTATTCGTCTGGATCACTTCTTCAATATTATCGTCACAGTGCTCGTCCAGCATGATTGAGAGCACGACAAGATTGTTATTGTGGTCGTGAAGAACAAACGTATAGCCGTTGATGATATTGTGGTTACGCGCCATATCAAAAAGCTTAGGAACCTTGACGCCCTTGTTCAGCATAATGTTTTCGTCCCATGAGAAGGGCGAAACACGGTAAAGCGCCGTGATCAGAACGGGATCGATAAACTGAAAGTTGTTTTCGACATAAACCTGAAACCATTCCGGCCTGTTAGAAATTATAGAGAAATCCGCAGGGTTGCGTTTACTCATAATCGCATAGGCATACTTAACGTTACTGAACTGAGTCAGTTTCCTCTCAAGGTAATCTTTTATGGAGGAATTGATAACCTGATTACTAAAATATGATTTAGACATGTAATTATCTCCCTGAGAAAGTGGGGCTTCCATCGTCAATAGCCGACTTTACCATGTTTTTAAAGCCAGACCTAACGATGCACCCTGCTCAGACAGGCTGCCGTAGATGAGCGGCGTTAAAGTAAATGGCGGAATAATGTTCAGCACGTCCGGCGCAGCCGAAAAATCATAGTAACTTTTTATGGAAGCTGAAGAAACAGGGTGTTGACGTAAGGGCACAATTTGATGAGAGAAGCGAGGGAGGAGAACCAAACCAGACCCTGACACGTCAATCATGAAGCAAAATTTACGTGTTTATCCAGAAAATCTGAGAGTGGTTCCCTTGGTGTTGGCAAAAAAAACTTCTAATTACTTAATAGTATTATGTATTTATTGTTTTGTTCGCCAATACAATACGACTTTCACCAACAAATTAATAGCCATACTTAAGTACAGTTAAGCACTGTCTTTTTTCAGATGGGTTTTTGCCCAGGCAATGCCTTCAGCATAATCGGCAGGTAAATCCTGCGCCAGCGCGCTCAGTGCCTGCTGAAGCGATTCACGGCTGGTATTGCAAAGGTTCAGGTGCCCTACCTTGCGTCCCGGACGCACTTCTTTTTCATACCAGTGCAGGCGAACCAGCGGGTGCTCCAGCCACGCAAGGTTAACTGCCGTGCCGATCAGGTTAATCATAACCGACGGCGTGCTGACGACGGGCGCAGGCAAAGGCAGATCCAGAATGGCGCGCAGATGCAGCTCGAACTGGCTGATGGAAGCGCCGTTCTGCGTCCAGTGGCCGCTGTTGTGCACGCGGGGCGCCAGCTCGTTAATCAGCAGTCCTTCCGGCACCACAAAGCATTCCATGGCCATAACGCCTACATAGTCCAGCTCGTTCATAATAGCGGCCAGCATACTTTCAGCCTGCTGTTGACGTTCCGCATCCGGCGTCGGTAACGCGACGCTGGCGCGCAGAATACCGTCCTGATGCAGATTGTGGGTGAGGGGATAGAAAACCGTGCGGCCGTCATGAGCGCGAGCGCCAACCAGAGACACCTCGCCGGAAAAATTAATGCCCTGTTCCACAATGCACTCGCCGTAGCAATCCGCAGGCAGGGAAGCGACATCGTTCTGCCGTAAACGCCACTGGCCGCGACCATCGTAGCCGCCCGTACGGCGCTTAACGATAGCCAGCTCGCCCAGCCTGGCGAAAACATCGGGCCACTGCGCGGCATCGCTCAGCAGCTGCCAGGGCGCGGTAGCCAGGTTCAGCCGATCCAGCAGCTGTTTTTGCGTCAGACGATCGGCCAGCAGCGGGAAAATATCGCGGTTTACAAAGGCATTATGATGCGAGAGTTCACGCGTCAGCGCCGTTTCCGGCCAGCGTTCGATTTCCGCCGTGATCACGCTTTGTTGGATAGGCAGCGCTTCCGGTTCCGCATCCAGCCCGACAGGATAAACGGCTATTCCCAGCGGTTCACCAGCCTGGCGCAGCATCCGCCCCAGCTGACCATTTCCTAATACGCAGACTGGCTTCATGCTTCCTCCCGCGGATCCGGGTTATTCAGAACTTCGTCAGTCTGGCTTTGACGCCAGGCGGACAGACGCTGGTTTAACTCCGCATCGTGTAGCGCCAGGATTTGTGCGGCCAGCAGCGCCGCATTAGCCGCGCCTGCTTTACCGATAGCCAGCGTGCCGACCGGGATGCCGCGCGGCATCTGGACAATGGAGTAAAGGCTGTCAACGCCGCTCAGCGCCGCGCTCTGCACCGGTACGCCCAGCACGGGCACCAGCGTTTTCGCCGCCAGCATGCCGGGCAGGTGCGCCGCGCCGCCAGCGCCGGCGATAATAACCTGAATACCGTTTTCTGCGGCCTGTTCGGCAAAGCTGAACAGCTTGTCCGGCGTACGGTGCGCTGAAACCACTTCACAATGAAAAGGAACGGCCAGGCTGGTGAGAATGTCCGCGGCGAATTGCATGGTTGCCCAGTCACTTTTAGAACCCATTACAATAGCGATGCGGGCCGGTGCGGCAGTAGAAGACATGCGGGTGTGACTCCTGTGATTATACAAACAGTGTCTGAAAGCTGGTCGGTCAGCCAGACAGGAAGGGCTGAGAGAATAGCATGACTCACCGGGCAGGAAAACGGTTGCGTCGGTTCAATCGCATCACGGAATGGGGAACTTCGCGCCTGTCAGCTGACCAGCAGCAGGCTTAAAGCCACTGCATCAGATGCCGGAACGTTAAGCCGGGAGGCTTTTGGCGTAGCTCAGACAGCAAGCGTTTTGGTCGACGGTAATATGGGAAGAATTTACAGGGGAAAAGCGATCAGTTCCGTTCCGGATGAGGTCACACGGATCATCGATCCTTCCGTGTGCCAGGCGCCCAGCACCACGCGTTCGGCGGGCAGACCGTTAACGGTGAGCGTATGAACGGCGGGGCGGTGCGTATGGCCATGAATAAGGCACTGCACCTGATAGCGGCTCATCGTATAGGTAACGGCTTCGTTATTGACGTCCATAATCGCCATCGTTTTGCTGCTGTTGGCCTGCTTGCTGCCAGCACGCATTTTCTGAGCGATACGCTGACGCAGCGACAGCGGCAGCGACAGGAAAAGCTTTTGCAGCCAGCGCTGATGGACCTTGCGGCGAAAGCGCTGATAGCCTTCGTCATCAGTACACAGCGTGTCGCCATGCATAATCAGCAGCGGCCGACCATACAGCTCCAGCCGTTGCGCTTCCGGCAGCAGCCGCATACCGCATGATTTTGCAAAGCGCTGACCGAGCAGGAAATCGCGGTTGCCGTGAATAAAGTAGCAGGGAACGCCCGCGAGCCTTAATTCATCAAGCGCGGCGGCGACTTTGGCGTGAAGCGGATTGGGATCGTCATCGCCAATCCAGGCCTCAAACAGGTCACCGAGGATGTACAGTGCATCGGCCTGACGCGCGTCACGCCGCAAAAAAGCAAGAAAACCGGCAGTGATTGCCGGTTCTTCTTCACACAGATGTAAATCTGCGATAAACAGCGTATGCGACATTATTCGCTAACGGTGACTTTCTGGATCACGACGTCTTCTTTTGGCACGTCCTGATGCATTCCGCTGCGGCCAGTAGAAACGGCTTTGATTTTCTCAACCACGTCCATACCTTCCACAACTTCAGCAAAGACGCAGTAGCCCCAGCCCTGCAGACTTTCGTCACGGAAGTTCAGGAAGTCGTTGTCCGCCACGTTAATGAAGAACTGCGCGGTCGCGGAGTGTGGCGCCTGGGTACGGGCCATCGCCAGCGTGCCTTTGGTGTTTTTCAGGCCGTTGTTGGCTTCGTTACGGATTTCCGCTTTGGTGGCTTTCTGCTGCATGCCAGGCTCAAAACCGCCGCCCTGGATCATAAAGCCGTTGATAACACGGTGGAAAATGGTGTTGTCGTAAAAACCTTCACGGCAGTAATCCAGGAAGTTTTTAACAGTTTCAGGCGCTTTATCGTCAAAGGTTTTGATAACGATATCGCCATGGTTAGTCTGGAAAGTGACCATATTCTCATCCTGTAAAGGTTGAAGGGGTGGATTTAGCTGCCGTCAGCGGAATAATCAGGCTGACAGGCGATAAAATAGAGGGCTCTTATATCACAAAATGTGATGACGAGTCAGCACCGCCGCATAAACGGAAGCGTGCCGAACCTTGCTTTGCGTGGCGCTTGCGTTAACAATACGGCAGAATATGCCTGTTACTATCACGATCGCACACGTTAAAAACGGAATGTCTCAATGCTAAAGATTTTCAACACCCTGAGTCGTCAAAAAGAGGAATTTAAGCCTATTCATGCCGGTCAAATCGGCATGTACGTGTGCGGCATCACCGTCTATGACCTGTGTCATATTGGTCACGGGCGCACCTTTATTGCCTTTGACGTGGTCGCCCGCTATCTGCGCTATTTAGGCTACTCGCTGAAGTACGTGCGTAACATCACCGATATTGATGACAAAATCATCAAGCGCGCCAACGAAAACGGCGAAACTATCGACGTGCTGACCGATCGGATGATCGCGGAAATGCACGCTGACTTCGCCGCGCTGAATATTCTGCCGCCGGATCTGGAACCTCGCGCTACGCACCATATCGCCGACATCATTGAACTGGTCAGCAAGCTTATTGAGCGCGACCATGCTTACGTCGCCAGCAACGGCGACGTGATGTTCTCTGTTGCCAGCGACGCCGATTACGGCCTGCTGTCGCGTCAGGATCTGGAACAGCTCCAGGCCGGTGCGCGCGTTGAGGTGGCCGCCGACGTTAAACGTAATCCTATGGATTTTGTGCTGTGGAAAATGTCCAAGGCCAATGAGCCGGGCTGGCCTTCGCCGTGGGGCCAGGGGCGTCCGGGCTGGCATATTGAATGTTCCGCCATGAACTGCAAGCAGCTTGGCGAGCACTTCGATATTCACGGCGGCGGTTCCGACCTGATGTTCCCGCATCATGAAAACGAAATCGCCCAGTCTACCTGCGCGCATGACGGCCCCTACGTCAACTACTGGATGCATTCCGGCATGGTGATGGTTGACCGTGAAAAGATGTCCAAGTCGCTGAACAACTTCTTTACCGTGCGCGACGTGCTGGGCTATTTCGATGCCGAGACCGTGCGCTACTTCCTGATGTCGGGCCACTATCGCAGCCAGCTGAATTACGGCGAAGATAACCTGAAGCAGGCGCGCGCGGCGCTGGAGAGGCTTTATACCGCGCTGCGCAACACCGATCCGCAGGCTGAAGCCGTGGGCGGCGAGGCTTTTGAAGCCCGTTTCCGCGAGGCGATGGACGACGATTTCAACACGCCGGAAGCCTATTCCGTGCTCTTTGATATGGCGCGCGACGTTAACCGCCTGAAAACCGAAGACAGGGCGGCCGCAAACGGGCTGGCGGCAAAACTGCGTCAGCTGGCTGGCGTGCTGGGCCTGCTGGAACAGGATCCTGAAGTCTTTTTGCAGAGCGGTGCGCAAAGTAACGACGATGAGGTCGCCGAGATCGAAGCGCTGATCAAAATGCGCCTGGATGCACGTAAAGAGAAAAACTGGGCGCAGGCTGACCTGGCGCGTGACAAGCTGGTCGAAATGGGGATCGTGCTGGAAGACGGCCCGCAGGGAACCAGCTGGCGTCGTAAATAAGCTAAAAAAGTTCAGGAGCCGATTGGCTCCTGAATGGTTTTTACTTTCTTCACCGACCGCTCAGCTTTTAAAATGCAGCCTGCAGCTGACTTTACTCAGCGACGGTGATGCTGTTGCCGTTAAAGCTGACGGTCTGGCCCGCAACGATTTTACAGCGTTTACGGGTTTCTGTTTTGCCATCTACCGTAACCTGGCCGTCCGCGATTGCGTCTTTTGCCGCACCGCCGCTTTCCACCCAACCTTCCAGCTTCAGCAGATCGCATAAATCGACGTGGGCATGTTTACCCAGAGAAAAAGTTGCCATTATTGTACTGCTCCATCATGAAATTCTTCGCAGGCTTGCAGGGTATTCTGAATCAGCGTTGCCACGGTCATCGGGCCAACACCGCCTGGAACCGGCGTAATATAAGCTGCCCGCTCGGAAGCTGCAGCAAAATCTACGTCACCAACCACTTTGCCGCTTTCCAGACGATTAATGCCCACGTCAATCACGATCGCGCCAGGCTTGATCCAGTCGCCAGGAATAAAGTTTGGTTTACCTACGGCCACCACCAACAGATCGGCATGTTCGATATGGTGACGAAGGTTTTTGGTAAAGCGATGGGTAACGGTAGTGGTGCAGCCTGCCAGCAGCAGCTCCATGCTCATTGGACGACCAACGATATTGGACGCGCCAACCACCACGGCGTTCAGGCCAAAGGTGTCAATGTTATAACGCTCTAGCAGCGTGACGATGCCGCGCGGCGTACAGGGACGCAGCTTAGGCGCGCGCTGGCACAGGCGACCAACGTTATAAGGATGGAATCCATCGACGTCTTTTGACGGCGAGATGCGCTCCAGCACCTTTACGTTATCAATGCCTGCCGGGAGCGGCAGCTGCACCAGAATGCCGTCAATTTCGCTATCGTCGTTCAGCTTATCGATCAGCGCCAGCAGCTCCGCTTCGCTGGTGGAGGCCGGCAAATCGTAAGAGCGGGAGATAAAGCCCACTTCTTCACAGGCACGGCGTTTGCTGCCCACGTAGATTTGTGAAGCCGGGTTCTCACCTACCAGTACCACCGCCAGGCCAGGCGCGCGTTTACCCGCGGCCAGACGCTGCTGCACTTTTTCTGCAACCTCAAGGCGCACCTGCTGCGCAATCGTTTTACCGTCAATAATCTTTGCTGCCATCAGAGAGAGGATCCATCTGTGTTGAGTTGAAACGGGAGATGGCGCCTATTCTGGCAGAAGCGCGCGCCGCTGTCAGGCACAGATTCGGAGCGGGCTGTTCAATAGTGCAGCAACAGATTGGCTTAGTAAGCAAAATCGTTGACTCGACGGCTTCGCGCCGTATAATCCGACCCTGTTCCCCATGCGCCCTTAGCTCAGTTGGATAGAGCACCGGCCTTCTAAGCCGTAGGTCACAGGTTCGAATCCTGTAGGGCGTACCAAATTCAAGTCAACACACTTCTACTGAACTCTCTCTCTTTGCTTTATACTCCCTGATATCACTGGATTTTTCTGTCGCGAGCTCAACCAAAGTCTACCTGGTTCTACCCAAATCAAGTGGTGTCTGGGGGCCTTTGCGGGGGCTCATCTCGTTCAATGGAAATTAGGGGCCCCTATGCCACTAAATGCACGGCAGATCGACACTGCAAAACCAAGAGAGAAAGAATACAAACTAACGGATGGCGGTGGGCTTTACCTGCTGATCAAACCCAATGGTGCTAAATATTGGCGCTTGAAATATCGCGTGCTGGGTAAAGAGAAAAAGCTCTCCATCGGCGTTTTTCCCGATATCTCATTGTCAGATGCTCGCTTGAAGCGAGAGGAAGCAAGCAAGGTTGTTGCGCTTGGTGGAGACCCAAGCGAAGAAAAGCGTGTTGAAAAACTGGCGCAGAAGGCAAGTGTTGAAAATAACTTCAAAGCTATCGCGCTGGAATGGCATGAGTATAAGCGTACCGGATGGTCAAAAGGCTACGCTGACGACTTAATGGAAACATTTGAAAACGACATCTTCTCAGATCTCGGCAAGCGACCCATTGCAGAGATAAAGCCGCTGGAGATGCTGACGACGCTGCGTAAGCTAGAGAAGCGCGGTGTACTCGATAAACTGCGCAAAATTCGTCAGGCGTGTAATCAGGTATTCAGATACGCGATTGTTACTGGCCGGGCGGAAAGCAATCCTGCTTCTGAGCTATCCGGTGCATTGGCAACACCAAAGTCGCAACATTTCCCTCATCTACTCGCTGAAGAACTGCCTAAGTTCTTGCAAGCGCTAGAAGCCTATTCGGGTAGCCCAATCACTCGACTTGCAACCCGTATTCTGATGCTGACCGGTGTACGTACTATTGAGCTACGTCTGGCGGAGTGGAAAGAGTTTGATCTTGATAAAGCGATCTGGGAAGTGCCTAAAGAACGCATGAAGATGCGGCGACCACACATGGTGCCGTTGTCAACTCAGGTGGTAGAAGCACTGCGCGAAATCCAAGTGGTTACAGGGCGATATTCATTGGTATTTCCTGGGCGGAATGACATCACCAAACCAATGAGTGAAGCGAGCATCAATCAGGTGTTGAAGCGAATTGGTTATCACGGGAAAGCGACAGGACATGGATTCCGGCACACGATGAGTACCATTCTACATGAACAAGGCTACAACACGGCGTGGATCGAGTTGCAGTGTAGTGGTCAACAAAAACTGGCCACCGCGTTAGAGTTTTTCCAGTATCGGTTTTCCGATTCGTTTGGTGGTAACCCACCATTATATTCGTGCGGTCTTAGTGCACTGTAATATCCAACAATATAGTCCGTTATGGCGTGAGCTGCATCGCTAAAGCTTACGTAACCCGTCACCGGCACCCATTCGCTCTTCAGACTCCTGAAGAAGCGCTCCATTGGGCTGTTATCCCAGCAGTTTCCGCGCCGGCTCATACTCTGTCTGATCCTGTATCGCCACAGTAACTGCCGGAACTGCCTGCTTGTATAATGACTACTCTGATCGCTGTGGAACATCACCCCGACGGACTTACCGCGAGTTTTCCATGTCATTTCCAGCGCTTTCATGGTGAGTCTGCTGTCCGGCGAGAACGACATTGCCTAGCCCACTGGTTTTCTTGCGAACAGGTCGAGAACAATGGCGAGGTACGCCCATCGTTTACCTGTCCAGATATAGGTCACATCACCGCACCACACCTGGTTGGGCTCCGTTACGGCGAACTGTCGCTCAAGATGATTCGGGATAGCAACGTGCTCATGACCGCCACGCTTATACCGGTGAGTCAGCTGCTGGCAACTGACCAGTCCCAGCTCTTTCATGAGCCTGCCAGCAAGCCAGCGCCCCATCTGGTAGCCTCTCTGGGTTGCCATTGTGGCGATGCTTCTTGCTCCGGCCGAACCGTGGCTGATGCCATGCAGCTCAAGTACCTGACTGCGTAATATAGCCCGTCTGCCGTCTGGCTTTTCAGGACGGTTTTTCCAGTATTTGTAGCTGCTGCGATGAACCCCGAACACATGGCAGAGTGTGGCCACAGGATAACGCGCCCTGAGTTTCCCGATTATCGAGAACTGTTCAGGGAGTCTGACATCAAGAGCGCGGTAGCCTTTTTTAATATTTCGTTTTCCATTTCAATACGTTGCATCTTCTTCCTGAGCTCACGTATTTCGATTTGTTCCGGCGTTATCGGGGAAGCTTTTGGCGTTTTGCCCTGACGCTCATCACGCAGTTGTTTGACCCATTTCGTCATCGTGGAAAGACCTACATCCATAGCCTTAGCGGCATCAGAGACGGTGTAGTTTTGATCGACAACCAGCTGAGCAGATTCGCGTTTGAATTCAGGACTAAAATTTCTTCTTTTCATTGGAGCACCTGTGTTGTTCTGAGGTGAGCATATAACCTCTGCTCAGGTGGCCAAATTCAGTAAACCACTACAGTTCTTTTTGTGTGTGCGAAGAATAGAGCTATTCTTTCTTTTTGAAACTCATCGTTGAAGGTGCGCTTATTACTACGCAACCATCAATGCCATTTATCTTCAATACCCCCTCCTTAAACTTCGTATGTTCTTGCGTTGAACGTGTGCAGTCCCACAGGAAGCTGATGATATAAGAATCCTTATAAATTTCGTCAACACGATAGAGAGAAGCGTCTTCGGCGATTTCTCCAATTAATGTTGGAAAAGATTTTTTTGTATCTTTGCGGTACTTTACTTCAATAATTGTGTGCAGTGATGGCAAATAAAGGTCAATGCGGGGATTTTTTTGCCCGACAGGCTGAAGATTCACCTCATCTGCAATATCGTTGAATATTGGTGCAAGTAGGATATAAAGCAGATTCTGAACATGATATTCATTTTCAACTTGCCACTTTACGGGTTCTGCGCCTCTGGTTCGACCTGAGTCCTCCCATGTCCACCGTTTTAACCCAGCAGGGATATGTTCCAGAAATCTTAGCAGGTCATCCAGTGTCCATCCAGACGGTGGAGCAATGGCAATTTCCTGATTAATTTGATTAAAAACGTAAAGCATTACGCACAAGAGAGTAACTGAAGGATTTTCTGTAGCTTGTGCTTGAAATTCGCTCATGAAACGTTCGACAAGAGAAAGTCGGTTCTGATGGCTATTGATCTTCAGTAACTTTCGATAATGAAGGAAGAGTGGTATGCAGGCACTACTAAAGGAGGCTGATTCGCTGTTACTGACATATGCCGCGATATCTTTCTCGAAGATACTTAGATGGTTGCTTTCAATCTGCTGAGCCAGAAACCCTGAAATCCACTTTTCGAACTCGTGATCTATGCTCTCATCTTGCATCTGTGCGGTTAGCCATTTCACTGCCATTACACCGAACATATCCGATACCCAAGGTCTCGGTGTTGAATCAATCTTGGGAGCTTGTCCGAGCAGGCGAGAGACATCTTGGACCGAGATAGTTTCATCCAGAATACCTAAACCTGAAATTGCACAGCGTTGGTATAAAGATAAGTCCGCAAAGCTAAAATTCGTAATGCAGCTTTTAACTCCTTCCAGGAGACTAAAAAAGCAGGACTTAAATGGATCAATGTGAGCGGATTCGATCACCTTACTGTGAAAATAGTCGCGTAGCTGATAAACGTTTTCTTTCTCTATAGGAACCATTGTGAATGCCCTATTTTTCCAATCATGACAGAGTCACTCCAGCCCGGAAGCTGATTCAACCATCCTAAATTATGGGCGATAAGATCGGAATAAGTGATGGTAACTGGCATGGGATTGGGGAAGTAACTACGCCAGGAGTGTGATGCGAAACTATAGAGCTGAGCACTCAAATACTTAATATCTTTGAAGGTCGAGTCTTTATGAACGTTGACGATCACACCACGTGGATGACCGTCCGTTTCTTGTCGTAATTCACGTTGGCCGATCAGGTAAACAAGCATTTCGTTTTTAGAAAGCTTGAACGTTTTTCCGCGATGCGTCGCCAGGCGTCCTTTAGGCATGGTTGCCGTTGAAGAGTCGAACATGTGGAGTCCGTGATTCTCTGAGATTTTCACGAAGGCATACTCGATCTGGTAATCTCTATACTTATCGATCACCGTACGGACTGCCTGAACCTCTTCCTTGTTAAACTTTTTGACTTGTGCATGAAAAATTAAACGAATCGAATCGCCTTTCTGCCAATTCATTCGCCTTTGTATTTTTTCTATATTCTCTCCTAGAACAGAGGTTAGGGCCTCGCAGTAAGCTTCCGGCACAACGGCATTGGACGTACTCGAAACAATGTAACTTCCGTCTCCCGAAAATACGGTGGTGATTCCCATGATGCGCTGATTGTGGGCACCACGCTCTTGGACGATATTGGCACTGCCAATGCCGATCACGAGTTCATGGGATAGAGTTGGCGATGATTTGAGCAGCCACGGTACTCCACCCATCTTCGCGTAGCAGGCTAATGACATGTTGTTAAGCGAGTAGCCGAGTGAATAATCTGACTGCGATAGCAGCTCTATTGTGAAATCCTGTACAGGAACTTGGTGCATGTAAAATAGGCTTTTACCAAGATAGTAAGGATTATCAGTAACTTTGAGTTGTTTGAATGACTGTCGCACTTGTACGAGGGCGAGATCCCAACGTCCTCCGTCATCAGCTTTTTTGCGGATTGCAGCTTCGATGGCACTTTTGTATGCATCGACGCTGTTTGTGGATGTTTCGAACACTTCAACACGACTGGTTCCAAGTGCAAATTTTCCCTCAAGACCATTTTTAAAATATTTGCTATTAGCCATGCCTTTCAGAAGCTTACGTACGAACTGCTCGACTCGCCCTCTGTCATGTTGGGCGCAGATCACGCAGATTGACGGATCGTTCCTATCGAAGGTACGTTTTGTATAGGGGCCATTTTGTGTAAGACCCTTCTCCGTCCAATCTGCTTCACCATTATCGTTGAAGACGAACACCGGCTTTTGCATTTGTGCACAATCTTTTTGAATGTCGGATGGATCCTCTATTTCGATACGCGTCCCATCGAGCAGCGAGATGTTTGTCGCTTGGATATACTTCTTAAGGGCTTCGATGCGATCTTTTTTATTCTCACCTCCGTTGAAAATGGAAACGGACTTCCGAATATGTTCGACAATGGAGTCTTTCTTCGTACCATGCGTATGAAGGATGTAGTCGTCAAAATTCGCTCGACTAGCTTCGAGATAAACGTCTTTCGCCTCAGCATGAATAGCTTGGCCATCAGGACGAATGACACTCAAAGTTCTCCCTTCGTGGCAGCTTTCTACAAAACCTAAAAGTTTTCTAAATCCGTCATCTTGCTCGGTGACGACGTAGCGACCAATAACATTAAATCCGGTTTTTAGGAAAAACAGGCAGTTCTCTTTTACTACACGACGTGTTGTGCAATCAATTATAAGACACGGTTGGCCCTGAACAGTACGGGTGTCGATTGAGTATTTGGCACAAATTTTTAAGGGATAAGTCTCACCAAGAATTGAGGCTAAAAGATTGTCTTTTGGTTTGGCACTTACCACCTCGATAGGATTGAAACCGCAAGGAGTTCGGCCCAATCCAGCGAAGTGCTTGAGCAGACCATCTTTAACCAAAGAGCAAAAGGTTCCCAAATTATCCTTTAATTGCAGTGTATGCTGTGTACCAGATTTGGGGAACGTACCATCACTCGAAAAGATCTGAATATTGTCACCCTGACGCCGGAAGACGTGCGTCTCTTTATGGGAGGAGCGGAGGCTATCTAGAGTTGTCTTGTCGTAGGGTATCTGGACAAATTTCAACTCCAATTCAGGGACTTTCAGTGGAAACGCATTCAGGACAATCGGCAAGACCCACCCCTTTTGTGTTAGTGAAAAATCCAATATACTGCGCCTTGATAATTATTCCACATAATGAAGGCTAATGCTGGCACTTAAAATGACAGGTTGTTCATATATAGTACCAAATTCGGCTTTCCCCCTTTAAGATAGATTGCATTTCTGTGTGTGAGGTTTACAAGGAAAAACTGTCAACATGCATCGCTCTGTTTCTGAGTTTTATCGCATTCCCACTTTACTTATTCGGGCGCTAAAAAGCGGAGTCTTCTCCGTGGTGGAGCTTCATCTCAGCAGGGGATTACCGAAAGATTCACGAGATTCTCTGGGAAATAGCCCATTGATGATTGCGGCCCAGAATGGACATTTCGCTATTTGCGAAATGTTGTTGCGTGCGGGTGTCGATGTTGAACATCAAAACAACCTCGGGTTATGCGCCAGTGACCTCGCACAGGAGCAAATGCTACGTGATCTGTTGGCCCGTTATCGGCAATCTCATTCGCCTGCCGGGCAGCAACCAGCGAGAGGGCCAGTCGATGATGCCGTAGTTGAGGTTGAGGTTGAGGTTGAGGTTGAGGCCGATGTTGAAGTTGAAACAGAACCTCCCGAAACCGAAGCCGCAATGGATTTCATGCTGTGGGACGCTGAAGTCGAATCGGAACCCGCCGAAGATAATCTGACATTACGACACGCTTCCGCGGAGGTTCAGCAATTATTATCCCGCTATCGCCCGAAAGATGACGCTGCTGAGTGGAGCGATATCGAACTCACGCTTCCTGACCCGCCGAAGCCAGTCTCTCACTCTTCGCAAAATTATCCTCATCTCTCAACGTTGCTCGCTGGCGCACTGAATGCCGGTCGTGTCTCTGTGCGTGACATCCGGTTTGCCGGGGAAGAGGATTTCGGTATGTCGTGGCCTGAACTACGGGTCAGCGTAGAGGCATTGATCAAGGACTTACCTCTGATTGTGGATGGCGATGATGCTTTCCCAGAAAGTGATGTCTATGGGGCATTAACAGCGAGTGACGATCTCGAACCTTGGTTTGACGCTTTCGGTGCATTGCGGCAGTCCGGCATCTTTGAACGTTATCTTGTGGACATTCGCCAATGGGATGTCGTGGATAAAACAAAGGAAGAACGACTCGGGCAGCGCATGGATACGGCGCTTATCAATTTGATGATGATCCTGGCGGAATTACCCGAAGCAGAATATCTTCAGTTGCTACATCCGAATCGACTTCCGGCGCCAGCGCCTGAGATTTCTGAAGAAGACGACGCGGAAGAAGCGGATGAGCAAATGTCTTCCGCATCCGATTACGAAGACGCCATCAGCTTTAACGATCTTCTCTTTCTGTTGAGAAGTGGAAAAGCAGAAGAGTACCAAGATAATCATATTCCCCGTCCGGAGTACGCTGACCTGCAACTGATAGTCGAGCGCGCCCGAACGCTCATCCCTGATGAATGCCATAAAATGAGTCTGTTTGTAAGTAGTTACAGAGAGGCTTGGGAGGGATTAATCCACGCTAATTTGCGTCTTGTAGTCGCGATTGCGAAAAAATACTGCGGGCAAGGATTAGATGTCGAGGACCTGATCCAAGAAGGCAATCTGGGTTTGATCAAGGCCGTTGAAAAATTCGACTATCGGCGCGGATTTAAATTCTCCACCTATGCCTCTTGGTGGATCCGCCAGAAGATCACACGTGCGATTGCCGATCAGGCGCAGCTCATCCGTTTACCCGTTCACTTCTATGAGCAATTCAGGCGCTGGCGGATCTGTCGGGATCAGTTTCTGCATCGCCAGGGGATAACGCCCACCCTCAAACAGTTACAGAAAATGACCGACCTGCCAGAGCGTCAGCTTCTTCGGATGGCTAAATATGAAGAACAGACGGCGCTGATTGGCGATTTTCATGATGACGCCCATGACCGCAAAGTGGCGTTGCCGGGGGATGCGCTGCTGACTAAAAGGGATTTTACCAGTGCCCCTGTTCAGTCTCTGGAGCTAAGAGAGCGCATTTCATCGGTTCTGGATACGCTGCTGCCACGCGAAACACAGATTATAAAAATGCGTTTTGGCATCGGCATGACGCAAGATTTCACGTTGGAAGAGGTAGGTAAACAGTTTGATGTCACGCGAGAAAGGATACGTCAGATAGAAGCCAAAGCGCTCCGTAAGCTCCGTTATCATAGCCGGGCGTCAAAATTAGGCGGCTTCGTTGAACAGTGGGAAACCGCGTTGATTGAGATGCAGGAAGAAGAAGAATGACGACCATGCGCCATGCGCCACCGAATGCAGCAATTATGATCGAAGCTCTGCGAGGGCTCGGTTACAACACCGCCACCGCACTGGCTGACATCATCGACAACAGTATTAGTGCCGGTGCCCGTAAGGTCGATCTGACCTTTTACTGGTGTGAGGCGGATAGCTATATCGCGGTTCGGGATAATGGCTGCGGCATGTCGGCCCCTGAACTGGATGTTGCAATGCGACTGGGTGTCAAAAACCCGCTGACAAAGCGCCCAGGACACGATCTGGGCCGCTTCGGTCTTGGACTCAAAACCGCCTCCTTTTCGCAATGCCGCCGCCTGACTGTCTCTTCCAAAAAAGAGGGGGTAACGACGATCCTGCGGTGGGATCTGGATATTCTCGCCGCAAGTACGGACGACGGTTGGTATTTGCTTGAAGGTGCTGACTCAGGAAGTCAGGAGGCGCTAGCAAATGCGGAACCTGACGCCCACGGTACGGTGGTGCTGTGGGACGTCTTAGACCGAATTGTCACCCCCGGCTCCGGTGAGAAAGATTTCCTCAATCTGATGGATGGCGTTGAACAACATCTGGGGATGGTATTTCACCGATTCCTTGAGGGGGGCTCTCCCAGACTCACTCTCACCCTCAATGGTCGCAAAATTAAAGCCTGGGATCCCTTTCTCAGCGGGCATCCTTCCAAGCCCTGGCATTCGCCTGCGGCAATGGCGCCAGGTGCCCCTGCCGTGAAAGTGGAATGCCATGTTCTGCCGCATCAGGATCACCTGACGACGCAGGAGTATCAACAGGCTCAGGGACCGGCAGGCTGGACTGCTCAGCAAGGATTCTATGTATACCGGAATGAGCGATTGCTGGTGGCGGGCAACTGGCTTGGACTCGGTAGTCCCCGGGCCTGGACGAAAGATGAAACCCACCGCCTTGCGCGGATCCGTCTGGATATTCCTAATGATGCCGACATCGACTGGAAGATTGATATTCGTAAATCGATGGCGCGCCCGCCTGTTTCGCTGCGTCCTTGGTTAACCCAACTGGCGCAATCAACACGTGACCGTGCGGTAAGGACATTTGCAAAACGCGGGAAAATGAATAAGCGCAAACCCGGCAAGGAACTCGTTCACCTCTGGCAGGCGCAGAAGACGTCATCAGGTGTTCGTTACCAGATTTCATTACAACATCCTGTCATCAACAATGTCCTTTCGCAGGCTGGTGAGTTATCTCCACAAATTCAGGCCATGCTAAGACTGATTGAGGAAACCGTTCCGGTTCAGCAAATCTGGCTTGATACGGCTGAGTCAAAAGAGACGCCGCGGACAGGCTTTGAAACAGCACCGCCCGCAGAGGTGTTATCCGTATTGCAGGTCATGTACAAGACCTTGGTTGGTCAGCAGGCGCTGTCACCGGCGCTAGCGAAGCAGCATCTGCAAAATATGGAACCCTTCGATAATTATCCCGAATTAATTGCACAACTCCCCGACGATCAACACGAGAAATCGCTATGAATCCCCTAGATGACACACAACTGAGTGTATTGCAGATTGTGCAGACGCTCCTGCAAGGCCAAGATAAAAGCACGATTACCCCTAGTATTCTGCGTCAACATATTGACATGGTTTGTCAGATGAAACCGGGATGGATCTGCCTTGATAACCGGGAGATTTTGGTCGAAGAGTTGATCCGCCGTTATAGCATCTGGATGGGAGAAGATACTTCTCTGAGTAATGACGAAGGGCATAGACCTTGGTTGACCGCTGATGCGAAACGCGAGTGGCGATACTGGCACCGATATCGCCAATGGCTTGGTAAAACAATGTCTTGGGGGGTACTGGATACCCTTGACCGTTCAACGGATCGTGTTCTTGGATTACTTGAGCAGCCTGGGCGGGAAGGGCGTTGGGACCGGCGTGGTCTGGTGGTCGGCCATGTTCAGTCGGGGAAAACCAGCCACTATACCGGTCTGATCTGTAAAGCCGCGGATGCGGGATATAAGATAATCATTGTGCTTGCTGGTTTGCATAATAATCTCCGATCGCAAACCCAAATGCGTCTTGATGAGGGATTTCTTGGCTACGAGACGAGTCCACTTAGAGAAAAAGTGACCATCATTGGGGTGGGTGATATTGATAGCGATCCCGTCATTCGTCCCAATTACGTCACCAACCGATCTGAAAAGGGCGACTTCAGTGCCGGAGTGGCTAAGAATCTGGGGATCAGCCCCGAGCAACGGCCCTGGCTGTTCGTGGTAAAGAAAAATAAATCTATTTTGAAGCGCCTGCATACCTGGATTGAAAACCATGTTGCCACTAGCGTTGATCCCGTCACCGGAAAGCGTTTCGTTTCGGAATTACCGCTGCTGATGATTGATGATGAAGCGGATAACGCCTCAGTTGATACGGGGGAAATCGTTTACGATGACGATGGAAAACCGGATGCTGAACATCAGCCAACGGCAATCAATAGTCTGATTCGTAAGCTGTTGGTGCAGTTCAGCCGTAAGGCATATGTCGGCTATACCGCCACGCCCTTTGCCAATATTTTTATTCACGAGAGCAATGAAACGCGTGATGAAGGCCCGGATTTGTTCCCTTCAGCCTTTATCATTAACCTCGGCGCACCTTCTAATTACATCGGCCCTGCGAGGGTATTCGGTCGGGCAACCGCGGAAGGCCGGACTGGTGAACTCCCTTTGATCAGGCGGGTGAGCGATCATTGTAGCGATGATGGAAAAAGAGGGTGGATGCCAGTTTCTCATAAGAGCTCGCACCATCCCACGCTTGATACGCTAACCCATTTCCCTGACTCGTTAAAACACGCCATCGATAGCTTTTTGCTGGCGTGCTGCGTCCGAGAATTACGCGGTCAGGGAGATAAACACAGTTCGATGCTTGTCCATGTGACCCGCTTCAATAAAGTGCAATCGGTCGTTTATGAGCATATTGATGCCTACATTCAGGATGTGAGACAGCGGTTGACGCGAAAGATTGGACATGAGCTTTTTTTACATCAGCTTGAATCACTCTGGCAGGCTGACTTTTTGCCGACTTGTCAGACGATTCGCGACGTTATGCCGCAGCAGGTTCCAGACGACCCCTTCGCGTGGCAGGAGATCGTTGACAAGCTGTATAACGTGATCGAAAACGTGTCTGTACGAATGATAAACGGAACGGCGAAGGATGCGCTTGATTATTCAGACAGTGCGACAGGTTTAAAAGTTATTGCGATTGGCGGAGACAAACTGGCTCGAGGGTTAACGCTTGAGGGATTATGCACCAGTTATTTCTTACGCGCCTCCCGCATGTATGACACGTTAATGCAGATGGGGCGCTGGTTTGGCTATCGCCAGGGATATCTGGACGTATGTCGGCTGTATACCACCGATGAGCTGATTGAATGGTTTGAGCACATTGCTGATGCATCGGAAGAGCTGAGAGAAGAGTTTGACAATATGGTCGCCAGCGGCGGAACTCCGCGTGATTTCGGGCTAAAAGTGAAATCACACCCCGTGTTAATGGTGACATCACCCTTAAAAATGCGTAGTGCGCGCTCACTATGGCTGTCTTTCAGTGGCTCGGTGGTCGAAACGATTTCATTGTTTAGAGAGCCGGAGTACCACAAGCATAACTACTCGGCCTTCCAGCGTCTGACCGGACGTGTCGGTTCTGGCGCGCCGATCCCTGAGAGACGACGCGGAGAGAAGATTGAAAAATGGAATGGAGTCATCTGGCAAAACGTATCTCCCGAGCCAGTCATTGATTTCTTAACGGAATATGAGACCCACGCTCAGGCCAGAAAAGCCAACAGTAAACTGCTGGCGGATTTCATTTCGCGGATGAATCGTGTTGATGAACTCACCCAATGGACAGTGGCGGTGATAGGGGGGGGCGTCGATCGTCATCGCGTTGTATGTGGCTTCCCCGTCCCGCTTATGATGCGTAAAGCGTCTGAGGGGGTCACTGACCGCTATTCCATTGGCCGTTTACTTTCTCCACGCGATGAAGGGATAGACTGCGATGAATCGACCTGGCTTGCCGCGCTGGTAGAAACGCAGCGTATTTTTCATGCCGATCCCGGACGTAATGAAGGGCGAGAGAAGCCCGTCATTCCTGGTGGCGTAGTACTGCGTCGGATCAAAGGATTTGGCATAAACGACATCCCTGCACAGCGTCAAAAAGGGCTACTGCTCATTTACTTACTGGACCCGCAACAGGCATTGTCGGCAACGGAATATAAGGACGATGCCTTGCCAGTGGTGGCTTTTGGCATCAGTTTTCCGGGAAGCCGCAGTGGGGTAACGGTAGAGTACAAAGTGAACAACGTACTGTGGGAGCAAGAGTATGGTGCGGCTGAGTAAAGATGATCTACTGGCGGCCTGGAAAGCCTTAGATCGCTTTCAGATAGACGAACAGCCCGGCTCACAGGGCTGGCGCGGGATTCGGCTTTTTACGCACCAGGGCTGTAGCTTTCATGCCGGGCGTCGTCAGCCTGATAATGAAGAAATGCTGATTGCCGTATTTTCTCATCCTCTTTCGTTGGGGGCGACGGCGCTGCCGTCCTGTAAAGGATTTCGCGTTGAGATAACCGGAACAGAGGAGGGGCGGCAGAATGGTTTGATGATCCGTCGCCAGCAAACGGGGAATGCGGATGTCTTTACGACGATGATTCTGGATATTCTCCATTCGCTCCTGAACGTTTCTGGACCGCGTTTGTTTGAAACCCTGCTCCGTCGGATTCGTTTATGGCAGACGTTTATGGAGCGCGATACCCGTCCACTCAGTCACGAAGAAGAAGTGGGATTAATCGGGGAATTGACGTGTCTGGAACGGTTGATCGAGAGCGGTCTTGCGTCGCCAACGGCAGTCGGAGCATGGGTAGGACCACAGCATGGGCTACAGGATTTTGAACTCGATGAACGTGCCATTGAGGTAAAAAGCACCACAGCAGAGCAGGGCTTTTGCGTAACCATCCACTCTCTTGAACAACTGGACTGGCAGCGGCCTGGCTCGCTCATGTTGTGCGGTTTGCGCTTCAGCGAGCATCCCACTGGCGCGACCCTGAATGACATTATTAACCGTCTTCGTCAGAGGTTTGAGGGAAACGCTCAGGCGGCTTGTCTTTTTGAGGGGTCGCTTTGTCATGTCGGATATTTCACTGAACATGCTGAATTCTATACACGTCATTTCTTGCTGACAGAGGCGTTTGCACTCCCCATTGAAGCGGGTTTTCCCTCTTTGACGCATGCCAATGTCCCGTTGCCGGTGGTGAGTGCGTTCTATCAACTCGAACTCCAGACACTTATTTCTCAGGCTCAAAATTTTAACCATTGCTTGTCAGACTTTGCAGGATTACCGCATGGAACTTATTGATTTTTTACGTCAAACGCAGAATGAGATTCGCAAGGAATATCAGGACCAGATGGCTCAGCCGGGGATAGAGTCGCCTTTTCAGGAGCTGATTTTTACCGATACTGTTATGCGTCATATGGCCGATATCGGCATGACATTCGACGATGCCGAGACGTGTCACTTTATGGCTAAAGTCAGTGGACACAATGTGCGTCTCAGCGGTTATGCCTTCTCAGAAGATGGCGATCAACTTGACCTCTTTGTCAGCATTTATCACGGTAGCGACGAGCTTTGTCATGTCCCGGATGCTGAGACAAAAGCGATTGCCGGCCACTGCATTCAATTTTTGCAGAAGTGTGTTGACGGTAAATTATCTTCCACGCTGGATCAGTCCAATGATGCCTGGCAACTGGTGACGACCATCGAACAGTCCTATACGGAACTGGAGCAAATCAGAGTTTATGTACTGACCGATGGTCAGGTGAAAACCCGCTGGTATCAGCCCCGCGACGTGGCCGGTAAAACTATTAAATTAGAGGTTATGGACATTGTCCGCCTGTTTAACCACTGGCAGGAAGGTAAGCCACGCGACGAACTGCAGGTTAATTTTGATGAGGTGGCGGGGGGCGCACTCCCCTGTGTCTGGATCCCGGATGAAATGGGTGAATATGATTATGCGCTGACGGTGGTTCCGGGCGAGACGCTGCGATTTATTTATGAAAAATATGGCAACCGGATTCTGGAAGCGAACGTTCGTTCATTTCTGAGCCAGACGGGGAAAGTCAACAAGGGGATTCGCGACACCTTACGTGAGCAGCCTGAGCGTTTTATGGCTTATAACAACGGCATTGTGATTGTTGCCGATCAGGTCAGACTTGGCGAAGCGCCAGGAGGTGGCCCAGGTATTGCGTGGATGCAGGGAGTGCAGATCGTCAACGGTGGACAGACGACGGCTTCCATGTTTTTCACCAAAAAGAAATTCCCGGCAACTAATCTGCGTAACGTGCGTGTACCCGCAAAAGTTATTGTGCTGAAACAGACGAATAATGCACAAGAAGAGATGTTAATTGCGGATATTTCGCGCTTCTCGAATAGCCAGAATAAAGTCAATATTTCCGATTTGTCAGCCAATCGACCGGTACATGTACAGCTGGAAAAAATGGCAAACACGGTGTATTGCCCGGACGGATATAGTCGTTGGTTTTACGAGCGAGCGAACGGCAGTTATAAGGTTATGCTGGAACGAGAAGGTAAAACACCTTCTGGAATCAAACGGTTAAAAGACGCGATCCCTGCATCACGTCGGATAACGAAAACCGATTTCGCAAAATATCACTGTGCCTGGCTCCAGCGTCCGGATTTAGTCAGCCTCGGCGGACAGAAGAACTTTGCCGCATTAATGACGATGATCGACAAGGATACTGAGCGTTATGGGGATGAACTGAACATTGAAAGTTTTAAAAATTACATCGCGCAGGCCATTATTTATAAAAAAGCCTATAAGTTGATTAATTTACTTTTCCCCGCATTTAAGGCGAATATCGCCGCCTATACCGTGGCCGCCTATTCACATCTTTATGGCAGCCAAACGAATCTGGCAGAGATCTGGAATCAACAGGGCATTGAGGAAACGATGGGGAACCGTCTTGTCAGTTTAGCCCATCGGGTGAATAGTCTTCTGACTGAATCCGCGAACGGCAGGATGATTTCGGAATGGGCAAAAAAGCCTGAATGCTGGGACTATGTGCGCAGCAAAATCTATTTCTCTGCGCAGGCAAAAACGGATGGCCTTTCGCATGTTTAAAATGAACACTGATTTCAGTATTAAAGCCTTGCACGCGTGTCGTGGGTTGCTCTCAGTGGTTGTTATGTCTGAGTGTGCCACTACATGACATTCGTTAACGTCTCTGCATGGTATGTCCAGAGTTATGTTGCTCTGGACAATTCAATTTTTTCCTCTTGCCACTTCCTTACCTCACTTCCTTCCCACGGGAGCAACATTCCATCTTAAACAGCTTACGCAATAGGCGATGAAGAATGCTAAAATTTTCCCACAAGTCCCGGCGAATTGCCCCGATCCTCTTTAAGCTCAGGGATATTAATCAACGGAGAGAAGGTCAGTGCCTTGCCGCTATTGCCATTGTAAATAGACCCGTTTTAGTTCCAGGCACTTTTTGAGATCCCTGCCAAATAATGGTGTTGTCGATATTCCTCCGGCGTCTTCTTGTTCAGTGATTCATGCGGGCGTTCGCAGTTATATTCTGACAACCATTTTTCCGTGATTTCCCGCACTTCATTCAGCGTTCTGAACAGATAAAAATCGAGTATTTCTGTACGGTATGTCCGGTTAAAGCGCTCAATGAAAGCGTTCTGCGTCGGCTTACCCGGCTGGATAAACTCGAGTTTTACTGCATGTTTCTCTGCCCATTCAGCCAGTGCCAGGGAGATAAATTCCGGGCCGTTATCCATACGAAGCATGGTCGGATAGCCACGGTTTGCCGCGATCCTGTCGAGTACACGGACCACTCGCTGAGCTGGCAGATTCAGATCGATTTCAATCGACAACGCCTCACGGTTAAAGTCATCAACGACATTGAACGTGCGAAAACGACGGCCATAAACCAGGGCATTATGCATAAAATCAACAGGCCAGCTCTGGTTCAGCGCTTCCGGCGTGACCAGTGGTGAGGGATTACGCACCGGCAACCGTTGTTTGCCCTTACGGCGAAAATTCAGCTTCAGCAGAAAGTAAATACGGTGGATCCTTTTGTGATTCCACGGGTGTCCCTGCCGTCTCAGAACCTGGAAAAGTTTCGGAAAACCGTATCGTGGGTATCGCTCGGCCACGGCCTGCAACGCGACTATAACGGGTTCGTCACGTGTGGTATCCGGGCGGTAATGGTAAACCGTTCTGTTCAGGTTCAGACTCCGGCAGGCCTGACGGATACTGAGTCCGAACGTCGTTATCAGATGAGTGACCAGCTCACGCTTACAGGCTGTTTTAAAGCTTTTTTTTCGATAACGTCTTTCAGCGCCCGATTCTCAAGACTGAGGTCGGCAAACATCTGCCTGAGCCGTCGGTTCTCGTCCTCAGGATCTTTTATCTTTTTAATATCAGAAGCTTCCATACCATCGTATTTAGACTTCCAGTTGTAGTACGTGGCTTCAGAGATCCCGGCCTCGCGGCAGACATCTTTCACAGTTCGTCCGGCTTCAACTGACTTAATCACCGTGATGATCTGATGCTCAGTAAAACGGGCTTTACGCATAGCGATCTCCTTCGTTGGCAAAATGAGTATGCCGGAAGATCTCTAAATGTGAATGGCTCGATTATGCGGGATATTTACACCCGCCATGCAGTGTTTTTGACCGGAGGCACATATTCTTGCTGAATTTCAGTCAATAAATCACTCCTCTTAATCATTTTCTCATCTCATACCTTAAATGGGTATCACGGTTGCACATCTACGCGCAAAACAATAAACTGTATAATCTTATTTTTGTTTTCTGTGAGGCTTTCGAAAAAAATATTAATAAAAGTGGATCCGAATATAGGCAATAAAAGCCACCGTCAAATTTTTATATGAAATCTTATATTTAACAACAGATTGTTTTTTTTTGATGTTTAAATTTAATTTACTGAGCGATTTTATGATTTGAAACTAGTAAGTTAAGTTTCTCCTTTTTGTCGCATTACTTTCGGGATGGTAATGTTGTGAAAAAAAACATAGAAAAATGGTTTCTGAATGGGTAATCAGAAATGGACTTTATTGGATGAGTACTATTATTAGCTGGAAGCTCAAGGAAGACGAGCAGAATTGGCTGGTATCGTTTGAGACGTTTAATGACGAGGTTAAATTAGAGTTTGAGCAGATCCTGAATGACTCCAGGTTCAGGGAGAAGCTTCAGGTACACACTGGAGAAGTTAGAACTTTGATCATCGACAATGTTCTGAGGAGCATCAATTTGAGACTTGCTCAATGAATCCGATACTATTCAACTGTTAAGGTAGATTATCTAAACTATAATGTATTTTTATGCAAAGTATCCTGTTTTGTTATTTTAAGGATACCTTGCCATCAGAGCTCTGGATATACGTTTTATCACCTATATTTATAAATGCTTTTCCATCTATGCTTCCTCTAACAACAAATGCTATGCTGTTATACACACAATTATTATGCTCGCCATTCGTATCATCAAAGCAGGTATAGTCATCTATTGAACCATCTCTGGTGCCTTTGGGAAGTTTCTCGTAACCATTGAAATTCATGACGATAACTGTGAAGTTATCAGGAGTATTAATAATTTGAGATTTATTCTGAAGTAATTCTCTGTTTTTTAACCACCATTTTATTTTTCCTTCAGTAGTCATTGGTAAGTGCTCTACAAAAACAGCACCATTATCTACTCTGACTATTTTGGTTGGCCTTGCAGCAATCCATATGCAATATGCTGATATTAAAAAAACTAAAATTGCTCCAATCCTTTTATATTTAAACATTGTTTTCTCCTGTCAATGTTATGGTTGCTTCAAAATTTGTAAAAAATGGCTTTTGAGCAAAATGCTTTGCCCTCTGTAGGACGAACCATATTCTGAAATCCAGAGTATGAATTTTCAAGTTGTAAAATACAAAGTTCCTTCCAACCGCTTTTAGCAGAAGCTGCTTTCAGCGCCGCTCGTGCTTTAATGTAATATACATCTATTTCTTCAACTGTTGGTTCAATAAAGGGAATTCCGCAAATATGCTCGATATTGTCTTTGTTGAGATATTGTAATGTTCCTGTGGTATTGTTTATCAATGCTTCAGCCATCGAAATATGTAATCCTTCCTGAAAATAAGTGATGCTTAAAAAGGGTTCTTTGTCGAGCGCAGGGTAAAGATTTATCCAGCGATCCTGTCCTTTAGATAAGTACTCTAATATGTTCTCGTAATCCGTATCAGAGAATTTTTCGGTTTTCTGCTCATTAATGGCCATTAACACCTTTCTGTAAAGCTTATCCTCTGAGCTATTTAATGCGCAAGCGCTGAGCAGCAATATAAGAAGAGCGGTTGTGAATTTTTTCATTGTACAATCAGCTCCTTATCGCCGCTTTCTATTATCTTTTCCCTGTATCCCCGCATCAAAATAATACAGCCATTGGATGCGGTTCCTCTGCCATTACCACCATGAATAAAAAACCCCTCACGCCCGCACATGCTGTTCCCGCTGTGTGGCGTAAGCCTGATAACATATCTTCCTGCCGTAGGGTGAACTGCAATCGGGCCAGTTATATGATAATTGCCGCGCGGCAGCAGCCCTTTATTCTTAACGCACTCATCATCAGGGTTGTCTTTGTAACCCGGCGATCCCGCATACTCAGCGCTAAATTTATAGTCGCCATTGCGGGAGAATTTTTTAGTTATTACATTGTAGATCCAGGCCATAATTCTATATCCTTATATTATTAAATTTATTCCATCTGCTTCGCCAGCATCTCTACAAACCGCGTGACCGGCCACCCCTTAAGATCTGAAACCTGCCCGTCGCCAATTTCCACCAGCCGTGGTTCTCCGAGCGTATTCTCAATCATATCTATCGTAAAAAACGAGCTGTCTATCCGGCTGGCTATCTCTCTTACGCTTGTCGATACATCGCCGTCGGCGGCGTAAACCTGTTTGTTCAGCACAAAATAGCGCTTTTCACTGTGAGGTTTAAAAGATTCAAAACGACGCAGGCAAATACCGCCTTCGATTTCGCCACGAAATTTTTTCAGCAGCTGAACAATCTCGCGGATCTCATTGGCGTTATGCGCAACCGATCCTCGGGACGTGGTTAAAGATTTTACGTAGTCTTTGACAAAACAGACGGGCCACTGTAGCTCAGCCAGCAGGGCATCAAAATCTACATCGGGATGAACAACTCTCGTTTCCGGCGTGAAATCGCGGCAAAGATTATACCAGCCCGGCAAATGATGGCAGCGAAGATAGTCTTCTGGCGACGTCATCATCGCGGCCCCACGCACGGTTACGGCATGATGCAGCTGCCGATATTCCAGTGCCGACATCATCCAGCCGCGCCAAATCACGTGGTCGGACAGAAAAGGCGAGGAAAAACGATAATCGCCCATAGCCGCCGCATCTGACGACAACAGCAGGCAATGCAGACCTTTTTCACGCGCGCAATAATACTCTTGCGCAAAGGCTTCATCAGGACGTTTTGGTTGAAATAACTCGCTGGGATAGATAATTTGCATCGAATTCTCCTTTTCTTTGCACAAGCAGTCCTTTAGCCCATACCCAGCCCGATAACGATATTGACAAAAGCGGCGATCGGCATCACAAAAGCGGGAAAAAAGTAATTTTTCTCTTTTTTCCTCCGGCCTGAATAAACTAATACCAGCCCAACAGCCAGAAAGGGAAACCGAGTATTAAATAAGGCACGGAAGCTCCTGAGATGAGTATGCTGGCAGCTATTTATCAGGCCGCTCAAGGTAGCAATATTTATAACGCTGTTTTGACGATAAGCAAAGCGGCATCGGCCAGCGGCAAAAGCACTTAACGCTGTAGCGGCATTTTTTACCCTGTCAAAATGAACCGTACTCAGAAATATTGGGTAAGCAGGGCGTGTGCTAAGTGGCAGGCGGGAAAGAAAATGGCTGAGGCAAATTGTTTATCGGCGGCAGGGGAAACATAGCCACCATCAGCAATCTGCCGATTAATGAGCAGCATTCATAGCTTTAACTCCATATGGCCTATAAATGTCCCGAACCTTAGCTGCTATGCTTCCTCACGTTATGGCTATATAAGCCCTGAACAAGCTAAAACCGGCATATAGCTCTATTTAATTACAACATGCTAAAGACGATAGCGGCAGAAGAGAAAAGACAATGCAGCGAGAGCAGATCATCATTTATGAGCTGGCGGCCTGGATAGACGCCAACATCCATCGGCCGTTAAAAATCGACGACGTGGCGGAAAAGGCAGGCTATTCAAAATGGCATTTGCAGAGGATGTTTCAGCGCGTGATGGGCAAAAATCTGGGCAACTACATTCGCGACACCAAACTGGCGCTGGCGGCAGGGGACTTAATCAAAACCACCGAAACGGTGATGACTATCTCACAAAAATACGGCTATGAATCTCAGCAGACCTTTACCCGCATTTTTGCTAAAAAATACCATAAGCCGCCAGCCGCCTTCAGAAAATACAATGCGTTAAAAAACGGCCCGGACTGCTGTCGAACTAACCGTTAGTTAAAGACGTTATCAAGCCAGTACCTTATACATAATCGTCACGACACAGAATCACTCGGCCAGCCGCCGTCATTCATTCAGTCATTGTCAGCAGTTATTGTCAGTCGTTCAGTCAGTCAACCCGTGAGCCGGTAAGGCCCAGCGTTGATTCCCTGCGCTGCGGCTGTCTGGCTTTAACGCTTAGTAATTAATTCGGTTCACCCTTTCTTTGTTGCCCTGTACTTTTCTTCACCGGTGCCGATAACACTCACAGAGTGATAAGCCGCGTGCCGTTGTGCGCCGCTTACCAGCGTACAAACAGTCAGGCAACCCAGAGGTAGTAATGGATAATTTCCAGAAAGAGATTGATGAGAGAGCGAATCTCGCCTTATCCAACAAGTTTGAGCTTCTGTTATTCCGTTTAGGCTCAGATCAGAACGATGCGAAATCAGAACTTTTCGGTATTAACGTGTTTAAGCTGCGCGAAATCGTCCCTATGCCGACTATTACCAAAGCGGCGGGTATGAAATCACCTCTGCTGGGCATGGCGAACATTCGCGGCCAGTTTATCCCGGTTATCGATCTGCCGGCCGTTGCAGGCTGCACGCCGGAAACAGGCTTAAACCTGCTGCTGGTTACCGAATATGCCCGCAGCACGCAGGCTTTCGCCGTGGAATCCGTGGACGATATCGTACGCCTCAACTGGAGCCAGATCCATACGGCGGAATCCGGTATCAGCAGCCGCAATATCACCAGCATTGCCTGCCTGGATGACAAAACCAACAGCATGGCGATGGTGCTGGACGTAGAGCAGATCCTGCATGACGTTATTCCTTCCGTGCGGGACGTAAAAGCAGAAGACGTTAAGGTGAAAGAGTTTAATATCAGGCCCGGATCGGTCGCTATCGTAGCGGAAGACTCTAAGGTCGCGCGCCAGATGCTGGAGCAGGGTCTGAAAGTGATGGGCATCCCTGCCGTTATGCACACCACGGGCCTCGAAGCCTGGGAAAAAATCAAGCTGATGGCGCAGCAGGCGATGACGGAAGGCGTTTCCATTCACGACAAAATCGCGATGGTATTAACCGACCTTGAAATGCCGGAAATGGACGGTTTTACCTTAACGCGCAATATCAAGAGCGATCTGGGCCTGAAAAATATCCCGGTAGTGATCCACTCTTCGCTTTCGGGCAGCGCTAACGAAGACCACGTGCGTAAAGTCGGCGCCAACGGCTACGTGGCTAAATTTGAGATCAACGAGCTTTCCGCCGTGATCCACAAAGTGCTGGAAGAAGCCGGTAACTGATTTGTTATTATCGGCGGTTAACAGGCCGCCTGATAACAATGATGTGCTGATAAGGCGAAATAAAAAAATACTGCTTCTTTAAAGTTCATATTAATGTCAGTAAATGCCTGACGATGCGCCAGAACGTTATCTATAGGTAAAGAAGGGGAAGTCATTTATTATTCAGCCGCTGTCAGACCATAAGGAGATCAGGATGACAATGCTGGAACAAATAAAAGTTCTTTATCTTAATGACGAACAGGGCGAATTTCTCAAATACGCTATTCTGGCCGATCAAACCGGACGCGCCGCGCTGGTTCTGGTGCATATCTCATTGCAGCACCAAATCGGGCAGCTGTCCTGGGCCGTCTGGACGAAAGTAGACGAGCTGAGCGTGCCGCTGGCGGAGGAAACGCCCGAAGCGGCGTTAAGGCTGGCGGTCGCGGCCTGCGTCGACCATCGCGCCAGCTGGCAAAAGTAGCGCTTAAGCTGCCTGCGGGCAGCTTTTCTACGCGGTTGCCTCGCCACATTGCTGCTGTTACTCTGACGCCCCCTGTGCCCGCAATTCCCGGTAAAAAAATGATCTGGCTGATGCTTCTGACTTTGGTGGTGGTTTTTATTATTGGCTTTCGCGTGCTGAATTCACGATCCCGCCGCGCGACCAGCGCGCTGACGAAGCGGCTGAATATCGATCCGGTCTACGTTGAATCATTGCTCAGCCTGATGGGGCGAACGGCCGGAGAAGAGTTTGTTGCCTATCTTTCTCGCGATAACGAGGCGCATTTAAGCAATGCGGCAAGCGTGCTGCTAATCTGGCAGCTTTGCCTGGTGGATGAATCGGAAGAAAATATCGCTTTCTGGCGTGGCGTACTGCGCGAAGCCTGGCTGCCGACCGAGCTTTCCAGTGAACACGTTCGGCTGGCGCTGAAATTTTTACGCGAGCTGGAGCCGGACGCGCAGGAAATGCACGCATTTCGCCTGCGCTATAACGCCCGGTTCGCACCCGATAGCAATACTGTGGAGAACGGAAGCAATAACGTGGTATCGATTCATTCTCATTCTCATCACCACTGAATAATTTTTTCCGTCTGTTCAGTGTGGGCATTATCACTTATCTGAATTATTTTTAAGCGGTTATAAGGAAATAGTGCCTTAATCGGGCAGGAAAGTAATGGCGAAGCGCTTTTTTTGTACACAACACTCGGGTATCAATTCTATTGCAGTTTTATAACAAAGTTATAAAGCTTAACTAAAAATAATTAGAGTTTAATTTTTACATTTAGAAATAATTTTATCCATAACATTACTTTTTTTCTGGTCGATAACAAAATCTATTAACTCAAATTACATTTTATTATCATGTGAGAGTCGTAATGTTATGTTGCTACAAAAAGAAACTACCCGGCGCAAGTTTTTACTGGGGTCGCTGTTAGCATTACCGCTCGGCGAGCTGGTCTTTAAAGGATTAACGGCGGCGCAGGCTGCTGAAATGGCCGCACCCGAGCTGCTCGATTATAAACCCATCTTTTTTTCTGCCGACGAATGGCAATTCGTGATGGCCGCCTGCGATCGCCTGATCCCGGCCGGTGGCAAAGGCAAGGCGCCAGGCGCGCTGGAAACCAACGTGCCGATTTTTATCGATCAGCAAATGCATGGCGATATGGGCAGCGAAATCTATATGCAGGGGCCGTTCAACCCTCATGCGCCGGCCACCATGGGGTATCAAATCCCGTTCCGTCCGCAGCAAATCCTGCAAACCGGTATTCGGCTGGTCAACAGCTGGTGCCAGCAGCAGCATCAGAAGGCGTTCCACGAGCTGGAAATAGCCGATCGTGAAGCCGTACTGACTCAGGTGCAGAAAAACCAGATCGTCTTTGCCGACCTGGGCGAAAGCGCCCTGCAGGGATCGCAATTCTTCAGCGAATTACTCTCCAATACCAAGCATGGCTACCTCTCCGATCCGATGTATGGCGGCAATAAAGGGATGAAAGCCTGGATTGCCATCGGCTTCCCCGGCGCGCGCGCCAGCTATATGGAATGGGTGAAGCAGCACAACGTGCCGTATCCGCTGGGCCCGATAAGCATTAAAGGCGAGCGAGCCTGAGTTTTTCTCTGATTACAGACTGGCAGGATTAAAAATGGCAACAATCAATAAAGAAGAAGTCGACGTTGTAGTCGTCGGCCTGGGCTGGGCTGGCTCGCTGATGAGCATCGAGCTGGCGATGGCCGGATTAAAAGTGCGCGCGCTGGAACGCGGCGGCGATCGGGGATATGAAGAGTTCGCCTATCCTAAACCGGCCGATGAATACGCCTACGCCGTACGTAATAAAGTGATGGCGACCCCGGCGGAAGCGGCGGTGACCGTGCGTTACAACATGAGCCAGACGGCGCTGCCGACGCGTAAATGGGGCGCTTTTGCGCCAGGTACGGGCGTGGGCGGTTCCGGCCTGCACTGGACGGCGGTGCTGATCCGTCCAACGCCAACCGATCTGAAGCTGAAAACCTATGCGGATCAGGCCTACAAGCCAGGCATCCTGCAGGAAGATATGCGCATCATGGACTTCCCGTTCACGTGGGATGAAATCGAGCCGTATTACACCAAATTTGAAAATATCTGCGGCCAGTCCGGCAATACCGGCAACCTGCGCGGGCAGATCCTGGAAGGCGGCGACCCGTTTGAAGGGCCGCGCTCAGAGCCTTACCCGCTGCCGCCTCTGGAAGATACGCTTAATACCAGCATGTTTGCGAAAGCGGCGAAAAAGCTCGGCTATCATCCGTTCCCGAATCCGTCCGCCTGCGTTTCCCGTGCATGGACTAACCCTTACGGCAACCAGATCGCGCCCTGTAACTACTGCGGCTACTGCAGTAAATATCCGTGCCTGAACTACTCCAAAGCCTCGCCGCAGACCGCCGTTATGGATGCGCTTAAGCGTATGGATAACTTCTCTTATGAAGTGCACGCCAACGTGATGAAAGTGGTGCTGCATGACGATAAGAAAACGGCTAAGGGCGTGATTTATATCGATGCGCAGGGCAACGAGTGCTTCCAGCCCGCGAAAATCGTGGTATTGAGCAGCTTCCAGTTCTGTAACGTTCGCCTGATGCTGCTGTCCGGCATCGGTCAACCTTACAACCCTATCACCGAAGAGGGCGTGATTGGTCGTAACTACGCTTTCCTGAGCAACGGCGGCGCCACGCTGTTCTTCAAAGACAAAAACTTTAATCCGTTCGCTACGGCTGGCGCTACCGGCCAGATGATTAACGATATTTCGCCGGGCAACTTTGACGGCCCGTCGCTGGGCTTTATCGGCGGCGCGAAAATTCACAGTTCGCAGGCTACCGGCACGCCAATCAGCACCGCGCTGCCAAAAGGCACGCCGTCGTGGGGAACCGGCTGGAAAGAGGGGCTGGAAGAGTGGTACGGCCATTCGATGAAAATCAGCATTACCACCACCTGCCAGTCCTATCGCGATATCTATCTCGATCTGGATCCGAACTACAAGGATGAATACGGCTATCCGCTGCTGCGTATGACCTTCGACTGGAAACAGAACGAGCTGAAGCTGCAGCAGTATCTGAAAGGCGTGGTCAGCAACATCACCAAAGAGCTGAACCCGGACAGCTACAGCGAAAGCTTCCTGCCGATGGACGCGCATTTTGACCTGACCAAATACGTCTCGACCCATAACGTGGGCGGTGCAGTAATGGGCGATAACCCTAAAACCTCGGCGCTGAACAAGTATCTGCAAAGCTGGGATGTGCATAACGTCTTTGTGCCGGGCGGCAACGCTTTCCCGCAAAACTTCCAGGCGAACCCGACCGATACCATCGGCGCGCTGACGCTGATGGCGGCGCAGGCAATCAAAGATATCTATCTGAAAAATCCCGGTCCAATGGTACAGGCGTAAGCGACGATGAAGATTAAACATTTTTTACTCGCCAATGCCGTGCTGCTCAGTGCAGGTTCAGCGCTGGCGGCTCCGGCAGACAACGGCGAACTGATTAAACAGGGCGAGTATCTTTCACGCCTGGGCGACTGCAGCGCCTGCCACTCGCTGCCCGGCAAACCGGCTTTTTCCGGCGGCCTGGCGATCGAGTCAAACCTGGGCACCATTTATTCGACCAATATCACGCCGGATAAAGAGCATGGCATCGGTAATTACAGCGAACAGCAGTTTTCCGACGCGGTACGTAAAGGCGTGCTGCCTGACGGCAAGCGGCTGTATCCGGCTATGCCTTATCCTGATTACGCTAAAATCAGCGACGAGGATATGCACGCGCTTTACGTCTATTTTATGCAGGGCGTGAAGCCGAGCGCGGAACAGCCGCCGGAAACCGATCTGAGCTTTCCGTTCAGCCAGCGTTGGGGCATGCGCTTCTGGAACTGGGCCTTTGCTTCCGATAAGCCTTTCCGGCCGATTGGCGGCGCTTCGGCCGAGGTTAATCGCGGCGCCTATATCGTCGAAAGCCTGGGCCACTGCGGCAGCTGCCACACGCCTCGCGGACTGGGCATGAACGAAAAGGCGCTCGACAGCGGCGACAAGGATTTCCTTGCCGGCGGCAGCCTGAACGACTGGGAAGTGCCTTCGCTGCGCGGCTTACCGCGCTGGACGGAGCAGGAAACCATCGATTACCTGGCGACGGGCCGCAACGATAAGGCAGCGGTAGGCGGCGAGATGACCTCGGTGGTGGAGCACAGCACCTCTTATATGAGCGAGGCAGATCTGAAAGCGATCACGGCCTATCTGAAGTTCCTGGGCGGCAATCCTTCACTGCCTGCCGGTGACGACAAAGCGGCCAGCGCGACGGAGGCTAAGCTGACGGCGGCCAAAAACCTGACCACCGGCGAGCGTCTCTATCTGGATAACTGCGGCGCCTGCCATTTTGTGACGGGCAAGGGCGCGCCTGGCGTCTTCCCGCAGCTGGATCAGGCCACTATCGTTAACGCAGGCGATCCGACGGGGCTTATCCATACCATTCTGGCCGGCGCACAGCAGCCTTCAACGGCGAAAGCGCCTTCCACGCTGGCGATGCCGGGCTTTGCTGCCCGCCTGAACGACGAGGAGGTCGCGCAGCTGGCTACCTTTATCCGTCAGGGCTGGAGCAATAAAGCCGCTGCGGTGAAAGCCGACGACGTGAAAAAAGTGCGCGAAACGTTGAAGCACTAGCGGTAACAGGAGAGGCGCAACGCCTCTCCTTTTTTATGCCTGAACCGCCTTTCCCGTTATATCAGAAAAAAATCCAACGTTATGCGGGCCACTTCTGTGTATTTAGCCAGCTTTACGCCTTTAACCTATATATCAAACGGTTATCAAGGATCGCCAGGCTGCGTCGTTTGCATCGCTTATCAATATGAATAATCAGTGACAGCGGAACTCCACTGTATTTTCCGCCACTTAGCTCAGGTATCAGACGTTCCGGCTAATCAGACGTTCCGGCTAAGGAGATATACCGTGCTATCGGGGATCAGAACCGCTTTCGCATCAGCATCAAGCAGCGCACAGCGCACCACTTCATCGCAAACCCGTCATGACATGCTCCGGCAGCAGGACGCTTCGCCCAGCCAACGCGGTGGCGGCACACTACAGAGCAGCGAGCCGCCAGACACCGCGGGTTTGCAGCAGGGCAGCGCGGCGCGTGCGCCCGGCCAGGGACGTTTTCGTGCCTTTAGCCATCTTCCGCTGTTTAAGAAAAACCACGCCCGCGCGACGATAGCCAACCCGGAAAGCCATCCGCTGCGCCCGCTAAACCAGCTGGACGTTGCCATTCCCTCTATAGCCGAAGGCGCGCTGGAGCAGGAGATTATGACAACGCTGGCCGACCGGCTGGCGCATCAGCCGGAGGAGAAAGGCTCGCTGGGCGTGCAGCTGACCGCAAAGCGCAACGCCGCTATCGCCGCGCCAGCGGGCCGTGACGCTCAGCGCGCGCTGCTTAAGCAGACCGTTGGCCATCCCAAAATGCACTATCAAAGCGTGGCGGCCAATAAAAACGGCCAGCAGCACGCGTTGCTGAGCGACGAAGGTAAACTGCTGTCGCTGCACTCATCGCGGGATACGCTGGTCGGCGTGGCCCACAGCAAACCGGCCTGGGCAAGAGAAGAGACGCCGGGCAGCGCATTTCCCCGGCGTAAAGCGGCAGAGGTCGTTGACCACCAGCTGACGTTCAGCGAGGACGGCGGCAGCGTGCAAATTCGCCGTAGCGATGCGCCCGGCGGACGAGCAGCCGAGGTAAAGCTGCCGGATGCCGCCGTACTCAGCCAGCTTACCGGCGTGCATCATCAGGCGACGCCCGACGGGGGCCGCGCATTTTGCCTCAGCGACAACAAACTTTATCAGCTGGCTTCGCATGAAGAAGGCTGGCAGAAGGTCGACCTTTTCGGCGACGACAAAGACCAGTCGAAGCTGTCACGTCAGGGCGACAACTCGCTCTATCTGATCCATGACGATCGCCATCTGCATCATTTATCGACGCAAACGCAGAGCGCGCGCTTTGCCGATAAAATCAGCGGCGCCTCTGTGGCGGCGGATGGTCAGGCAATCGTGCTGCTTGCCAGCGAAGAGAGCAAGCAGCAAAGCATTAAGCTGCTGCCGCGCATCGACAGCCCGGAAGCGCAACACCGTACGCTACAGCCAATACCGGCTAAAACTTCGCTGGCGGCGGTAGCGCAGACCGACAGCCTGGTTATCGCCGCCGATCATCAGGGCCGTCTGCTGGTGGCGAATCGCCCCGGCGAGGCGAACGAGCTTAATTTTGGCGACGCGCAAAGCCTGAGCCTGCGCGACGCGCTGCATCAGCAAATCGCCGACGCTATCGGCGACCGCTTTCACGTACAGAGCCTGCTGTGCGGCGAAAACGGCCAGCTGCATGCGGTGGTAAAAGACAGCATGGACAGGCAGCACGCTATCGCGCTGAACCCTCATGCAGACAGGCCGCAGATGGCCTCCGGCTGGAACCTCAGCGACAGCCTGGTGATGGATTACCAGAAAGGCCTGCCAAAACCCACGCCGGCCCGTACCGATATCGTTTCCATTGGCGCCAACGGCAAGCTGGCGCTGCACGACGGCAAGGTGCGCTTCTTTAACGAGCTAACCAGCAGCTGGGAAGCGACAGAGGTCAAAGCCGACCAGCTGCGCGCCGGGCAGGACGGCCAGGCCTGGGCGCTGAAAGATAACCAGCTGAAAAGGCTGAAGGTCAACGTAGCCAGCAACAAAATCAATTTTCAGCAGAATACCTTTGCGCTGCACCAGGTGAAAAAAAGCGTCAGTGAAGAGCTGGCGATGCCCGGTCTGGATAAAAAACAGAAAACCGTCGCGGCCAGCGCGCTGGACGACGGGCGTTTCGTCACGCTGGAAGAGCAGGGCGATATCCATTTTCATCACGTTGATACGGAAAGCCGCCGTAACAAGCGGCTGCCGCAGACGCTTTCGCGTCAGGCGCTGAGCCAGGCGATGAATCAGGCCGGTGCGGTACTGAGCCGTCTTCCTGAGGATCGGCTTGAGCATAAAGCCAAAGACATAGTGCTTGGCCCGGAAAACCGCCTGTTTATATTGAGCGATAAAGGCAAAGTTTTCAGCCTGCCTGCCGAGAGCTGGCAGCAAGGAAAAGTTACCGACATGCAGGCGGAGCGGCTGCCTGCGCCGCTGAAAGATGAACTTGGCGAAGCCGCCGAGGCGCTGCCGGTTAAATTTTATGGCAACCAGAAAGGCACGCTGCTGCTGGAGAGGGATAATAAACAGGTACTGACGCGAGACGAGCACGACTGGCATCCGGTTTCCGCCGATATTTCTGCGGGCGTGCACGATACGGAAAATCAGGCCGATCGGCATTTTGAACGACTGAGCGCCGCCACGCGCGATGCCAAATTGAGTAAAACCGGTCTTACCTACAAGCGCGAGGTCAACACCTTCGGGCAGTCCGGTCACGACGGACACAAAGTCCATACGCCTTTCCGCACGCGGCTCAGCACCTTTGTATTCCGTCCCACGCTGGAGACGCCGCGCCCGCTAAAAAACCTGGGCAATCTTGTGCAGCACGCGCACGGCGGTCGTCAGGGCCTGACGGCGATCTATCAGCAGCAGTCGCAGCAGATAGCGGCGCTGACGCAGCATCTTAAACGTCAGCCAAAAGGCAGGGCGGAAGAGCCGCTCAGCCTGAAGCTGAAAACGCTGGCCGCGCGGGAAGATTTGCCCGGCTGGTTCGGCGAAATGCAAAAATTCAATACGGTGCTGTCAGACAGCGCCGCGCATCAGGCCGGTCTGCTTCAGCAGCATTATGGCACGCAGAGCGGCGCAGGCAGGCAGCTTGATAAGCTGACCGGCAGCCTGAATCCGGCCAGCAGCCAGGGCGACGATCTGTTGAACAAGCTGCAGCAGCTTTACGCCTTGCATCCCAGCGGTAAAGGCAATCACGCGCAGCTCTCCCTGGCGGCGATGCGCGAGAGCAACGTCACGCTTTCCTGGCAAAAGCCCACGGAGGCGATCCCGGCAGGGATAAATCGCGACAAGCACGATCCGATGGGGCTGACGAAATCCCGCCTGATCCTCGACGGCCTGACCAACGTCAAAATGCACGATTTAACGACGCGCCTGACGCGCGCGCTGGATTTACAGGGAGAACCCCGTGAAAAAGCGTTGCAGGCGCTGGGGAGAGAGTTCCGCGAGCTGCGGGATGACGAGTGGGAAAATAATCCGCTTAAACAGCTCACCGGCCAGGGATTTACCGGGAACGACAGGCTGGAGGCCAACTACGACGCCATCAAATCCATGACCAAAGCGTTCAGCAAAACGAACCACGCGATGAACGTCACCACCCGCACCGTGATGCAGGCCGAGGATCAGCAGCTGCTTGCCCGCAGGCTGGAAACCACGGTGCTGGACATGGATAAGGGCGAAAGCCTCTCTTTCAGCCGGGCTTACGGCGCAACAACCACCATCAGCGCGCTGCCGGGTTCACAGGTCATTGCGGGCGTAGGCGGCAGAGGCAGTCTGGATCGCGGCTACAGCATGAGCCTGACGCGAGGCGAAGGCGGCGTGACCGTCAGCTTCGGGCGCGACGGCGGCGGCGCGTTAACCGCCTTTACCGGCCTGGGCTACAACCTGCTGACCGGCTATATGAAAGATCCGGCGCACGATGTCGCCGTCGATCAGCAGCGCAATCTGGCGCCTGCCGTTCGGCTGGGCGGGGTCTTCTCTGTCACGCCGCTGGATCTAAAAAAGCAAAACAGCGTCAGCTTCGAGATTACCGAAGCGGAACTGCCCGCTTTTATCGAAGGGCTGACGCAGGGCACGCTCGATCCGCTGGCGCTGCTCAACCGTGGAATAAATCACAGCGTGAAGCATGGCGAGGTGCTGAACGTCAGCCTGGACGCGAATGCCGCCGCGCTGGCTTCGGCGGGCGTGCCGTTGACCAACAAACATGAAAAGGATACGCCTGCCAGCTTCCGCGTGGGCGGCGGCGCTTATGCAGGCGTTAACGTGCTTTCCGGCACACGGGAAAGAGGCGCCACCACCAAAGAAAGCAGCAGCGCCATCAGCCGCAGCAATAACCGTCCGCGCGGTCTGAACAAAGCCAGCGTGGGCGTGAACTTTGCGTTGCCGACCGGCGTGCTGATTAAGGGCGAAACGGGACGGACGCCGATGTTCGCCGGGCCGGCCGCCAGCGTGCAGCTTTCGATAGATAACAGGACAAAGCAGAGCCTGGCGATAGAAACCAAAACGGCCCGGCCGCTGGCAGAAGTGCATATCGACAAGCTGACCGAAACGCTGGGGAAAAAATTCAGCGATCCGGCTACGGCGGCGCTTATCGCGTCGCTGAAGGATAAAGACGATGAAACGCCGCTGACGCCCAGGCAGAAGCTGGATAAGCTGGACGCGCATTTCTCGCCGCGCGATCTCCGCGAAAAAAGCAACGAACAGCAGGCCGCGCTGCGCGATCTTGATAAGCATCTGCGTCAGCAAAGCGCGGCGGAGCGGGGGCAAAAACTGTTGCAGGGCGGCGAATATCAGACAACCTACGCCAACCTGAGCAAGGTCGACAGCAACGGGCTGTGGCATCAGCTTTCGCATCTGCTCGACGGCAGCCTGAATGCCAGCAACGCCAACAAAATGCGCGAGCTGATGAAGGACGACCACCAGCTGCAAACCCTGATTGCAGCGCTACAGGACAACGTCAGCACCGAGGCGACCGTCACGCTGGAGCTGAAGGACGAGGTACGGGAGAGATTAGAGCAGCGCTGGTTGGAGCAGGGCAACAGCCCGGAAGAGATGCAGGCCGAGCTGACCAACCGCGATAATCTGCGGCTTAAATCCATCGCCTTCACCAAGTCGCAGGTAAAAACGGACGGCTTCGCCACGCCCGCTTTTCTGCTTGGCGGCGCCAACAGCGCTTCGGTTTCCATGAAGCGTAACCTGGGGAAAATCAACTTCAGCTACGGCGAAGATCAGGATAAACCGGTCAATTATGCGCTGGAAGGGCGTATCGCCAAAGCCACGACGGAACTTGCCGGCGCGCTGCGCCAGGGGCAGGAACAACACTTTGTGCTTAAAAGCTAACGGAGACAGGCATGAACGCAACAGAGCAGCTTAATCACTTCCTGGCCGGGTATGGCCGCCGCCTCAATCTTAGCCTGAGCCTGAAAAACGGCGTGTGCGCGCTGATGCGCAACCGGCACGAGGTTGCCATTATCGAACTGCCGCCGGACAGCGACTGCGTGATTTTCCACCGCAGGCTGGAGGATCTGCAAAGCGCTGCGGAAAGTCACTTGCGCACGCTATTGGCGCTGAATTTTGAGATGAATGCGATGCGCGGCTGCTGGCTGGCGATGGATGGCGACGACGTTCTGCGGCTTTGCAGCCAACAGCCGCTGGCCTCTCTGGATGCCACAGGCTTTAGCGCAGCGCTGAATGCGTTTATCGTGCAGGCAGACGAAGTCGGCGAATTTCTGGCCGAAAATCACCGCGCCGCCTGACTTAACGCAAATTATTGCCGGGCAGCGGATCCACAATTCATTCACAGTGTTAAGAAAGGGTCAGGGCGAGGTAAAGTACGGTAATTAAAGAGGTTTTAAGACAGTTAGCGATATTTTTAAGGCCAGGGTTAGACGATAGTGTCGTTCGACGGTGCGACAAAAGCCGTGAGCAAATCGAGGATATAACCATGAAAAAAACGACCCTGGCGCTGTTGATTGCCGTATTTTCAGCAAGCTCGCTCTTTTCAACCGTTACGCAGGCCGACGGCCCTCCGGGACAGGCGTGGCATCATCAGGGCGGACATGAAGGACACGGCGGCCCGGGCGATCGTGACAGGCCTGGACGTGGCCCGGATCGCGGCCCCGATTTCGATAGTCACAGAGGTCATGGCCCCGATCGCCATTTTGAAGAGCGCGACCGTTTTGCCTGGCAGGGGCATGAATTCCATCGCGGCCAGCCGTTGCCGCCTCGCTTCCGGGGTAACGATTACCGGGTAAACGACTGGCATGCTCGCGGCCTGCACGAGCCACCGCGCGGCGAGCGCTGGGCCTCTATCGACGGTAACTATGTGCTGATTGCCGCTGCGACAGGCGTCATTACCTCTATTCTGCTGAACAACGCTTTTCACTAAAAGCCACTTGCCGACATCGCAGGATGTCGGCATATTTTCACGCATTTCACGCATTTCACGCATTTCACGCATTTCACGCATTTCACGCAT
>NZ_JARUWZ010000159.1:0-209 GCF_030433775.1 Erwinia sp. PsM31
CCCCCCCCCCCCCCCCCCGCCCCTCAGGATTATTTTATAATGCTACGGCGACCTGTGAGATGTTCTGCGGCTTAGGTTCGTGGGCAGCGTCAGATGTGTTTAAGAGAGTGGAGAGGGAAGCCTTAACCTGCGGCTCGGCCTCGGCCCCGCTTAATCTCAGCAAAGCGAATCGCGCCCGCTATCAGAAAGCCGGCGAAACGGCGATGAGC
>NZ_JARUWZ010000160.1:0-208 GCF_030433775.1 Erwinia sp. PsM31
CGGAAATGGCGCTGAAGGGGATGGCGCCTGACGAAATCGTGGCGCTGGTAAAAGATTCGGGCCTGAACGGGCGCGGCGGCGCAGGTTTCTCCCCGGGACTGAAGTGGAGCCTGATGCCGAAAGACGAATCCATGAACATTCGTGACCTGCTGGGTACCGCCGATGAGATGGAGCCGGGCCCCTATAACGCCCGTCTGCTGATGGAGCA
>NZ_JARUWZ010000161.1:0-208 GCF_030433775.1 Erwinia sp. PsM31
GTCGCCATTTCGGGATCATCTCTTCGTACGGTTCGCTTCCGTCAACCGGCGTAATCACCAGACGACGCTTGCCTTTTGTCTCTTTACCGAAGGAGATAATACCGCTGATCTCCGCCATGATTGCTGGCTCTTTCGGACGACGCGCTTCGAACATGTCAGCAACGCGTGGCAGACCACCGGTGATGTCCTTGGTACCGCCTGATTCCTG
>NZ_JARUWZ010000162.1:0-208 GCF_030433775.1 Erwinia sp. PsM31
CCCCGCGCCTACGGAGCCGCCCCATTCGACTATCACCCACCAGCCGCCGTATTTAAGATTGGAGTTAAAAACAATTGGCGCCCAAAATTAAAAGATAAAAATAAAATATAACACCGAAACAATGGACCATCTAATTTTTATAAATAAACTATTAAAAAACACAAATGTACAGAAAAATATGATAATTGCGGTATTTAAAATATAAATT
>NZ_JARUWZ010000163.1:0-208 GCF_030433775.1 Erwinia sp. PsM31
CACCCCCCACAACAGAATATTCAATTTTTAATTATAGTTCGTCCACAGATATCTACACGGTCTAACTTTTGTCGGCAGCTTCTTTTTTGTTTATGAGTCCGGCTCTTGGTTATCCTGGGTTTCTTGCTGGTACGGTTCTTGCTTATGATCGTTATTTTGGCGTAATATAAGTTTTGGAGGGTATACCGCCTGCTCTATGCTTTCACGA
>NZ_JARUWZ010000164.1:0-207 GCF_030433775.1 Erwinia sp. PsM31
GGCCCGCCCAGGCGCTCGACACGCGCACCCAGCACGAGCTGGTGTCGTCCCCCTTCGCCAGGCGGTCCCAGTGGAACTTCACCTTGATGCGCCCGTATTTGTCCGTCCAGATGGATTCGCCCTTCGGCCCCACCACCTTCGCCGTCTGCGGGCCGTGCGTGCGCGGCCACGGCGTTTCCGGCGCCGCACGGTACGTCACCGCCGACG
>NZ_JARUWZ010000165.1:0-207 GCF_030433775.1 Erwinia sp. PsM31
TGCCCAGTAAATGTAAATACGTTCATGGTGGATCTCCTTTTTGCGGGGTTACAGCTTCGTGAAAACGATTGAAACAACGCTTTTTTCGATGCCTGCTTCGGCCAGCTTTTTCTTGAGTGATTGCTCCAGCGTGTCAGGCGCCTCGGTAGACAGCGGGCGGGTCACCAGGGTAATTACGACCTGATATGTGTCCCTGCCATCGCCGGC
>NZ_JARUWZ010000166.1:0-207 GCF_030433775.1 Erwinia sp. PsM31
TGTTCTGCTTGTTCTGCTTGTTCTGCATGTTCTTGATGTTCTGCTTGTTCTGCTTGTTCTGCCTGTCATTCGTGTGCTGCTTGTGCTGCTTGTTCTGCTTGTCCTGCTTGTCCTGCTTGTCTGTACTGTTTCTCACCGGTTTCTAACCTTTATCCCTGCATATCAAACGACCTTAGCTCTTGATATTTAAGTCAGGAAATGGCGAGC
>NZ_JARUWZ010000167.1:0-207 GCF_030433775.1 Erwinia sp. PsM31
TGCCAAATATAACGCTCCCAGCAGCGTTATTCCTCCTATACCGTTTTGTTGATCTTTCCTGTAATCGCTAATTTGTAAACGGCATAGGCACAGATATCCTACCTGCCAGCGGGATTAGACCAGTTTTATGCAGAAGCTAATTTTCAGGTTCTGGTTAAGCGCCGTAGGTTTGTGCCTGAGTTTACCGCTGTGGTATACATTTCTGGC
>NZ_JARUWZ010000168.1:0-207 GCF_030433775.1 Erwinia sp. PsM31
GGATAATCCGCTCTCTTTCTTCTATTACAGCCTGGTCTTTTCCGTGCTGTGCGACATCGTGCTGACGCTGGTTTATAGCTATACCTCGGAGCGCCCGGCCGAGAAAAAATCCGCCCCCGCGCTGGCAGCCGACCAGCAGAAGCAGACGCTCGCGCAAAGCCTAGGCCGCCAGAAAACCGAGCTGATATCTACGCTCCGCATCCCTAT
>NZ_JARUWZ010000016.1:0-93687 GCF_030433775.1 Erwinia sp. PsM31
ACCTCTTGCTTGAGAGTTTACTCACTTAGTCGCGTGTCCACTATTGCTGGGTAAGCTCAGTGAGCTTCGCCAGCCATGCTTTGTGTACCTGCTTACGAAGTAAAACGACGACGGCCTCATCGCGCATCAGTATGACGTGCGGAGCAACATGGACTCGATCATAATGCCGTACGGACGGGTGCGAGCTGAGCTGCATGCGTTATGGCACCGGGCATATGCTACAGATGAACCTGAAGCACAACGGCAAACTTCAGGAAATCGCTGGTGTGAATCCTGAGACCGGCCGAAGCCAGAGCGTGCTGCATCAGGAAACGCACTACGACCTGACGGGACGCATTGTGATGTGGCTTAATGGCTTCAGCGGGCGCAACATCGTAGTTGTGTGAGCGCCATTACTGCTCAGATCGTCCCAATAAGGTGATGCGTCAGCTAGTGACGGACAGCAGCAGTGAGCAGCGAAAGTGACAGGACCAGCAGCCAGGTGACGCACGGGGTGCGGTCTTTTAAGGAAGGGCACTTCATGTGGGATGCGGCGGGTAACCAGACCGATGAACCGGGCGATATCATCTGGCACAATCTGTTGAAAAGCTGAAGGGCGCGTACTGGCGCTATGACGGCCTTGGCCTGATAAAGTGCGCAAGGCTGTTGAAGACATCTCCTAACATATGACTGATACACTGTGAAGTAGTGTGGCGCGGACGTTTCTCCACCTGGGGCGAAACGGAGCGCGAAAGCGTGACCGGCTTCCAGGCGGTACAGCGGAACCTCAGATTCCAGGGACAGTACCTGGATCGTGAAAGCGGGCTGTACTACAGTCTTTTCCGATATTATGACCCGGTCAGCGGACGATTTACCCAGCCCGACCCAATAGGTTTGGCTGGCGGGATTAATACTCATGCCTATGTGACGGATCCTATAACATTTGTAGATCCGTTTAGGTGGAAGGGTTGTAGTGTTCGTGAAGGTGACGGTATAACTCATGACATTCAGCTTGTACTAATGCATAAGCATTATAAACAGACATTTGTTCATATTAAAGATGTCATTATAAGTGTGCAGAAAAATATATTTACGATACAACGCACAATGGCGGCTGCCAACAATTATGGGCTTGCGAATTAGCTCATCTGAGCCAACAGCGCCTGCCGCCTGACCCGAGCAATCTCCCGCTTCTACTGTTCAGGCGCAGCCACCATCTATCGGCGCCTGCTTATTTAATTTGCGAGCCGTCTCGCAAGAAAGAGTATCAACTATTTTTATTTAATGCAGCGGCAGTAATATAGCCCTCAGGAATAGCAAGCATTGAGGGAACAATATGAAAGTAATCACAGCCGTTCATCCGGGGATTATCCTGCGGGAATATCTGGGCGAGATAACGGTTTCTGAAGCCGCCGCCGCGCTGGATATCACCTGCGAGACGCTTTCCAGCCTGCTAAGCGGGCGGTCAGGTATTAACGCCGATATGGCGCTGCGGCTGGAGGTCGCGTTGGGAACCAGCCCCGTTATGTGGTTAGCGATGCAGGCTGGATATGATTTGCTGATAGCGTCTCAGCAGCGCCGGCCCTATATTAAGCCCCTGATAAAACCCGTGCAGTGTCATTAGGATTGCCGAATTTTAATAATTGAATAAAGCCGGGGGATTTAAGGGGTAATTAAAGGTATAATTAAAGGGTAATTAAAGGGTAATTAAAGGTGTAATTAAAGGGTAATTAAAGGGTAATTAAAGGGTAATTAAAGGGTAATTAAAGGGTGGTTAAGGGGTAATTACAGGGCTGATTGCTAAGTGACTGCTCCGTTATAGCTGGTTTATCTTTATTATTTATTGTATTTTTTATTATTTTTAGCAGGTTAATATTTAAGTGTATTTGCGCCGTATACCTTATAGCGTTCCTGATAAGATCAATTAGTAAAAATATTTTTCAGGTTGCTAACTGCTAAATTATAGCCACGAAAAGATGCTTGCATATTAAAATAACGCGCTGACTGGTCATTGGCTGCAAAGCGACCCGTAGCGCTGTAATAATCTGCGCGCTACGGGCCTGGCCTGTTACTTCGCCAGCTTGTCTTCGGTACGCAATTCAAAATCAGAGGCATCGTGGCGCTCGTGCAGCTGTTCGGCTGGCTCGCCCCAGGTGCGGTTGACGATGCGGCCACGCTGAACGGCAGGGCGCTGTGCAATTTCATCGGCCCAGCGTTGCAGGTTCTTATACGATCCTACATCCAGGAACTCGGCTGCGTTGTACAGATCGCCCCGAACCAGCGCGCCATACCATGGCCAGATGGCGATATCAGCGATGGTGTAATTTTCACCCGCAATATAGCGGTTCTCCGCCAGCTGGCGATCCAGCAGATCGAGCTGACGTTTGGCTTCCATGGTAAAGCGGTCGATGGCGTATTCGATTTTTACCGGCGCGTAGTTATAAAAATGACCAAAGCCACCGCCCAGGTAAGGTGCAGAGCCCTGTAGCCAGAACAGCCAGTTCAGCGTTTCGGTACGGCCTGCCGGATCTTTTGGTAAAAAGTGGCCATATTTCTCTGCCAGATAAAGCAGGATGGCGCCGGATTCAAACACGCGGGTCGGTGGCGTGGTAGAGACATCCAGCAGCGCCGGGATTTTAGAGTTCGGGTTCACTTCTACAAAGCCGGAAGAGAACTGATCGCTGTCGCCAATGCGGATCAGATGCGCATCGTATTCGGCATCGTTAACGTTCAGCGCCAGCAGCTCTTCCAGCAGGATAGTAACCTTCTGGCCGTTAGGCGTACCCATAGAATAGAGCTGCAAAGGGTGTTTGCCGATTGGCAGAATAGCTTCGTGGCGCGAACCGGCGGTCGGGCGGTTAATGCTGCCCCAGGTGCCGCCTGCGTTTTTGTTCTCCGACCAGACTTTAGCCGGCTGATAATCGTTGCTGCTCATAAAATTTTCCCTTTTCACGGTTGGATGGCGTAGCGGGACTGACTTCTCGCTGTTAATGGTCTAAAAATAGCGTCGATTGCCGCACTGCACCAAAAGCGGTTGTTACAGCTGATGTCAGGTATAGCACCGCTACCGCGCAGACGTTTATCTGGAAAGAGCGATCGCTACGGTAATTCAGATACTTCCGTAAGGAGAGAGAATGAAGCACGACAAAGCCGCATTAAAACAGGCGGGGCTGACGCTGTCCGAGGATGGTCGCGTGTGCTGTTACTGGCAACCGTCAATGCCGGACTATCACGATAATGAATGGGGCAGGCCGGTTGTGGACGATCGTCGTCTTTTTGAAAAAGTCTGCCTTGAAGGCTTTCACTCGGGGATGTCGTGGCAGCTCATCTATAACAAACGGGAAAATTTTCGTCGGGCCTTTGCCGACTTCGATTTTCATCAGGTGGCGACGTTCACGGAAGACGACGTCGCCAGGCTGATGGCGGATAAAAGCATTGTGCGCAATCGGGCGAAAATTCTTTCCACTATTAACAACGCGCAGCGGGCTATTGAGCTGCTTAACGAGGCGGGATCGTTGGCGGAGTGGTTCTGGCAGTTTGCGCCCGGGCCTGATGCCCGACCGGAAATTATCGATCTGGCGTACTGGCAGCAAACCAAAACGTCGCCGGAAGCGACAAAGATGTCAAAAGCGTTAAAAAAGCGCGGCTGGACATGGGTCGGGCCGGTAACCGCCTATTCGCTAATGCAGGCGCTGGGCCTGGTGAACGACCATCTGACAGGTTGTGAATGCCGTAGGGCGGTAGAGGCGGCAAGGGAAAAGGCCTGCTTGCCTTGTGCTAACCAGCACGAGTTAACATCGTACTCTGAAAAAGAATAAAAGGTACGGACCGATCAGGAGAGTGAGAAAATTGTCTGGTAAGCCGCCATCGCCGCTAGACGTAAAAAGAGACTTCGTCCTTTAGCGCCGCTGGCTTCCGCTGACGGGCGCACTTTTACGCCGCGCTTTGCGGCCTTTCTTCCATTTACGCCAGGCATTCGCCGTTGTGGATTGTGTATAGCGTCCGAATCGGCGAAAATGCCGGCCATTGATGATTAATCGCCTGTGTCTTCCTGCGCAAACCGCGCAGCGGCGGCACAGCACCAAACAGAGTTTTTTCATGTCAAATGCACCTTTTATGCAAGAGGTGGCTCGTCGCCGCACTTTTGCCATTATCTCGCACCCGGATGCCGGTAAAACCACCATCACCGAAAAGGTGCTGCTGTTCGGACAGGCGATCCAGACCGCCGGTACGGTAAAGGGACGCGGCTCCAGCCAGCACGCGAAATCCGACTGGATGGAGATGGAAAAGCAGCGTGGTATTTCGATCACCACCTCCGTGATGCAGTTTCCCTATCGCGACAGCCTGGTCAACCTGCTGGATACGCCGGGACACGAAGACTTCTCGGAAGATACCTACCGCACGCTGACGGCGGTCGACTGCTGCCTGATGGTTATCGATGCCGCTAAAGGCGTTGAGGATCGTACCCGCAAGCTGATGGAAGTCACCCGCCTGCGCGATACGCCGATCCTGACCTTTATGAACAAGCTGGACCGTGATATCCGCGATCCGATGGAAGTGCTGGACGAGGTGGAAAGCGAGCTGAAGATTGCCTGCGCGCCGATCACCTGGCCAATCGGCTGCGGCAAGCTGTTCAAGGGCGTTTATCACCTCTATAAAAACGAAACCTATCTTTATCAGTCCGGTAAAGGCCACACCATTCAGGAAGTCCGTGTGGTGAAAGGGCTGGATAACCCGGAGCTGGACGCCGCCATTGGCGAAGAGCTGGCGGCACAGCTGCGCGAAGAGCTGGAGCTGGTCCAGGGCGCGTCGCACGAGTTTGAGAAAGAAGCGTTCCTGAACGGCCAGCTGACGCCGGTGTTCTTTGGTACCGCGCTGGGCAACTTCGGCGTGGATCATATGCTGGATGGCCTGGTGGAGTGGGCGCCGTCGCCTATGCCGCGCGCCACCGATACCCGTACCGTTACCGCCGCAGACGAGAAATTCACCGGCTTCGTGTTTAAGATCCAGGCGAATATGGATCCGAAACACCGTGACCGCGTGGCCTTCCTGCGCGTGGTTTCCGGCAAGTATGAAAAGGGCATGAAGCTGCGTCAGGTTCGTCTGGGCAAAGACGTGGTGATTGCCGACGCGCTCACCTTTATGGCGGGCGATCGCTCGCATGTTGAAGAGGCGTATCCGGGCGATATCATCGGCCTGCATAACCACGGCACCATTCAGATCGGCGATACCTTTACCCAGGGCGAGAACATGAAGTTCACCGGTATTCCGAACTTCGCGCCGGAACTGTTCCGTCGTATTCGCCTGCGCGACCCGCTCAAGCAAAAGCAGCTGCTGAAAGGGCTGGTGCAGCTGTCGGAAGAGGGCGCGGTACAGGTGTTCCGTCCCGTGCACAATAACGATCTGATTGTAGGCGCGGTCGGCGTGCTGCAGTTTGACGTGGTGGTGGCGCGACTGAAAAGCGAATACAACGTCGAAGCGATCTATGAGTCGGTCAACGTCTCTACCGCCCGCTGGGTGGAATGCAGCGATGCGAAGAAGTTCGACGAGTTCCAGCGTAAAAACGAGGTAAACCTGGCGCTGGACGGCGGCGATAACCTGACTTATATCGCGCCGACCATGGTCAACCTGAATATTACCCAGGAACGCTATCCTGACGTGGTGTTCCGCAAAACGCGCGAACACTAACAGGCAGCCTACATACGGTTACCCTGACAGGCGGCGCTTCGGCGCCGCTTTTTTTTGCCCGCTGTTGTTCAGATCCCACCTTACAGACTCATCTTAAAAAAATCCGCTTTTGCCCATTTATCCGCCATATCAACCACAAAGGGCAGCAGAATTCAGATCAGCGTCTATATTTATTTCAACAGGACGCAAAATATGTGGCGCGGTTGCTACAAAGCCTGACTACTGCAGTCACGCCGTTTGTGACTGAAAGCTCACAGTTGTGGGTGCATCAACCTAAGAAGGAAGAGATCGATGAACAAGACTAAGATTGCTAAAACTCTGATGGCTGCTCTGGTAGGTTCTGCACTGGTTAGTGGCGCTGCGATGGCAGAAGACACCACTACGCCAAAAGTACAGTCCACGACCGACAGCGCGGGTTCTAAAATCGATAGCTCTATGAAAAAAGTCGGTGGATACATGGATGACAGCGGCGTGACCGCCAAGGTGAAAGCTGCCCTGGTTGATAACGACGCTATTAAAAGTACGGATATCTCAGTCAAAACTCATGAAGGCGTCGTGACGCTGAGTGGTTTTGTCGCTTCTCAGGATCAGGCTGAACTGGCCGTTTCCGAAGCGAAAAAAATTGAGGGCGTAAAATCCGTCAGCGATAAACTACACGTTAAAGACAGCGCAAAAAGCAGCGTCAGCGGCTATGCCGGTGATGCAGCAACAACCAGCGAAATTAAAGCTAAACTGTTAGCGGATGACATCGTACCGTCCCGCAACGTGAAAGTTGAAACCACCAACGGTGTGGTTCAGCTTTCCGGTTCGGTAAAAACCCAGGCACAGTCAGATCGTGCTGAAGGCATTGCCAAAGCGATTGAAGGCGTCAAGAGCGTGAAAAACGATCTGGCGGTGAAATCGTAATACCGGCGCGGGCTGGCTATTACGGCCAGCCCGTGACGGCGCCGTCGTCAGGCAGAAATCAATAACAGATGATGTTCGATTTTAATATAGGGTAAGGAGAAGCTTATGTTTCGTTGGGGTATTATCTTTCTGGTTATCGCACTGATCGCCGCTGCATTAGGTTTCGGTGGTCTGGCAGGTACGGCAGCATGGGCAGCGAAAATTGTCTTCGTTGTCGGTATCATTATCTTCCTGATCAGCCTGTTTACCGGCCGCAAGAAGTTATAGCTTTAACGCTCTCCACGGCAGCGTCAGCGCTGCCGTGGGAAGAAACGTCTCGCCCGTCTGCACTTCCTCTCTTTTCCCCGTTTACTTCTCGCTGCATTTTTTTCCCACGTTCATGTCACGCTGCATTTTTTTCCACGTTCATGTCACGCTGCATTTCGTCACTTTTTACCTGCGTTCATTTCACGCTGCATTTCATTACCTTTTTGCCCCGCGTTCATTTCTCGCTACACTTCGTCACGCTTTTCACTCCCCGCATTAACACTCATAGCAATAAGCGCCAAACCGCCGCCACTACGTGAGCGTATCCTCACCGCATTAGCTATCAGAGGGAGGGAGAAAGGTGGGCAGACGCATTCCGATTACGCTCGGCAATATTACGCCGCTGGCGCTGGCACCTTTTCATCCGGGCAAGCTCGCTCTGGTCTGTGAAGGCGGCGGACAGCGCGGGATTTTTACCGCAGGCGTACTGGACGAGTTTCAGCGGGTTGGTTTTAATCCTTTTGACCTGATGATTGGTACTTCCGCAGGCGCGCAGAACCTCTCTGCATTTATCTGCGGTCAGCCTGGCTATGCCCGGCGGGTGATCACGCGCTATACCACCAGCAAACTTTTCTTCGATCCGCTGCGCTTTGTGCGCGGCGGCCATCTGATCGATCTGGACTGGCTGGTGGATATTACCGCCAAAGAGTTTCCGCTGGCGATGACGGCGGGCGAAGAGGCGTTTTCCCGGGGGCGCGAGTTTTACATGTGCGCCTGCCGCAGCGACGACTATTCGCCCGGCTACTTTGCCCCCACCGCAGCGAACTGGCTGAACATCATCAAAGCCTCCAGCGCCATTCCCGGCATGTACCGACCCGGCGTCGATCTGGAAGGCATCAGCTACCTGGACGGCGGCATCAGCGATGCGGTGCCGGTACGCGAAGCGGCGCGGCGCGGTGCCGACACCATAGTCGTCATCCGAACCGTGCCGTCGCAGATGACCTATACGCCGCAGTGGCTGAAGCGCGTCGAGCGCTGGCTGGACAAAGGCGCGCTACAGCCGCTGGTTAATATCATGCACCTGCATGAAGAGAGCTACCGCCAGACCCAGCAGTTCATTAACGAGCCGCCTGGCGATCTGAATATCATTGAAATTTTCCCACCGCGCGCGCTGGCAAGCATGGCGCTGGGCAGCCGCATCGCCTCGCTCAATCAGGACTATCATCTGGGCCGTCGCTGCGGCCGTTATTTTTTGGCTACAATAGGGCAGTGGTTGCAGGGTGAAGCACAGGCTACTGCGCCAGTGGTGCCGGACGTGCCGCCCGCCAATGAACCGGCGATCGTACCACCGGCGAGCAATGATGATGATTTTCCTGAAGGATCGCTGGCATGACTTTTGTCGATACGCACTGTCACTTTGATTTTCCGCCCTTCTGCGGCAACGAGGCGGAAAGCCTGCGGCTGGCGGCGGAAGCCGGGGTGGAAAAGATCATTGCGGTGGGCGTTTCGGCGGATCGTTTTGCCGGGGTGCTGGCGTTGGCGGAAAAGTATGCGCCTTTATACGCGGCGCTGGGTACGCATCCGATGGCGATTGCCGGCCATCAGGAAGCGCATCTGCAACAGCTGGAAGACTATCTACGGCAGGGGTCGTCGAAGCTGATAGCGATCGGCGAGATCGGGCTGGATCTTTATATTGAAAACCCGCAGTTCGACAAGCAGCAGGCGGTGCTGGAGGCGCAGCTGCGGTTGGCAAGGCGCTATGATTTACCGGTGATCCTGCATTCAAGGCGCACGCACGACAAGCTGGCGATGCAGCTGCGCAAGCTCGACTTGCCCGCGCGCGGCGTGGTGCACGGCTTTGCCGGTAGCGAGCAGCAGGCGTTAGCCTTTATCCGCGAAGGCTTTGCCATTGGCGTCGGCGGCACTATCACCTACGAGCGGGCCAGCAAAACCCGCAATGCTATTGCACGTTTGCCGCTGACCTCGCTGCTGTTAGAAACCGATTCGCCCGATATGCCGGTGCAGGGTTTTCAGGGCCAGCCAAACCGTCCCGAAAGAATCAAGCACGTCTGGCAGAGCCTGTGCGAGATCCGCGATGAATCGCCGCAGGAGATTGCCGACACGCTTCGCGAAAATACCCGCCGACTGTTTCGGATCTGACGCTGGTATGTACAGTAGGTCATTAACCGTCCATCCTGGCTAATGTACGGTTTCGAAACCTTTCCCGGCAGACCGGGCTGCTATCGCTGTGATACGTCAGGCCACCCTTTCACGGCACAATAATTGTGATTGCCATCATATTAATTCAGTTATTGCCGATCGTGTATTCCATATCCCACCTGATATCGCGCAAAATTAATCCCCAATCCTTTGTTTGATAATGTCTTTAGTCTTTATTTTTGACGAAAATTTCGCTGCTTGACGGTTTCCTGAATCAGGTGTAAAACTTTCTTTGCCTTGTTAAGACGTGAAAGGAAACTAATTATATTTCAGGTTGAAGTTAAAAGGATTTTATTATGGCTATTCGAGAAATTAGTGCTGAACTTTGAGGGCTATTTCAGGGGGTAATGAACATAGCAATTATGAGGCTGGTGGTGCAGGTAAAAAAAATTCACGGCAATCAACTATACAGCGGGGAGCTGGCGTAGATATTTACAAAGATGTTAATGTTGACTGCCTGGTAGACACAGGAATGGGTATAATTGGGGGAGTTAAAGAAGGCCCGGCGGGTATGACAGGCGGCATGTTGCTAACAGCTATAAATCATGTGTGAGGGAACCTAACCGAAACTCAAACGGAGGGGGGAGCATTTCCCCGGGGCAATGTACCTGGTAAAGAAAGAATCCTTAATAAAAATTGGGCATATAATTGTTATTATCGTGGGGTTTCAATTTGCATCAGCCATATTAAGTGGGATGGGCATTGTGTCCGCCTGGTGCCCGCTACCGCAAAGCTTTTCTCGCTGGGCAGTGATAATAATAACTTCTTTGGGCAGCATTCGGCTTTTAGATGATATCTTTGTTTTTCTTCTTAACAGATTAAATAAATCCGGTAGGGACAGTAATTATTGAAATGCCTGAATGAATCAGCCCATATCGCTCAAGGTCGCTTTGATTAGCGGCCTTATTTATTGAAAGGGCCATAAATAGCAGCACCATTAATGCTAACATTGATGCGGGCGGCGCGCAGTGTCATAACCTGTGACGTAGTTATTTCATAATTCGTGGATCCCATGCTGCTGGCAGAGAGGTTTATCAGGCAGGGCATCCATAATTATCGTCTGAAGAAATATGCCTGATGTTATTCTCCGCCAGTGAATAACGTCGTTTCTCAATGTTACTATCATAACATTTTGTGATGTCCGATCGGCGGGCCTGTACCCTGTATTCCGGCAGTCTGGTGTGATTTCTGTCCGGTTTGCGCTACAATTACGGCAACAGCAGCGGCCTCAATGTGAAAGCTATCACAGACGAAGCCCGGAACGAATGTTACTATCCTAACATTGTCCCTGTGCTGCGCCCACGCCAACCGCCTTTTCGGAGAAAACCATGACTGATTTAACCACCGCCGCCGTTCGCGCGCTGAAGCTGATGGATTTGACCACCCTGAACGACGACGATACGGACGCCAAAGTGGTTGCGCTGTGTCATCAGGCCAAAACGCCTGTTGGCGAGACGGCGGCCATCTGCATCTATCCCCGTTTTATTCCGATTGCGCGTAAAACGCTGCGCGAGCAGGGCACGCCGGATATTCGTATCGCTACCGTGACTAACTTCCCGCACGGCAACGACGACATCGAAATCGCACTGGCGGAAACGCATGCCGCTATCGCCTACGGCGCTGATGAAGTGGACGTAGTTTTCCCTTACCGCGCGCTGATTGCCGGTAACGAAGAAGTCGGCTACGACATGGTTTACGCCTGCAAAGAAGCCTGCGCCGACGCGGGCGTGCTGCTGAAGGTCATTATCGAAACCGGCGAGCTGAAAACAGAAGAGCTGATCCGTAAAGCGTCTGAAATCGCTATCGATGCCGGTGCAGACTTTATTAAAACCTCTACCGGCAAAGTCGCGGTTAACGCCACGCCGGAAGTGGCGGAAATCATGCTGCGGGTTATCGCCGAAAAAGGCGTAAAGCACCAGGTTGGCTTTAAGCCGGCGGGCGGCGTGAAAACTGCTGAAGACGCGGCTATCTACCTGAAGCTGGCGGACGATATCCTGGGCGAAGAGTGGGCCGACGCGCGGCATTTCCGCTTCGGCGCCTCCAGCCTGCTGGCCAGCCTGCTGAACGCGGCCGGTCACGCTGGCGCAAAAAGCGATTCCGCTTACTAATCCACCTTCATAAACGGGTCAGCCCGCCTGCCGAAATAAGCGGGCGCCCGTCAACCCAGCCCGGACGCGACGGCCGGGCCATCAAACCTCACCAGGGGGTAACGTGTTTCTGCCACAGGAAATTATTCGTAAAAAAAGAGATGGTCAGGCGCTGAGCGAGGAAGAAATTCGCTTCTTTATTAACGGTGTACGCGATAATGCGGTATCGGAAGGACAAATTGCCGCGCTGGCGATGACCATCTGGTTCCATGATATGACGCTGCCGGAGCGCGTGGCGCTGACGATGGCAATGCGCGATTCCGGCTCGGTGCTGAACTGGCAGAGCCTGGGGCTGAACGGGCCGGTAGTGGATAAGCACTCAACCGGCGGCGTGGGCGATGTCACCTCGCTGATGCTTGGCCCGATGGTGGCGGCCTGCGGCGGCTATGTGCCGATGATCTCCGGGCGCGGCCTTGGTCACACCGGCGGCACGCTGGATAAGCTGGAGGCGATCCCCGGCTTCGATATCTTCCCGGAAGATCACACCTTCCGTAATATTATCAAAGAGGTTGGCGTGGCAATTATCGGCCAGACCAACTCGCTGGCGCCGGCCGACAAGCGCTTCTACGCCACGCGCGATATCACGGCGACCGTTGATTCCATTCCGCTGATCACCGCCTCGATCCTGGCGAAAAAGCTCGCCGAAGGGCTGGATGCGCTGGTGATGGACGTTAAAGTCGGTTCAGGCGCTTTTATGCCGACTTTTGAGCAGTCTGAAAGCCTGGCACAGGCGATTGTCGGCGTGGCCAACGGTGCAGGCTGCAAAACTACCGCGCTGCTGACCGATATGAATCAGGTACTGGCCTCCAGCGCGGGCAACGCGCTGGAAGTGCGCGAGGCGGTGCGCTTCCTGACCGGCGAATACCGCAATCCGCGCCTGCTGGAAGTGACGATGGCGCTCAGCGCCGAAATGCTGCTGTCAGGCGGGCTGGCGGCCGATCGCGATGAAGCCATGCGTAAGCTTCAGGCGGTGCTGGATAACGGCCGCGCGGCGGAAGTGTTTGCGCGCATGGTGGCCGCGCAAAAAGGCCCAACCGACTTTATCGACAGGCTGGACAGCTACCTGCCCGCGCCGATGCTCAGCAAAGCGGTGTATGCCGACCGGCCCGGCATCGTCAGCGCAATGGATACCCGCGCGCTGGGGCTGGCCGTAGTGGCGATGGGCGGCGGTCGTCGTCGCGCCAGCGACAGTATCGACTACAGCGTAGGGCTGAGCGAGATGGCGCAGCTGGGCGACAGCGTGGACGGCCAGCGGCCGCTGGCGGTGATCCACGCCGCCAGCGAAGCGAGCTGGCAGGAGGCCGCCGCCGCAGTGAAACAGGCGATAACCCTGGCAGAAAAATCACCGCAGCCGACGCCAGTTATTTATCGCAGAGTGACGCAATAAACGGCATACTGTTCCGATCGATAAAATTTAGCTCATCGCGTTAACAACGCAGGAGACCACGATGAAACGTGCATTTATTATGGTGCTCGACTCTTTCGGCATTGGGTCAAGCAAAGACGCTCATAAGTTTGGCGATGAAGGTTCCGATACGCTGGGGCATATTGCCGAAGCCTGCTTTAAAGGCGAAGCGAATATCGGCCGCAAAGGGCCGCTGCATCTGCCCAATCTTACCGCGCTGGGCTTAGGCAAAGCGGCGGAGGCCTCTACCGGTAAGTTCCCATTGGGGCTGGATAAAGACGCTGAAATTATCGGCGCCTACGCCTATGCCAGCGAGCTGTCGTCGGGCAAAGATACGCCTTCCGGCCACTGGGAAATCGCCGGCGTGCCGGTGCTGTTTGACTGGGGCTACTTCACGGAAAAAGAGAACAGCTTCCCGCAGGCGCTGCTGGACGAGCTGGTAGAAAAAGCGGGCCTGCCTGGCTATCTGGGCAACTGCCACTCTTCCGGCACGGTGATCCTTGACCAGCTGGGCGAAGAGCATATGAAAACCGGCAAGCCGATTTTCTATACCTCTGCCGACTCGGTGTTCCAGATCGCCTGTCATGAAGAAACCTTTGGCTTACAGCGCCTGTACGATCTCTGTGAAATCGCCCGCGAAGCGCTGACCGAAGGCGGCTATAACATTGGCCGCGTGATCGCACGTCCGTTTGTGGGCGACAAAGCGGGGCACTTCGAACGTACCGGCAACCGTCACGATCTGGCCGTTGAACCGCCTTCGCCCACCATCCTGAAAAAGCTGGTGGAGGAAAAAGGCGGCGAAGTGGTCTCCGTGGGCAAAATCGCCGATATCTATGCGCACGTCGGCATCACCAAAAAAGTGAAGGCGACCGGGCTGGACGCGCTGTTTGACGCGACCGTGCAGGAGATGAAAACGGCGCCGGACAACAGCATCGTCTTTACCAACTTTGTGGATTTCGACTCCACCTGGGGCCACCGTCGCGACGTGGCTGGCTACGCGGGCGGCCTGGAGCTGTTTGACCGTCGTCTGCCGGAGCTGATGGCGCTGGTACAAGAGGGCGATATTCTGATCCTCACCGCCGACCACGGCTGCGATCCAACCTGGCAGGGCACGGAACATACCCGCGAGCACATTCCAATTTTGATTTACGGCCCGAACGTTAAGCCAGGCTCGCTGGGATACCGTGACACTTTTGCGGATATCGGTCAGACTGTCGCAACGTATTTTGGCCTGTCCGCAATGGAATATGGCAAAAGCATGCTGTAATCAGCGCAACGTAACACGCCGGTGCAAGCCGGCAAAAAGTAAATAAGGATAAAAGATGGCTACCCCTCATATTAACGCAGAAATGGGTGATTTCGCTGACGTGGTGCTGATGCCGGGCGATCCGCTGCGCGCAAAGCACATTGCGGAAACCTTTTTGCAGGATGCCGTGGAAGTCAATAACGTGCGTGGGATGCTGGGCTATACCGGCACTTACAAGGGCCGCAAAATCTCCGTGATGGGCCACGGCATGGGCATTCCTTCCTGCTCAATCTACGCCAAAGAGCTGATCACCGAATTCGGCGTGAAGAAGATTATTCGCGTAGGCTCCTGCGGCGCGGTTCGTGAAGACGTGAAGCTGCGCGATATCGTGATCGGTATGGGTGCCAGCACCGATTCCAAAGTGAACCGCATGCGCTTTAAGGATCACGATTTCGCGGCCATCGCCGATTTCGATATGGTGCGCGACGCGGTAGACGCGGCGAAAAACCTGGGCGTGGAAGCACGCGTCGGCAACATCTTCTCCGCCGATCTGTTCTATACGCCGGATCCGCAGATGTTCGACGTGATGGAAAAGTACGGCATCCTGGGCGTGGAAATGGAAGCAGCGGGCATCTATGGCGTGGCGGCGGAGTTCGGCGCGAAAGCGCTGGCTATCTGTACCGTTTCCGACCATATCCGCACCCATGAGCAGACCTCGGCGGCCGAGCGTCAGACCACGTTTAACGACATGGTTGAGATCGCGCTGGAATCCGTTCTGCTGGGCGATAAAGCCTGATTTAAGCGGCCGCTGCCCTCAGCGGCCGTTGGCTAAAACCGGTCGGAGAATCGACCGGTTTTCCCGTAAAAGTATCTATTCATCTTTCCCGCTCGTTTTTTGCTATTGTCCTTTATCCTCAGACAATTAAGTGATAAGTATCTATTCATGAATCTATTCATGGTGGGTCATTATGTCTGCAATAACGTCACTTTTGCTGCACGGCCCGCTTGATGCCGCCACGCTGATCCAGCGCTCAGGCGTCAGCCAGGCCACGCTGTCACGCACGCTTTCCGCTCAGCCGCAGGTGCTGAAGTTTGGCCGTGCGCGCGCCACGCGCTATGCGTTGCTGCGACCGGTGCGGGAAGAGTGCGTTTTTCCGCTCTGGCAGATTGATGAGCAGGGCCGTGCGCAGGAAGCCGGGCGGCTTTACAGTATCTGGCCCGCAGGAAGCTGCCTGATAGAAGATATGCAGGGAGACTGGCAGCAGTTCGACGGCCTGCCCTGGTATCTGAGCGATATGCGGCCACAGGGTTTTCTGGGACGCGCGTGGAGCAAAGAGTGTGCGTTACAGCTCGGATTGCCGGAAGACAGCCGACAGTGGAATGAAGACCATTGCCTGCTTGCGTTAACGAGACGCGGCAGCGATATTTCCGGCAACTGGCTGATCGGCACCCAAAGCTATCAGCAATGGTTACAGCAGCCCGTGCCGCAGCCCATCAGCCCGCAGGAAAAACGCTATCGCTATCCGCAGCTGGCGGAGAAAGTGCTGACCGGCGAAGATATCGGCTCCTCTGCGGGCGGCGAACAGCCGAAATTCGCCTGCTGCGTTGAACGGGCCGACGGTAGCGGCGTGCATCTGCTGGTAAAATTCACGCCGCCGCAGCGTAACCAGAACAGCCAGCGCTGGTGCGATCTGCTCAGAGCAGAGGCGCTGGCATTGCAGCTGCTGGCTGAAAATGGCCTGGCGGCGGCGCAGGGCAGCATCTTCAGGGCACCGGACGGCCAAACCTTTCTGGAAGTCGTGCGTTTTAATCGTATTGCCGATCGGGGCAGAAAAAGTCTTGTTTCGCTGGAGGCGGTACAGGCTGAATATCTCGGCAGCCAAACCCGCTGGCCGCAGGCGTTAGCCATGCTGGCAGAGCAACGGTTGATATCCCTGGAGGATGCAACGCGCGGTACGCTACAGTGGGCGTTTGGCCGACTGATCGCCAACGGTGATATGCACAGCGGCAACCTGTCGTTTTTCCGGCAGGCCGCCGGGCTTAGCCTGACGCCCGCTTACGACATGCTTCCCATGAGTTTTGCGCCGAACAGCAGCGGGCACATGCGTGATAAGCCGCCGCAGATTGCCCTCGATCCCGCCGTGCCGCGCGAGGTGTGGTTTCGGGCATTAGCTATGGCGCAGCGCTACTGGCAGATGATTGCCGCAGGCGCTGAATGGAGTAATGAGTTTTGCCGGATTGCGGCGGCTATGCAGCAGACGCTGAACGCGCTGCCGCCGCAGATTGAGCGAATGGCGTAAGAGGTGAAGGCCGCCCGGAAAAAAGCGGCCGCTAACTTTTTTCCGCAGGCGCGTCGTCGCCGTTATCTTCTTTTACCGGACGGTTAGCGGTAAGCAGAAAGGGCGACTGCTGCCAGCGCGTGCGGCGATCCCGCAGCAGCGTACGGGTAAGGATAATGCCGATAGCCAGCGCCAGCAGCATCATCAGGCGCAGGATATTGGTGGTGTTATCGACCTGACGCGAATCCGTCACCAGCACGTGGGTATCCAGCGTGACGCGTAGAAAACCGCGCGGCCCGTCAGCGCTGGCCAGCGGCTCCACCAGCTGATGGTTGAAGTAGCTGCCGGCCCGTTGTCCGTCCAGCGCCAGCCGGTCGCGCACGTTAATGGTTTCGCCGCTGCGCGCCAGCAGCGTGCCGCTGTCGTCATAGACCGATGCGTCCAGAATGCGGCTCTCTTTGGTCAGCTGTGCGAGAACATCGATAATCTTCTGATGGTTGTCATCGCTGTTTTCCATCAGCGGCGACAGGCTAAAGGCGACCTGGCGAGTCAGCGTGCGCGCCAGCTCCTCCACCTGCTCCGAGCGGGCCATCTGATGGCCCATGCTGAACCATGATGCGCCCTGCATCAGCACGACCAGCAGCGCCAGGCAGATCAGGACGATTACCGTGCGGTGCAGCCGAAATGTTAGTTTGGCTTTTGCCATTTTTGCCCTTCACCTATTGTCCGGAAACGGAACCGCATTTATGTTGCCAGAAGCGGGCGAGACAGGGTAGCCTCTTGCGTGATTAAACTGTCCCCTACAGGAGCTGTAATGCCAAATAGTCTGACCTGGTGCGACCTGCCTTCGGATGTCTCTCTCTGGCCGGGTTTACCTCTTTCCCTCAGCGGCGATGAAGTGATGCCGCTGGATTATCGCGCTGGCCGCACCGGCTGGCTTCTGTATGGGCGCGGCCTGAATAAAGATCGCCTGACGGCGCTACAGCACAGGCTGGGGGCGGCGATGGTTATCGTCAGCGCCTGGGCGGTGGAGGACTATCAGGTTATCCGGCTGGCGGGCTCGCTGACGCCGCGCGCGGCCAAACTGGCGCACGAAGCCGGGCTGGACGTGGCGCCGCTGGGCCGTATTCCGCACCTGAAAACGCCGGGTCTGCTGGTAATGGATATGGATTCCACCGCTATCCAGATTGAATGTATCGACGAGATCGCCAAACTGGCGGGCAGCGGCGAGCTGGTGGCGGAAGTGACCGAACGCGCGATGCGCGGCGAACTCGATTTTACCGCCAGCCTGCGCCAGCGCGTGGCTACACTTAAAGGCGCCGACGCCAATATTCTGGCACAGGTCAGGGCGGAAATGCCGCTGATGCCGGGTCTCAGTTCGCTGGTGCACAAGCTCCAGGCGCTGGGCTGGCAGGTGGCGATCGCTTCCGGCGGCTTTACCTATTTTGCGGAATACCTGCGCGATAAGCTGCGCCTTTCCGCGATTGTGGCGAACCAGCTGGAAATCCGCGACGGCAAGCTGACCGGCGAAGTGCTGGGCGATATCGTCGATGCGAAATACAAAGCCGAGACGCTGCGAAAGCTGGCGAAGCGCTTTGAGATCGCGCCGGAACAAACCGTGGCAATTGGCGACGGCGCCAACGATCTGCTGATGATCCAGGCGTCCGCGCTGGGCATCGCCTATCACGCCAAGCCGAAAGTTAACGAAAAAACAGAAGTTACCATCCGTCATGCTGACCTGTTAGGCGTGCTCTGCATCCTGACCGGCAGCCTGATCCATGAAGAACGCTAAGGGGTAGATTTGGCCAAAGCGGTAAAGCGCGCCTTTGTTTGTAATGAATGCGGCGCAGATTATCCACGCTGGCAGGGGCAATGCAGCGCCTGCCAGGCCTGGAACACCATCACCGAGGTGCGCCTGGCGGCGTCGCCAACGGTGGCGCGTAACGAACGTCTGACCGGCTATGCGGGCAGCGCCGGCCCAAGCCGCGTGCAAAAACTGTCGGAAATCAGCCTGGAGGCGCTGCCGCGCTTCAGCACCGGCTTTAAGGAGTTCGATCGCGTGCTGGGCGGCGGCGTGGTGCCGGGCAGCGCCATCCTGATCGGCGGCAGCCCCGGCGCGGGGAAAAGTACGCTGCTGCTGCAAACGCTCTGCAAGCTTTCCGAGAACATGAAAACGCTCTACGTCACCGGCGAGGAGTCGCTGCAGCAGGTGGCGATGCGCGCGCACCGGCTGGGTTTGCCGACCGCCAATCTGAATATGCTTTCGGAAACCAGCATTGAGCAGATCTGCCAGATCGCCGAGCAGGAAGAGCCGAAGCTGATGGTGATCGACTCCATTCAGGTGATGCATATGGCGGATATCCAGTCCTCGCCCGGCAGCGTGGCGCAGGTCAGGGAAACCGCCGCCTACCTGACCCGCTTTGCGAAAACACGCGGCGTGGCGATCGTGATGGTCGGCCACGTTACGAAAGACGGCTCGCTGGCGGGGCCAAAGGTTCTGGAACACTGCATCGACTGCTCGGTGCTGCTGGATGGCGATGCGGATTCGCGTTTTCGCACCCTGCGCAGCCATAAAAACCGCTTCGGCGCGGTGAACGAGCTGGGCGTGTTCGCCATGACCGAACAGGGGCTGCGGGAAGTCAGCAATCCTTCCGCCATCTTCCTCAGCCGCGGCGACGAGGTCACCTCCGGCAGTTCGGTAATGGTGCTGTGGGAAGGCACGCGGCCGCTGCTGGTTGAGATCCAGGCGCTGGTGGATCACTCGATGCTGGGGAATCCACGCCGCGTGGCGGTCGGCCTGGAGCAGAACCGTCTGGCGATCCTGCTGGCGGTGCTGCATCGTCACGGCGGTCTGCAAATGGCCGATCAGGACGTTTTCGTCAACGTGGTCGGCGGCGTGAAGGTCACGGAAACCAGCGCCGACTTAGCGTTAATGCTGTCGATGGTCTCCAGCCTGCGCGATCGCCCTTTACCGCAGGATCTGGTGGTGTTTGGCGAGGTCGGGCTGGCCGGAGAAATCCGTCCGGTGCCGAGCGGCCAGGAGCGTATTTCCGAAGCGGCCAAGCATGGCTTCCGTCGCGCCATTGTGCCCATTGCCAACGTGCCGAAGAAAACGCCGGAGAACATGAAGGTGTACGGCGTGAAAAAGCTGGCCGACGCGCTGGCGATCCTCGACGAGCTTTAACTTAAAAGCGGAGCGTGTTGCGCGCTCCGCATTTCAAAGCGGCGGAACGTACGCCCGTTATGCAGGAGGCACCCGGTGTCGTCATTTGATTATCTGAAAACGGCTATTCGCCAGCAGGGCTGTACGTTGCAGCAGGTGGCGGAAGCCAGCGGCATGACCAAGGGCTACCTCAGCCAGCTGCTCAACGCCAAGATCAAAAGCCCCAGCGCGCAAAAGCTGGAGGCGCTGCACCGCTATCTTGGCCTGGAGTTTCCGCGCCGTGAAAAAACCATCGGCGTGGTGTTCGGCAAATTCTATCCGCTGCATACCGGCCACATCTATCTGATCCAGCGCGCCTGTAGTCAGGTTGACGAGCTGCATATCATTATGGGCTACGACGAGTCGCGCGACCGCGAGCTGTTCGAGGCCAGCGCCATGTCGCAGCAGCCGACCGTCAGCGATCGCCTGCGCTGGCTGCTGCAAACTTTTAAGTACCAGAAAAATATCCGTATCCATTCGTTTAACGAAGAGGGCATGGAGCCTTATCCGCACGGCTGGGACGTCTGGAGCCGGGGCATCAATGACTTTATGGAAAACCACGGTATTGTCCCCAATCGGGTTTATACCAGCGAAGAGCCGGATGCGCCGCAGTATCAGCAGCATTTGGGCATTGAGGCGGTGCTGATCGATCCTAAACGATCCTTTATGAACATCAGCGGCGCGCAGATCCGCCAGGATCCTTTCCGCTACTGGGAATATATTCCGACGGAAGTAAAACCGTTCTTTGTGCGCACGGTGGCTATCCTGGGCGGCGAGTCGAGCGGTAAATCGACGCTGGTTAACAAGCTGGCAAATATTTTTAACACCACCAGCGCCTGGGAATTTGGGCGCGACTACGTGTTCTCACACCTGGGCGGCGACGAGATGGCGCTGCAATATTCTGACTACGATAAGATCGCGCTGGGCCAGGCACAGTACATCGATTTTGCGGTGAAATATGCGAACAAGGTCGCCTTTATCGATACCGACTTTGTGACGACCCAGGCCTTCTGTAAGAAGTATGAGGGGCGCGAGCATCCTTTTGTGCAGGCGCTGATTGATGAGTACCGCTTTGATTTGGTGATCCTGGTCGAGAACAACGTCCCCTGGGTAGCGGACGGGCTGCGTAGCCTCGGCAGCTCGGTGGATCGCAAAGAGTTCCAGGCGCTGCTGGTTTCCATGCTGGAGGCGAACAATATCGATTTTGTGCACGTCGAGCAGGATAGCTACGACGAGCGCTTTCTGCGCTGCGTGGAGCTGGTGCAGGAGATGCTGGGCGCGCGTTCAACCGGCGGCTGAGCGAATAGAATAAAGGGAGCGAAGGACGCTCCCTTCAGGCTGCTGACAAACCTGTACTCAGCCATCAGATAGCTACTAGTCTGGTGAATAGCAGCAGAGGCAGCTCGGAACACGGACGCGCACGTCTATGGAGGCTCGTTTCGCGCGTCCATGCGCGAAAACGGTCCGCTTATCCGCTCAGCCTCTGCCGCCGTGAAGCGATTGTGTTGCTGTAAAAAAACGGCGGTGTACCCGCAAGCTTTTAAGTTTGTCATCAATCTGAAGGGAGCAAAGGACGCTCCCTTTTTGCAGGCTAAGCCAGCGCCCGCAGCGCGTTGACGCTGCGCTCACGCACAAAGATACCCAGCAGCGCCATTCCGGTCAGCGCCAGTACGCTGGCCAGTAAAAAGGCCGACGAATAGCCGCCGCCATACTGGATCAGAAACCCGGTGATGCCCGGCGACAGGATGCCCGCCAGGTTCGCCAGCAGATGCACAAAGCCGCCGGCGGTACCGATGCGCTCGGCGGGCACGATATCCTGCAGCAGCGACCAGCACGCCTGTGGCGTCATATAGGCGAACACGCTGGCCAGCGTAATCAGCGAAACCGCCAGCGTGACGCTGCTGGCCCAGGCCGTTAGCATCACGCAGACGGCGGCTACCGCCAGCCCAAAGAAGATCACCAGCTTGCGCGACAGCAAAAAATTGCCGGTACGGCGGAACAGCGCATCGGAAATCATGCCGCCGCCGATAAAGCCGATGGTCGCGCCCAGCCACGGCAGAATGCCGATCAGGCTCATGCTTTTAATATCCAGATGCTGAAAGTCGGTCAGGTAGCTGGGCAGCCATGACAGAAAGAAAAACTGGATGTAGTTAAAGCAAAAGAAGGCTGCCGCGACGCCCAGTACCGGCAGCGACAGCACGTAGTGCCAGAGCGGCGTCTTAGCCTGGCCCGTCGGGGTAACGCGAGTGGCGGGGCGCTGAGCGGCGATCATCTGTCTTTCCGGCTCGCTGACGCGCGGATGGTGTTCCGGCCTGTCGCGAAACAGCCACAGCCAGAAAGCCAGCCAGACAAAGCCCAGCGCGGCAATCACGATAAAAGAAACGCGCCAGCCGAAGTGCAGCCCGACCAATCCTACCACGGGCGCGGCGATAGCGGCGCCCAGCGGCTGACCGGCATTGGTGAAGCCGACGGCGCGGCCGACTTCCTTGCGCGGGAACCAGTTGGAGATCGATTTATTGGTGGTGGTGCCCATCGGCCCTTCGCCGATGCCAAACAGCACGCGGACGATCAGCAGGTGCGTAAAGCTGCCCGCCAGCGCCGTCGCGCCGCAGAACAGCGACCAGACGGCCGCCGCCCAGCCAAATACCTTGCGCGGGCCGTAGCGATCGGCGCCCCAGCCGCCCAAAAAGCAGAACAGGCAGTAGCCGATAAAAAAGCAGCTGAACAGGATGCCCATCTGCGCGTCGTCAATCTGCAAATCCTTTTTCACCAGCGGCGCCATCACCGACAGCGCGGCGCGATCCAGATAGTTGAGCACGCCCGCGAAAAACAGCAGCAGCGCCACAACGCTGCGATAGTTTTTAAACATGACTGGCCTCCGCGCTTAAGGTGATATGGCTGACGGTATGAGCTTTCAGCACGGCCAAATCGGGCGAGAAACCCAGGCCTGGCGTAGTGGAGAGGGCAAGCGTCGGGGAAAAATCGAGCTGCGGATAGAGCTGCGGCGTGAAGCGGATCCAGGGCACTTCCAGCAGGATATCCTGCGGCAAGGCGGCCACCAGGTGCGCCGTCGCCAGCAAACCTGCGCCGTAGTAGAAACAGTGCGGCACCACTTTAATGCCGTGCCCGGCCGCCTGGGCCATCACGCGCAGCATGGCCGTGATGCCGCCTACTTTTGCCACGCTGGGCTGCAGCACGTCCACCGCCGCCGCAGAGTAAAACGGCTCGAATCCCCAGTCACCGCAAACATTTTCCCCGGCGGCTATCGGCGTACCCGCGCGGCGTACCGCCGCCAGGCCTGCAATATCATCCGGCGGCCAGATCGGCTCTTCCAGCCAGCCCAGCTTTAATTCCGCCAGCTGGCGAGCGCGGGCGGTGGCTTCCGCTACCGTCCACGGGCAGTTTACGTCCACCATCAGGGTCGCTTCCTGCGGCAGCGCGGCTCTGGCGGCGGCAATGGCGGCGTAATCGGTTTCATGCAGTTTCATCGTGCGAAAGCCCGCCTGCCAGGCGCGCCGTACCTGACGAGCGACCTCTTCCGGCTGGTTGTTGTAGCTGACCAGGCTGGCGTAGAGGCCGATCTCGCTGCGCGTCGCGCCCAGCAGCTGCCATAAAGGCTGCCCAAGATGCTGACCCAGCAGATCCCATAGCGCGATATCGATAGCCGACAGCGCATAGCGTACCGGCCCGCTGCGGCCAAAAGCGTGCAGCGCCTGCTCCGCCTCGCTAACCAGCGCCGTCAGCGCCTCGCGGCTTGCGGGCGCCGTTTTTCCCAGAAAAAGCGGGATGACCAGCGATTCCAGCGCCTGAAGCGTCACCGGATTGCATAAATGGCCGAAGCCTTCACCCCAGCCCTGGCGGCCATCGTCCGTGGTAATGCGCACCAGCAGCGTTTCCATTTTCTTTAACGCAGGCGAAGCGGCGTTCCAGGCCGTTGTCTGCTCCTCTGGCGTACTGCGATCGCTTTCAAAAGGAATAGCGAGGCGGATAGCCTCAATGTGACTGATTTTCATGCCATAAACCTCATCGGGTAGGGAGGGAGACAGCGGCTTGTAATCAGATTTATGAGCGCCGGCTGCCTGTTGCCGTTTCAGTATAAAAAAGCGTCCAGGCGGCGGCATCGTACAGCCGCACAAGGATGGCGGGGCAAGGCGAGGGAAATTTTGGCATCTGGCTAAGCGGCTGCGGGACAGCTCACAGAAGCGGCGGATAAAAAGATCGGAAAGGGCCGTCAGCGTTACCCGACGGCCCTGTAAAAGGCGCTTGCGGCATGCCAGCTTTCATCATCCCCCAAAAAGGCAGGGTTTCCCCTGCCTTCAGGCAGCTACTTGCCGGATTCGTAAGCCATGAGCGCCGCCACCTCCCTGTTACCGTCCCTGTAGCGGATCTCGCAGAGCGATTTCCTTACCAGGCCGGTGAATAGTAACAGCGTGAGACACACTATTAATATGCACAGAATAAGCGTGTTATGCGGTATTTTCATGGCTGCCTTCTCCTTGCCTTGCGGCGGGCAAGAGGCTATTCTGATGCTGTTGGTCATGCAGAACGCCTCGTTGGTTAATTGAAAAATGACCTTCGGGGCTTTCTTCTTTCTGCCACACTCTCCATCAGCATCGCTGCCAACGACATGAGGCAAAAAGCCTCAAGCGCCGACGCCATTATATCGTTTCTACCCTCGAAGGATTGCGAGCCGTCTCGGGAGTTCGATTAATAAACCATCACCACTTTACCGCGCATATGGCCTTCCAGCACCAGACGGTGCGCTTCCGTCAGCGTTTCCACGCTCAGTCCCTGCAGCGTTTTGCTCAGCGACGTGGTGACTTTTCCGTCGTCCAGCAGTTTCGCCGTGGCGTCCAGAATTTCACCCTGGCGAGCGATATCCGGCGTGTTATACATGCTGCGGGTATACATAAACTCCCAGTGCAGCGCGGCGCTTTTCAGCTTCAGCTGATCCATATTGAGCGGCTTTTCGTTTTCCACGATGGTGCAGATTTGCCCCTGCGGCGCGATCAGCTGTGCCAGCGTCTCCCAGTGGCCGTCGGTATCGTTCAGGCAGAAAATATAGTCGACCTGCTTCAGGCCATGTTTTTCCAGTTCCGCAGGCATATCTTTATAATCGATAACCAGATCCGCGCCGCGATCTTTACACCACTGCGCCGAGTCAGGACGGGAGGCGGTGGCGATGATGGTGACCTTGCTGTGCAGCTTAGCGAAAGGAATAGCCAGCGAGCCTACGCCGCCTGCGCCGCCAACAATCAGCAGCGTTTTGCCTTCTTCAGCCTTATCAATCAGCAGGCGGTCAAAGAGACCTTCCCAGGCGGTCAGGGCGGTCAGCGGGATCGCGGCGGCTTCGGCCCAGTTTAGCGAGGTGGGCTTGTGGCCGACGATGCGGGAATCGATCAGCTGCTGCGTGGCGTTGCTGCCCGGACGGGTGAGATCGCCCGCATAGTAGACTTCGTCGCCGACTTTAAAATTGCTGACCTTGCTGCCGACTTCCAGCACCACGCCGCTGGCGTCCCAGCCCAGAATGCGCGGCTCCTTAAGGCCGTTTTTCTGCGCGCCCTTATGGACTTTGGTATCCACCGGATTCACCGAGGCGGCTTTCACTTCGACCAGCAGGTCGTAACCCTCAGGGCCACGCTTATCTGTTTGTATTTCAATAAATTGATCCGGTTTTTCTGGATTAACGGCAATAGCTCTGATTGTCATAACACCTCTCCTTTGATTTATGCTATTGAGTGTAGAAGCTAAGCAGACTAATGATAAGTCGCACAATCACTAACTCAGCGTTCGTTTCAGGTGAACAATAATGTTTAAACAGCTGCAGGATATGGCTCTCTTTGCAATGGTAGCCGAGTGCGGCAGTTTTACCGGGGCAGCAAAGCGCGCAGGGTTGCCGAAATCCAGCGTCAGCCAACGTATCAGTCAACTTGAACAGGCGCTGGGATTGCGCCTGATTAACCGTACGACCCGCCAGCTTAATCTGACTTTTGCCGGCGAGCGTTATCTGGTGCACTGCCGCGAGATGCTACAGGCCAGCGAAAGGGCCAGCATGACCATCGATCGCCTGCGGGACAATCCAAGCGGACGCTTACGTATCACGTCGCCGGCCGGGATCGGGGCCACGCTGCTGGCGCGGTTTAACGCCGCTTTTCAGCAGGCCTGGCCGGATGTCATGCTGGAGGTGTCAGTATCGGATCGGATGCACGATATCGTGCAGGAAGGCTATGACATTGCGCTACGTACCGGCCAGCCGCAGGATTCTTCGCTCATCGGCAGGCGGGTTGGCTACACCAGGCGCTTACTGGTCGCTTCACCTGCCTATCTGGCGCGCTATGAAGCGCTTACCCATCCTCAGCAGCTGGCGGATCACCGCTGCATTGCCCATCAGGTATGGAACGAGTGGCCGTTAAGAAAAGAGGATGAGTATTATCGCTGGCAGCTGCCGCCGGTGCATACCGCCAATAATCTGCTGTACGCGCGGGAATGCGCCCTGGCCGATGCGGGTATTACGCTGCTGCCGGAAATGCTGGCTAAGGACATGCTGGCCGAAGGAAAGCTGGTAGAGGTGCTCCAGGACTGGAAAGCGTTGGGCAGCGAGCTGTGGCTGGTTTATCCCAGCCGTAAGCTGAACTCGCCCGCGCTGGTGCGCTTTGTCGATTTCGCGCTGGAGTCGGAGATTTTCCGGGAGTTTTATCGTTAGGGCTCGGTGTGCTCAGGCGAACTGCGGGGATTTTATCGTCAGGACCTGGCGCGCTCAGGCGAACTACGGGAATTTTATCGTCAGAGCGTGGTGCGTTCAGGCGAACTACGGGGATTTCAACGGCAGAAAAAGGTGACACGCCGTGCCGGCAGACAGCCGGGCACGGCGTAGCGAGATTACTTCGCCATACGCTTGTACTTGATGCGTTTCGGCTCCAGTGCTTCCGCACCCAGCGTACGCTTCTTGTACTCTTCGTATTCGGTAAAGTTACCCTCAAAGAACTCGATCTTGCCTTCATCCTGATAGTCCAGGATGTGCGTGGCAATACGGTCCAGGAACCAGCGGTCATGCGAGATAACCATTGCGCAGCCAGGGAACTCCAGCAGGGCGTTTTCCAGCGCGCGCAGGGTTTCGATGTCCAGGTCGTTGGTTGGCTCATCGAGCAGCAGCATATTGCCGCCGACCTGCAACAGCTTGGCCAGGTGAAGACGACCGCGCTCGCCGCCGGACAGTTCGCCTACGCGTTTGCCCTGATCGACGCCCTTAAAGTTAAAGCGGCCGACATAGGCGCGGCTTGGCATTTCGGTATTGCCGATGCGCATGATGTCCTGGCCGCCGGATACTTCTTCCCAGACGGTTTTCGAGTTATCCATGCTGTCGCGGAACTGATCGACCGAGGCCAGCTTGACGGTATCGCCCAGCACGATGCTGCCGGAATCCGGCTGTTCCTGACCGGACATCATGCGGAACAGCGTTGATTTACCCGCGCCGTTCGGGCCGATGATGCCGACAATGGCGCCTTTCGGCACGGAGAACGACAGATCGTCAATCAGCAGGCGGTCGCCATAGGATTTGCGCAGGTTGCTGACTTCCAGCACTTTATCGCCCAGGCGCGCGCCAGGTGGAATAAAGAGTTCGTTGGTTTCGTTACGCTTCTGGTAGTCGGTGCTGTTCAGCTCTTCAAAGCGGGCCAGACGCGCTTTGCCTTTAGACTGACGGCCTTTGGTACCGGCACGCACCCACTCCAGCTCTTTCTCGATCGATTTACGGCGGGCCGCTTCGCTGGAGGCTTCCTGCGCCAGGCGGGCATCTTTCTGCTCCAGCCAGGAGGAGTAGTTGCCTTCCCACGGAATACCTTCGCCACGGTCCAGCTCCAGGATCCAGCCCGCGACGTTGTCCAGGAAGTAACGGTCGTGGGTAATCGCCACTACGGTGCCTTCGAAGTCATGCAGGAAGCGCTCCAGCCAGGCCACGGATTCGGCATCCAGGTGGTTGGTCGGTTCGTCCAGCAGCAGCATGTCCGGCTTTTCCAGCAGCAGACGGCACAGCGCGACGCGGCGACGCTCACCACCGGAAAGATTAGCGACTTTCGCATCCCAGTCCGGCAGGCGCAGCGCGTCGGCGGCGCGTTCCAGCTGGGTATTCAGATTGTGGCCGTCGTGCGCCTGGATAATCTCTTCCAGACGACCCTGCTCGGCGGCCAGCTTATCGAAGTCCGCGTCTTCTTCCGCGTACAGCGCGTAAACTTCGTCCAGACGCTTCAGCGCGCCCACGACGTCGGCCAGCGCCTCTTCTACCGATTCACGAACGGTATGCTCCAGGTTGAGCTGCGGCTCCTGCGGCAGATAGCCGATCTTGATGCCGGGCTGCGGGCGAGCTTCCCCTTCGATATCTTTATCAATGCCGGCCATAATGCGCAGCAGCGTAGATTTACCCGCGCCGTTTAAGCCCAGGACGCCGATTTTTGCGCCGGGGAAAAAGCTCAGGGAAATATTTTTCAGGATATGACGCTTCGGCGGAACCACTTTGCCGACGCGATGCATGCTATAGACGAATTGAGCCACGTAGGATGAGCCTCTTGGTGTCTGTGTAATAATCGGGGCAGTCGCTGCCCACTCAGATAGCGAAGTTTAGCTGGTTTCACCCGGCAATCACAGACGCAGGCGGCAGATTATCCTGAGTACTGCGTCACGCCCGCCTGTTCCAGCCGCCGGGCCAGCGCTTCCGGCGCCGCTTTATCGCTGATTAGGGTATCGAACAGCGAGAGCTCGCCGATGCGCGCGGGCAGCACCTTGCCGAATTTGCTGCTGTCCGCCACCAGGATATTCTGGCTGGCGCGCTGTAGGGCCTGATGCTTCATCGGCAGTTCATTGAGGTTGAAGCAGGTCACGCCCTGATGCGCATCGATGCCCGCCGCAGAGATAAAGGCTTTGCCGGGACAAAGATTATCGATAACCGAGCCCTGGCCCAGCGGCGTGAAAATGGCGTTGTCGGCGTGAAACTCGCCGCCGTTGAGGATCACCTTACAGCGAGGTTTTTCTTTCAGCGCCAGGAAGGTGTTTACCGCGCAGCAGATGGCGATAAACTCCAGCTCGTTATCAATGGCGTCGATAATCCACGGCATGGTGGTGCCGCAGTCAAAAAACACCGTTTCGCCGGGCTGAATTAGCGTGGCCGCCAGCTGGCCCAGCCGCCGCTTCTTTTCCACGTTGTGCGCCTGCTGATCGGAAACGAAGTAGTGGCGCTGGGTAGCTTTAGGATCGCTGACGATATAGCCGCCAAGCAGCACCACGGAAGAGGGCTGCTCGCCAAGATCGCGTCGAATGGTCATTTCGGAAACGCCCAGCAGCAGCGCCGCTTCTTTCAGATGGATCTTGTCGGTACGCTTCAGCGCGTGGGCCAGTTTTTTTACTCGCTCGCTGCTACGGCTTTCCATAAACGGTTGTTCCTGTTCCGGGACGGGCGCTGCTTTTCCGTATAAATCGCTCTGATTTTAATAAGTTGCAGGGAAAGATGCAGGCAGAGGGATTATCTTACCCGCATCGGTAAAGCGCCGCAAACGCCAGTGTTTACGGCCCTGAAGGCAGCGGTTATGCGGTAGAGCTTTTCGTCGCGTGGTTGTCGGTTAGCGCCGCGATAATGTCCTGATGGCAAGAGATAATAGAGTGATGATCCGCTGCCAGCGGCACGATTTTAAGATGCTGACAAATTTGACCTAATCCATTATCGGTCATCGCCAGTATTTCGCGCCCGTCGTTTCGATCGATATTAATCAGGTTCACAAATTTTGTGGCCTTGAACAGCGTCACCCTGGTATGGCGAAGCGCTGAACTCAGCGGCTGATCGTTTAGCTTTAACTCCGTGTCTTCAATGCGAATAACGCGCCGGGCCGCTTCGCCTTCTAAGCCAATAGCCGCCAGCAGCGATCCCAGCATGCCTGGGGTAACGCGCTGCTGAACGGCCGTCTGGTAAAGGCTGTCCAGCACAAAAACGTGGATATGCCGATAACCGGCGCGTTCCAGCTGCGCGGCGATTTCCAGCGCAATAATGCCGCCCAACGACCAGCCGAGCAGATAAACCGGCCGATCCTGCGGCAGGCCGCGCTGTAGCATATGCTGCAAATAGTAAGCAGCCAGCGCGGGCAGGGCAGACACGGCAGGCTGATTAAAAAGGTTATAGTTATTAATCCCGATGACGTTCATTTTGCCTTCCAGGCTTAGCGCCAGATCCTGATAGATCTCGCAGCCGACAATGGCGGGATGCACCATCCACATTTCTCGGCTGGCCGTATGAACATTCAAAGGCTGAAGCAGACGAAACTCTGTCTGCGACCTGTTCATATGCTGAAGCAGTTTTTGCAGCGGCGGCGGCGAGGCGGCCGGGGTTTCGGCATGGTAACCGCTGCGAATAGCGTTGGCCTGTTGACGCAGCGTAGCGTGCGAGAGCAGCGTCTTCATCTCTATTGCGATCCCCTGGTTTTTCAACTTCATCATCAGCTGGATGGCATGAATTGAATGACCGCCAAGCTCGAAAAAATCATCGTCGCGGCCGATCCGGGAAACGCCCAGAAGATCGCTCCAGCACGCGGCCAGCAGATGCTCCTCGTTATCGATCGGCGGCAGAAAGGTTTTCTCTTCCCGTGCCTGTAAAACGGGCTGCGGCAGCGTTTTACGATCCAGCTTGCCGTTGGGCGAGAGCGGGAAGGCATCCAGCCGCACAATAGCGAACGGGATCATATAATCGGGCAGCGTTTCCTTCAGCTGTTCGCGAAGCCGCTGCTCAAGCCGGGCTTCCGGTTTAGCCACTACCCAGGCGACCAGCCGCTTATCGCCCCGATCGTCATCGCAGGCCTGCACCAGCGCACCTTCTACGCCAGCGCAGTGGCCAAGCTGCTGCTCAATTTCGCCCAGTTCGATACGCAAACCGTGAATTTTTACCTGAAAATCATTGCGCCCCAGATAGTCGATGCTGCCGTCGTCCAGCCAGCGGGCCAGGTCGCCGGTTTTGTAGAGCCGGCCTTCACCGCAGGCGCTGAAAGGATCGGCGATAAACCGTTCCCTGCTCAGTTCAGGACGGTTGAGATAGCCTCTTGCGACCTGAATGCCGCCAATATGCAGCTCGCCGCTGACGCCAGGCGGAACGGGTTGCATCTGCGCGTCAAGAATATAGAGGCGAGTATTGGCAATGGGTTTGCCGATAGGGATTAGCGGACGCGGATCCGCAGGCGAGCAGTGCCAGGCAGAAACATCCACGGCGGCTTCCGTCGGGCCGTAAAGATTGTGCAAAGCCGCCTGGGGCAACTGCTGGTGGCAGCGTTGCACGGTAGCCAGCGGCAACGCCTCACCGCTGCAAACGATGCGTTTAAGGCTGCCGCACTGGGCCATGTCGCCGTGGCGTAAAAAAAGTTGCAGCATGGAAGGAACAAAATGCAGCGTGGTAACCTGGTACTGCTGAATAACCTCGCTGAGGTAATCCGGCTCGCGATGACCGCCAGGCTTCGCTAGCGCCAGCCGCGCGCCTGTCATCAGCGGCCAGAAAAACTCCCAGACCGAGACGTCAAAACTGAACGGTGTTTTTTGTAACACCGTCTCTTCCGGCCGAAGCTGATAAGCCTGCTGCATCCATTTCAGCCTGTTCATAACGGCCAGGTGTTCATTCATTACGCCTTTCGGCTTACCGGTCGAGCCTGAAGTATAAATAACATAGGCCAGCGAGCGCTGTGGATGGTCGCAGGCAGCGGAAAGGTTGCCGGTTGGCGCTTCCCGCCAGTGCATTTTATCGTTCAGCAGATGCAGGCGGGGAACCGATCCCAACCCCCGCAGGGCTTTCTCCCCGGCGTCGTCAACCAGCAGCGCGACGGCGCCGCAGTCTTCAAGCATATGTTCCAGGCGCTCCTGCGGGTAATCGGGGTCAAGCGGCACATAGGCACCGCCGGCTTTCAGTATCGCCAGCAGCGCTACCACCATCTCGCGACTGCGCTCAACGCAAAGCGCCACGCGGTCGTCCGCCTTAACGCCCTGCCTGCGTAAATGCCAGGCCAGCTGATTAGCCTGGCGGTTGAGCGATTGATAGCTGGTTTGCTGGCTGTAGCCACAGAGCGCGATGGCGTCGGGACGGTCGGCGGCCTGCTGTTCAAAATAGCGGTGGATACCTTCGGGAAAAGACCAGGCTTGCTCCGTAGCGTTCCAGCGATGAAAAATATTTTTCTGCTCGTCGGGCAGCAGCAAAGGCAGCTGCGCCACGGGCAGATCCTGAGGGCCGTCCAGGATTGCCGTCATCATTTGCAGCAGGCGATCGGCGATACGCTGCGCTTCTTCTTCACTAAACCAGGCCAGATTGACGTTGCACTCAAGCAGCGGGTCGTCGCCGGGATGGTAGTGCCGTAAATACACGGCCAGCGGCATTTGTTCATGGTGATGGCGCATCGCCTCGACCTTGAGCGGCAGGCCGTTCAGCTCGATGTCGGTCGGAAACGTTTCCAGCGAAAAGCTCAGGTCAAACAGCTGGCGGCGGCCCTGCTGGCTAAGACGCAGATGGCGATTCAGCTCGGCGATGGGAAAACGCTGGTGACGGTAGCTTCGGCGCAGTTCGTCAGCGACCTGTTTAATCAAGGGGGCAAAAGGCTGGCTAACGTCGATAGCCAGCCTGGCCGGGATCATCGATGAAAACATGCCGGGTGTTTGCTTATAGCGTGCGCCGCTGCGGTTATGCACCGGCATGCCCAGGGTAAGCGAATCGGTCTGCCACTGACGAGCGAACCAGCAGGCGAGGAGCGCGCTAAAAAAATGCATAGCGGAGCCGCCGTGCTGCTCTGCAAAGTTTTTCAGCTGTTGATAGCGTGCCGCCGTAATACGCCGCACCGCGTGCGCGCTGGGCCAGGCTTTGTTTTCCTGAAAGCCCTGACGGCGCTCCAGCAATGAAGCGGGCGCTTCGGCAAAATGGTTAATCCAATATGCCCGATCGTGCTGATAGCGCTCGGAGCAGAGATATTGCTGGTCGCGGATAATAAAATCGCTATAGCCCGCAGAGAGAACGGGCATACAGGGCGCCTGCGCCTGTAATGATTTATAACCGGCCATAATCATTTTACTTAACAGCGAAACTGAGGTGCCGTCGGCAATGATATGATGCGTGCTGAACAGCCAGAGCGTGGTGACATCATTAACTTTAACCGTCATGCTGCGCCAGAGCAGTTCGCCATGTAATTTAAAAGGTTTAATAAACTGGCGGCGAATAAATGCTTTGGCTTCATTTAACGACAGAGACGCCTGACTGACATCATGGTATTCAAGGACGGGTTCTTTTTTATGGACGGTCGTCTGATTAATGCCGTGTTCATCTTCTTCAAGAATGATATTTAACGCCTCATGCTGCGCCATAACTTTCCTGATAGCGTCATGCAATAGATCTGCGGTAAATGTTGTATCGATGTGCCACAGCGCGCCCACGTTATAGCAGGGTGCTTCTGGGGTAAGAAGCTGATCGAGCCAGACGGCTTGCTGTACGGTAGTCAAAGGAAAAGTAGCCACGCAAATACCTCCGATGAGGGATAATTGGAAAAAATAAATCAGTAACAAGGTGGTTAAGTATATAAAGTTTACGAAAAGAAGATATGAAAAATTGGAGGAAACGTTATGAGTAAATTAACCTTAATTAATATGCCGTTAATTTTTTATGGGATAAAAATAATTAGTGTTTGATAAACAGTTAAATAAGGAAAAATAGAGATATTGGTCTTTTTTAGAGACGGTGGTACAGCGCTATTTAAAAAAGGTTTTACAGGATTGAACAGGCATGTGGTTATTGGGATGGCAATGTATTTTAGGGATGGGTGTATATTTATCGCTGCGAATAATGTTTAAAGTTAATTGTGCGAAAACTCCGAGAAATATAATTGAGATGGCAATATATTAATCGATAAATATTAAGTCCTGTCGGGAAATAAACAACGCCTGCGGCCTTTTTCAGCGCAGGCGTCGCCATTAAATAGCCACCAGCCCGCGTACGCCGTCCGCTTCCATGGTTTCACCCCGGCCGCGCCGCACGATTTCGCCGCGCGACATCACCAGATAGCTGTCGGCAAGCTCGGCGGCAAAATCGTAAAACTGCTCCACCAGCAGGATAGCCATATCGCCGCGCTGCGCCAGCTGGCGGATCACTGCGCCAATCTCCTTAATAACCGAAGGCTGGATGCCTTCCGTCGGCTCGTCCAGGATCAGCAGCTGCGGACTGGCGGCCAGCGCGCGGCCAATGGCCAGCTGCTGCTGCTGCCCGCCGGAAAGATCGCCGCCGCGCCGCAGCCGCATTTCCCGCAGCACCGGGAAAAGCTGATAAATCTCTTCCGGCACCCGTTTTGCCCGTGAGCCGGAAAAGCGCGACAGCCCCATCAGCAGGTTCTCTTCCACCGTCAGGCGCGGGAAAATCTCCCGTCCCTGCGGCACATAGGCCATCCCGGCCTGCACGCGCTGATGCGGCCTGCGGCCGTTGATGCGCTGTTCTTGCCAGCTGATGACGCCTGACTTAGCTGGCAGCAGGCCCATCAGGCACTTCAGCAGCGTGGTTTTCCCCACGCCGTTGCGCCCCAGCAGGCAGGTGATTTCGCCCGGACGGACCTCAAAAGAGAGGCCGCGTAAAATATGGCTGCCGCCATAATATTGATTCAGATCGGTGACTTTCAGCATCTCAGCGCCCCAGATAAACGTCGATAACCTGCTCATTCGCCTGCACCTCGCGCAGCGAGCCTTCCGCCAGCACCTGACCCTGATGCAGCACCGTTACGCGGTCGGCTATTGCTTCCACAAAGCCCATATCGTGCTCCACCACCATCAGCGAATGGCGGCCAGCCAGATCCTTAAACAGCCCGGCGGTGTATTCCGTTTCCGCATCGGTCATGCCCGCCGCAGGCTCGTCCAGCAGCAGCAGATGCGGATCCTGTACCAGCAGCATGCCAATCTCCAGAAACTGCTTTTGCCCGTGCGAGAGCAGGCCTGCCGGACGCCCGCGCTCCGCGCCCAGCCGCAGCAGCTTCAGGACGTCGTCGATACGATCCTGCTGCTCGCCGTTGAGTTTGCCGCGCAGGCAGGCCCACACCGATTTGTCGCCTTTGAGCGCGATTTCCAGATTTTCAAATACGGAAAGCGCCGCAAACACCGTGGGCTTCTGGAATTTACGGCCAATGCCCTGCCGCGCAATCTCTACCGGCGACAGCGTCGTCAGGTCGGTGGTCTGATCGTAAAAAACCCGCCCGCTGGTGGGGCGCGTTTTGCCGGTGATCACGTCCATCAGGGTGGTTTTCCCGGCGCCGTTCGGGCCAATAATGCAGCGCAGCTCGCCCACGCCAATCTGTAGCGACAGGTCGGTCAGCGCCTTAAAGCCGTCGAAAGCCACCGTAATGTTTTCCAGTTGCAGCACCGGATCGGTTTGCCCACGGTAGCGATCCGCAGGGTGCGGCTGGGTAAAAAGCGGTTCAGTCATGCTTCCTCCGGCGAAGCAGGCCAATCACGCCGTGCGGCAGAAACAGCGTGACCAGGATAAACATCAGCCCCAGAAAAAAGAGCCAGTATTCGGGAAAGGCGACGGTAAACCAGCTCTTCGCGCCGTTGACGATGCCCGCGCCGAGCAGCGGGCCGATCAGCGTGCCCCGGCCGCCGAGCGCCACCCAGATAGCCGCCTCGATAGAGTTGGTCGGCGACATTTCACCCGGATTGATAATGCCGACCTGCGGCACGTAGAGCGCGCCCGCCAGCCCGCACAGCACGGCGGAAAGCGTCCAGACAAACAGCTTGAAGCCCTGCGGATGGTAGCCGCAAAATATCAGGCGGTTTTCCGCATCGCGCACCGCCGTCAGCACGCGGCCAAATTTGCTGCGCGCCAGCGCAAAGCCGATAGCGAGCGTGGCCAGCAGCAGCAGCACCGTAACGATAAACAGGGCGATGCGGGTACCGGTCGCCGTGACCGGAAAGCCGAGCAGGGTAGTGAAGCCGGTAAAGCCGTTGTTGCCGCCAAAGCCGGTTTCGTTGCGGAAAAACAGCAGCATCCCGGCCCAGGTCAGCGCCTGGGTCATAATCGAAAAGTAGACGCCTTTGATTTTCGAGCGAAAGGTAAACCAGCCGAAGATCAGCGCCAGCAGGCCCGGCACCAGCACGATCAGGCAGAGCGCCCAGGCAAAGTGCTGCGTGCCCGCCCAGAACCACGGCATTTTCTGCCAGGAGAGAAAGGTCATAAAGGCGGGCAGGCTGTCGCCCGAGGCCTGGCGCATCAGGTACATGCCCATCGCATAGCCGCCGAGCGCAAAGAACAGCCCGTGGCCGAGCGACAGCAGTCCGGCATAGCCCCAGACCAGATCCAGCGCCACGGCGACGATCGCATAGCAAAGAATTTTGCCGATCAGCGTCAGCGTCCAGGTAGAGGTTGCCAGCGGATTGTCCGCCGGCAGCAGCGCGAGAAAAGGCAGGATCAGCAGCGCCGCCGTCACCAGCAGACCGGCGACGACGCTCAGGCGCGGCGCTTTTCGCGTCAGAGTCAGCGTAATAGGTTGCGTCATCAGTCAGTCACCCTTCCTTTGATGGCGAACAGGCCCTGCGGCCGCTTCTGGATAAACAGCACGATCAGCGCCAGCAGCAGGATTTTCCCCAGCACCGCGCCAATTTGCGGCTCCAGGATTTTGTTGAGGATACCTAAACCGAACGCGGCCAGCACCGTGCCCGCCAGCTGGCCGACGCCACCGGTCACCACCACCAGGAAAGAGTCGATAATGTAGCTCTGGCCCAGCTCCGGCCCGACGTTGCCCAGCTGCGACAGCGCCACGCCGCCCAGCCCCGCAATGCCGGAACCCAGCCCGAACGCCAGCATATCCACGCGTCCGGTCGGTACGCCGCAGCAGTCGGCCATGGCGCGGTTCTGCGTCACCGCCCGCACGTTCAGCCCAAGACGGGTTTTGTTCAGCAACAGCCAGGTCAGGATCAGCACAAACATCACAAACAAAATCACCGCGATACGGTTGTAAGGCAGCACCAGCCCCGGCAAAGCCTGCCAGCCGCCGGACAGCCACGGCGGGTTAGCGACCTCCAGGTTTTGCGTGCCGAACAGCACGCGCACCAGCTGGATCAGCATCAGGCTGATGCCCCAGGTCGCCAGCAGCGTCTCCAGCGGACGGCCATAAAGATGGCGCACGATGGTGCGCTCCAGCGCCATGCCGATGGCGGCGGTGACGAAAAAGGCCACTGGCAGCGCCAGCAGCGGATAGAAAGCGAGCCACTCCGGGGCGTAGCGCTGAAACAGCGTCTGCACCAGCCAGGTGGCGTAGGCGCCCAGCATCAGCATTTCGCCGTGGGCCATATTGATAACGCCCAGCAGGCCATAGGTGATCGCCAGGCCCAGCGCCGCCAGCAGCAGCACCGATCCCAGCGACAGGCCGGAGAACGCCTGGCCGAGCAGCTCGCCCAGCCGCAGACGTTGTTGGATCTGCTTCAGGCTGTCGGCAGCGGCGGTGCGCACCTGCGCATCCGGCTCGTTTTGCGCCAGGCGCGTCAGCGCGGCTTGGGTTTGCGGGTCGCTGGTTTCGCCCAGCAGCTTTACGGCCTTCAGGCGTATCTGAGGATCGGCGTCGGCAAGCTGTAATCCGGCCACGGCCTGAGCCAGCACGGCGCGTACGTCGTCGTCCTGTTCTGCGGCCAGGCGCCCGGTCAGCAGCGGCAGCTGATCGGCCTGCGCTTCGTTTTGCAGCTCGCGCGCGGCGGCCAGGCGCGTGGCGGCGCTGTCGCTGACCAGCTGATGGGCGGCCAGCGTGGTGGCGACCAGCACGCGCAGCCGGTTGTTCATAAAGAGTTTTTTGGTGCTGCCTTCGGGCGGCGCATCGCCATCAAGCGGCGTCAGCCTGCCGTCAACGCGGCTGAACGGCCGCCTGTTGGCGTCCAGCACCACGTTTTCCTGATGCAGCGCGGTCAGCAGCGCAAGACGCGAGGCGTCCGGCTGGGCTGCCCACTGCTGAAGCAGCGCGACCTGGCCCGGACGGCTGGCGGCGGCGAAATCCGCGGCTGGCCCGGCAAAGGCGGCTGGCAGCAGGCACAGCGTAATAAAGAGCGTTAGCAGTTGACGTAGAATCATCGCGATGCCCATTCAGTGAAAAAAAGATGACCGGGCGGCGGCTGCCGTCCCGGCCTCACGGTTACTGCGCTGTTTTTACCGGCCGATCGGACTTTTTATCGTTGCCGGGAAGATAAGGGCTCCACGGCTGCGCGCGCACCGGCTTGTCGGTCTGCCACACCACGTTGAACTGGCCGTTCTCTTCAATCTCGCCAATCATCACCGGCTTGTGCAGATGGTGGTTGGTGGCATCCATGGTCAGCGTAAAGCCGTCCGGCGCGTTAAAGGTTTGATTCGCCGTCGCTTCCCGCACCTTGTCCACATCGGTGGTTCCCGCTTTCTCGACCGCGTGCGCCCACATATGAATACCTACGTAGGTGGCCTCCATCGGATCGTTGGTGACGGCGGTCGCGGCGTTCGGCAGATTGTGCGCTTTGGCGTAAGCGCGATAGTCCGCGACAAACTTTTTATTGACCGGATTGTCCACCGACTGGAAGTAGTTCCAGGCGGCCAGGTTGCCGACCAGCGGTTTGGTATCAATGCCGCGCAGCTCCTCTTCGCCAACCGAGAACGCCACTACCGGCACGTCGGTGGCTTTAATGCCCTGATTCGCCAGCTCTTTATAGAAAGGCACGTTAGAGTCGCCGTTGATGGTGGAGATCACCGCCGTTTTTCCGCCCGCAGAGAACTTTTTAATGTTGGCGACGATGGTCTGGTAATCGCTGTAGCCAAACGGCGTATAGACCTCCTCTATATCGCTGTCCTTCACGCCCTTGACGTGCAGGAAAGCGCGCAGGATTTTATTGGTGGTGCGGGGATAGACATAGTCGGTGCCGAGCAGGAAAAAGCGTTTCGCGCCGCCGCCGTCTTCGCTCATCAGATACTCCACCGCCGGGATCGCCTGCTGGTTCGGCGCCGCGCCGGTGTAGAAGACGTTCGGCGACATCTCTTCGCCCTCGTACTGCACCGGATAAAACAGCAGGCCGTTCAGCTCTTCAAATACCGGCAGCACCGACTTGCGGGAAACGGAGGTCCAGCAGCCGAAGACCACGGCGGCTTTGTCCTGCGACAGCAGCTGGCGTGCTTTTTCGGCAAACAGCGGCCAGTTGGACGCCGGATCGACCACCACCGGCTGGAGCTTTTTACCCAGCACGCCGCCTTTGGCATTGATTTCGTCGATGGTCATCAGCGCCACGTCCTTCAGCGGCGTTTCGGAAATCGCCATTGTGCCGGACAGCGACGAGAGGATGCCGACTTTGATCGTCTCCGCCGCCTGCGCGCTCCATGCCGCGCCCATCGCGATGACCGAAGCCGAAAGCACAAAAGCTTTTAATAACGAACGTCTTTTCATCCGGTGAACCTCAAGAGTTAAGTGGATCGGGTAAAGTTCTGGCCTGCTGCAACCGATGCAGCGTTATTTTTCTGACCTCGGCCTTGCTGACGGCAATATGCGCCGTCAGGATGCGCCGGGCCGCTTCGCTTTGCTGCTGAAGTACCGCCAGCAAAATCTGTGCGTGTTCCTGATAAGTCGCGGCAATCCTGTCCTCACGGGTAAAATCGAGGCGGCGGATAATGCGGATTTTCTCGGTCAGCTCGGCATGGATAGCGGCCATTTCGCCGTTGCCCGCCGCCGCCACTATCGCCATATGAAACGCTTCGTCATGCAGCGACACCGCTTTACCGTCGGCCAGCTGCGGCGCCTCCAGCCAGAAGCGCCGCAGCGCGGCCAGCCGCTCGCCGGTCTGCGCCAGCGGCATCGCGCACAGGCGCTTAACGGCTTCGCACTCCAGCACGATGCGCAGATCGTACAGCTCCTCAAAACGGGTGAAGTCGAACTCGCATACCTGCCAGCCGCTGCGGAATTCGACCTCGACATAGCCTTCGCGCGCCAGCCGAAACAGCGCCTGGCGCACCGGCGTGCGGCTCACCGCCATCCGTCCGGCGATCTCGTTTTCGCTGAAGCGATCGCCGGGCATCAGGCGGAAATCGAAAATATCGTTTTTCAGCGTCTGATAGATTTTGTCCGCCAGCGGCAGGGGACGAGGCTTTGGTGTCTGCATCGCGCCGCGCCTTATTCCAGCCACAGCAGCGCGTCACCCGGCCTGACCGGCCGACCCGGCTGGCAGCCGATACGCCTGACGCGGCCCGCCTGCGGCGCGTTGACGGTCAGCTCCATCTTCATCGCCTCCACCACGATCAGCGGCTGGCCGACCACCACTTCGTCGCCCGGCTGCACCAGCACTTTCCAGATATTGCCGTTGAGATCGGCACTGACCAGCAGGCCATCCTCCTCTTCCTGCGGCAGCAGCGTCTCCTCGCTGGTCAGCGGCGCGCCTTCCTCTTCCTGCGCCCACAGCGCGACCTCGGTTTCGAAGGCGCTGGCCTGGCGCTGGCGGAAATCGGCGATATCGGCGGCGTTTTCCTGTAAAAAGCGCGTATGTTCGGCAAAATCAAAGAAGGTTTCTTCGATGGCGATGCGGCCCCGGCCTTCGCGGAAGTCTTCCCGCAGCCTGTCCAGCTCCGTCTCGCTGACCGGATAGAAACGCACCTGGTCGAAGAAGCGCAGCAGCCAGGGTTCATTCGCCGCAAACTGGTCGTTTTTCAGGAATTTGTTCCAGATCGGCAGCGTACGGCCCACCAGCTGATAGCCGCCGGGGGAATCCATGCCGTAGATGCACATATACATGCCGCCGATGCCGACGGTGCCTTCGGCGGTAAAAGTGCGGGCCGGGTTATATTTGGAGCTGAGCAGGCGATGACGCGGATCCACCGGCACGGCGCAGGGCGCGCCCAGATAGACATCGCCCAGCCCCAGGATCAGGTAGCTGGCGTCGAACAGCGTCTGGCGCACCGCCTCGCGCGTCGGTAGCCCGTTGATGCGTTGAATAAAATCAACGTTGTTCGGCAGCCACGGCGCGCTGGCGCGCACCGTTTCTTTGTAGCGTTCGACGGCGCCCAGCGTGGCGCTGTCCTCAAAGGCCATCGGCAGATGCACGATGCGGGAAGGCACCCGCAGCTGGCTGACGTCGCCCAGCTCTTTCTCCACGCGCAGCAGCAGCGCCAGCAGCTGTTTCTGGCTGAGGATGCGGCTGTCGTAGCGGATTTGCAGCGAGCGCACGCCCGGCGACAGCTCCTCCATGCCCGGCTGGCCGGTTTCGCGCAGGGCAATCATCAGCAGATGAACTCGCAGCCGCAGCGCCAGATCCAGCACGTTGTCGCCATACTCCAGCAGAATATAGTTATCGCCCGCCTGCCGATAAACGGCGGCTGGCGTGCTGGTTGTGGCTTCAAGCGCGGCCAGGGTAGTGCCCGAACCGTGCGCGGTTTCCGCCAGCGACGGCACGGCAAAGGCGGGCGTGGTTATGTTATGTAGCGTGTTAATCCGCGCCTCCTGCGCTTTCTCCAGCGCCAGCGCCTCGTCAAAACTAATCGGATGGAAACGGATGCGGTCGCCCGGCTTGACCTGACCGACTTTCCACAGCTCCGCTTTCGCAATGGTCACCGGGCAGACGAAGCCGCCGAGGCTTGGCCCATCGCGCGTCAGGATCACCGGAAAGTCGCCGGTAAAATTCACCGCGCCGATAGCGTATTCACAGTCGTGCACGTTAGAAGGATGCAGGCCCGCTTCGCCGCCGTTGGGGCGCGCCCAGTCCGGTTTTGGCCCAGCCAGCCGCACGCCAAGCCGGTTGGAGTTGTAGTGAACCTGCCACGACTGCGCGAAGAACTCATCAATGGATCGCTGGGTAAAAAAGTCCGGCGCGCCGTGCGGGCCATAGAGCACGCCGATGCGCCATTCGTCGCCGTAGGTGGGGATCAGCGCGGCGTCAACGGCCTGCGGCTCGCCGACCGGCGCTGGCGTGGTACAGGCGGCAAGCTGCGGCTGCGAAACGGGCAGCATATCAGCCACGCGCAGCGTGCGTCCGGCATGGCCGCCAAACTGGCCAAGGGCAAAGGTCGAACGGCTGCCGAGATAGTCCGGCACGTCAAAACCGTTGCGTACCGCCAGGTAGGTGCGGCAGCCCGTCTGCGCGCGGCCCAGCGTCAGCGTCTGTCCGGCTTTGACCGTCACCGGCTGCCAGTAGCCAACCGGCGCGTCGTCCAGCTTCGCCGGGCAATCCGCGCCGGTTAAGGCGATCACGGCGTCGGTGTGGAAGCGCAGCGTCGGGCCTTGCAGGGTAAACTCCAGGCCCGCCGCTTCTTCTGCGTTGCCAACGATGCGGTTCGCCAGCCGAAAAGCGAAGTCGTCCATCGGGCCGGACGGCGGCACGCCGATGTCCCAGTAGCCGGGACGGCCAGGGTAATCCTGAATGCTGCTCCAGGTGCCGGGTTGGATCACTTCAATGACGTGGGCCACAGGCGTAAAGCTGTCCAGCTGGCGCGTCCACACCTGGCCGCTGCGGAACTCGTCGGTGGCGATAACCTGACGCAGATAGTCAAGATTGGTAGCAATGCCGTGCAGCCGCGTTTCATTCAGCGCCTCGCGCATTTTTGCCAGCGCCGCGTCGCGGTTTTCCGCGTGAACGATCAGCTTGGCGATCATCGGATCGTAAAAGGCGGAAACTTCTGAACCCGTCGTTACACCGCTGTCCACGCGCACCCCTTCCGGGAAGCAGACGTCCGTCAGCACACCGGGGCTAGGCTGAAAGTTTTTTACCGGATCTTCGGCATAGAGCCGCACTTCTATCGCTGCGCCCTGCGGGGCCTGCGCCATACGCGCCCAGTCCGGCTCCACGCCCGCCGCCACCTGCAACATGCACTCGACCAGATCCAGCCCGGTCACGCATTCGGTGACCGGATGCTCGACCTGTAAACGGGTATTCACTTCCAGAAAGAAGAATTCGTCGCGCTGCGCGTCGTAGATATATTCCACCGTGCCCGCGCTGCGATAGTTGACGCGCTCGCCCAGCCGGACAGCTGATTCCAACAGGGCGCGACGCGTTGCTTCCGGCAGATTGGGCGCGGGCGTCTCTTCCACCACTTTCTGATTACGGCGCTGTAGCGAGCAGTCGCGTTCGCCCAGGGCGACGACTTTGCCTTTGCCGTCGCCAAAAATCTGTACTTCCACGTGGCGCGCACGATCGATGCAGCGTTCCAGAAAGACGCCCGCATCGCTGAAGAACTGCTCGCCCAGGCGGCGGACGCTTTCCCAGGCGTCGCGTAGCGCCTGTGCGTCGCCGCAGCGGGTTAAGCCGATGCCGCCGCCGCCCGCAGTACTTTTAAGCATCACCGGATAGCCGATGGCGTCCGCGGCGGTTAAGGCTTCCGCCAGCGAGTTCAGCAGCGGCGTGCCCGGCGTCATCGGCACGCCAGCCTCGGCGGCCAGCTCGCGGGCGCGGTGCTTGAGGCCGAATTCGCCGATTTGCTGCGCCGTGGGGCCGACGAAAACGATGTTCGCAGCTTCACAGGCCGCCGCAAACGGCAGGCTTTCGGAAAGAAAACCGTAGCCGGGCCAGATCGCCTGGGCGCCGCTCTGCTGCGCCGCTGCCAGGATCCTGTCGATACGCAGATAGCTGTCGGCGGCTTTTTCGCCGCCCAGCGCGATGGCGATATCCGCCTCTTTGACATGCTGCGCGTTTTTATCCGCGTCGGAATAGACCGCCACGCCGGTAATGCCCAGCTTTTTCAGCGTGCGCAGGGCGCGGCAGGCGATTTCGCCCCGGTTGGCGACAAGAACGGTATTAAACATGGGAAGCCTCCTTGCGCGCCAGCCAGTTGCGCCAGCCGCCAAACTCGGTGATGTCCCGGGCGTCGGCCAGCGCCGCCGGTTCGCAAATAAAGCCTTTTACCTGACGACCATCCTCCAGCGTCAGCGTGCCGATGCCGAGCGGCGCAGGGATTTCCGCTACGAATTCGCCAAAGCGCGCCAACGGAATGTCCCACAGCTCGATGGTAATGGCTTTGCCGCCGGTCGCTTTCGCCAGCCCCGGCTTGGGCGGCTGGGTGTTGGCCAACGCATAAAGGCGATAGGCGTCGGCGGTGCGGGTTTCTTCCACCAGCACCGCATTGCGGCGGGTTAACTGATGATTCAACGGCATTCCAGTCAGGTGCGCGCCAACGACCGCGACACGAACGTGGTGTGGCGAAGCGGGCAAAGCGGACGGCGCGGCGCAGGCTTTTCCGGTCGCGCCCAGGTCGAGCGCCAGGCTCTGCTGCCAGCGCTGCCCAAAGGTCGCCAGCGCGCGATCGTGCCACGCGGGCGCAATCAGCGTGATCCCGGCGGGCAGGCCGTCCTCACGGAATGGTGCAGGCAGGGCGAGCGCCGAGAGATCGGCCAGGTTAGTAAAGTTGGTATAGGTGCCAAACTGCGAGTTATAGCGCACCGGCTCCTGCCGCATCTCTTCCAGCGTGTGGATGGTCGGCGACGTTGGCACCACCAGCGCGTCAAACTGGGCAAGCGTCTGCTGGATCTGACGGCTCAGCTCCGCGCGCAGGTATTCCGCCTGATAAGCGTCAACCGCGCTGTAGTGCTGGCCGCTGGCGATAATGCCGTACACGGTCGCATCCATCTGTTCCGGATGGTGCAGTATCTCGCCGACGGCCGCGGTACGTTCGGCTACCCAGGGCCCCGAGTAAAGCTGTTCGGCCAGCTGGTGAAACGGCGCAAAATCGACAGGATGCAGCGTGGCGCCGCACGCCTGCAGCGCGGCCAGCGCTTTTTCCCAGGCGGCTTCGGCCTGTGCATCGTCAAAAAAGGTGGGATGAGAAGGAACAGCCAGGCGCGGCGCGGCAGGCAGGGCGGCGGGCGCCAGCGCCGGATTGTCGCGTGAATAGGCGTCGCTGGCGTCATAGCCGCCCGCACAGGTCGCGACCTGGAAAGCATCTTCCACCGTCAGCGCAAACACGGAAAGCGTATCGTTCAGGCGGCAGGCTGGCAGCACGCCGGTGGCCGACAGCCAGCCTTTGGTCGGCTTCAGGCCGACGATATTGTTAAAGCCGGCCGGGACGCGCCCTGAGCCAGCGGTATCGGTGCCCAGCGCGAAGCAGACCAGGCCACGAGCCGTCACGGAAGCCGAACCGGAGCTGGAGCCGCCGCTGACGTAATCCGCATTAAAGCTGTTTTTCACCGCGCCATAGGGCGACCGCGTGCCGACCAGGCCGGTAGCGAACTGATCGAGATTGGTTTTGCCGATGACCACGGCGCCCGCCGCCTTCAGCCTGGCGACCGCAACGGCATCGGTTGCGGCTTCGTGAGCGAAAGCAGGGCAGGCGGCGGTGGTCGGCCAGCCCGCCACGTCGATATTGTCTTTCACCGCAAAGGGCACGCCGAACAGCGGCAGCGACTGCGGATCCTTCTGCCAGGCCGCCAGCAGCGGTTCCGTCTGCGCCCGCAGCTGAGAAGGGGTGGCAAGATAAAGCCAGGCGTTATCTTCCAGGCTCAGCTCCGCCAGCAAAGAGGAAAGGGTAGCGAACAGCTCCTGCGGCTGCTGCTGATGGTAACGCCGCCAGTCATTCAGGGTAAAACCGGTGAAAGCCATAGGTTGAATTCCATCTGGTATACAAGATGGAATAAACAGAGCAAAAGCCGTGCCATACGGATAACTTGCTGATTATTAACTATTTAAGTAAATAATCAGGCGAGGGTGCACGTTATTTGGGCAGCGAATGAACAAAAAAGGGGCGATAAGGAAGCCGGCCGTGCGGGAACGTACAGCACCCGGGGCCGCAGCGAGCGGCGCCCAGGCCGTGCGCTATTATTCTGCCGGATGCCACTGTTTGATGGCGGACTGCTGTCGGCGCCGCGTCAGCATTTTTTCCAGCTCGAATACGGCAAACAGCAGCGCGCCGACGGCCAGCGTAAGCAGCCGGATTTCCTGCGGCAGCGGCACGGTGGCAAACAGGCTTTGCATCACCGGCAGGCCGAACAGAGCCAGCTGCAACAGCGCGAGCAGAGCGCTCGCCAGCCAGAAACCATAATCTTTCAGCAGGCCGGTATTGAGCGAAGATCGCGCCGGTTCGCGGCAGTTCAGCAGCCAGACCCATTGCGCCACGATCAGCGTTTGCAGCAGCACGGCGTGAATAAATTTTGGTTCGTAGCCGCGTGATTGCAGCCACAGCTCGGTTACGAAAGCGCTCAGCATAATGGTTACGCCTGTAAAGCCGAGGTGCCAGAACCGGCAGCCTTGTGCCGACCGGCTCGCTTCGCGCGGCCGGAAACAGACAGGCGTGGACGCTGTTTTTCCGCTGATAAGGCTAACGGCAAGCGTGACCGACGCCGCGACATTTATCCATAAAACCTGAAGAGGCGCGATCGGAATAAATTTTCCTGCCAGCAGGGCGGCGATAAACAGCAGCGTCTGCGCCAGGCAGATTGGCAGCATAAAGCGTCCCGCTTTTTTCAGGCCGTCACGAAGGCGCTGGCCTTCCTGTACGGCGCTGATAAGCGCGGCGAAATGATTATCGGGCAGCACGAGATCGGCGATCGCTTTTGTCGCGCTGCCGTTTGCAGCCTGTGTCGCTATTCCGACATCGGCCTGTTTGAGCGCGGGGATATCCTGAGCGCCGTTGCCGGTGATGCCGACCACTTCGCCCTGGCTTTGCAGCGCGGCGACCAGCCGTTGCCTGTGCGCGGGCGTCATGCCCACAAAGATGTCATAGCGATCCACCACCCGGGCCAGCTCAATATCGCTCATTCGCTCCAGCTGGCGGCCGGTCAACTCGCTATGGCTGCCGCCAATGCCTGTCATTCGACCAATGGCCAGCGCCGTTGCCACAGGGTCGTCGGCCAGCATTTTTACCCGGATCCCGGCACGCTGGCAGTCGGCAATCGCTCTGGCTGCTTCAGGACGCGGCGGATCTATCATGGCCGCTATGCCGCAGAAAATCAGGCCGTTTTGCAAATCGTCGTGGCAAAGCGCGGCCTGGTTTTTATCGGCCGGACGGCAGGCGCTGGCAATAAGGTGCAGGCCTTCTGCAGCGTGGTGCGCTATTTGCTGCTGCCACCAGGCAACATCCAGCGCTTCCAGACCCTGTCCGGTCTGCTGGAAGTCGCATATCCGCAGCAGCGCTTCCGGCTCGCCGAGCGCCAGAATATAGCTTTCGCCGTCAACCAGATGGCGCGTTGCCTGATACTTTCTGAGCTCATCAAACGGCAGCTTATCCAGCAGCAGCGCCGCCCGTTCAGGCAGGTGCGCTTTGGCAGCCGCCACCTTAAGCGCGGCCTGCGTCGGCTCGCCGGTGATGCGCCAGTTTTTTCCCTCATCTTTTAACAGCGTGCTGTCGCTGCACAGATCCATATTTCTTAGCAGGTCGCGGAGCCGGGCGTGTACGGCTGGCGCTATGACGCTACAGTCTTTGTCCTGTAAAAAGCGGCCTGTCGGCTGGTAGCCGTTGCCCTCTACGCGGATCGTTTCTTCGTGCAGGATCAGCGCCCTGACCGTCATTTCGTTCATCGTCAGCGAGTGGGTTTTATCGCAGCAGACGACGCTCAGCGCGCCCAGCGTTTCCGCCGTGGAGAGATGGCGGACGGCAATATTCATTTTCCTCAGGCGCCATATGCTCAACGCCAGCGCCAGCACGATAATCATCGGCAGCCCTGCCGGCACGGCGGCAACCGCCAGACCGGCCAGCGTCTGCATCAGTCCCTGCATCGGCAGGCTGTGCCGCAGCAGCGCATAGAAGAACAGAAAAGCGATCAGCGTGACCATCAGCAGCCAGAAGCCGTTGCCGAGCCTGTCGAACGATCTTAGCTGCGGCGTCCGGCGCGGTCTGACAGAGCACAGGGCCGCCTCGATGCGACCCAGCTGCGTTTTTGCTCCGGTGGCTACCGCAATACCGGTGGCGCAGCCTGAAACCAGCGTGGAGCCGCAAAAAAGCATATTGCTGCGGACTTCCGCAGGCCGTTCGCCTTCGGTCGCGGCCGTTTGTTTGGCAACGGCGGTTGCTTCTCCCGTTAACATGCTTTCATCCACCCGCAGATTTTGCGCCTCGATCAGGCGAAGATCGGCAGGGACTTTATCGCCCGCGCCCAGCATAATGATGTCGCCCGGCACCAGGCTGCGGGTATCCACCTGCAGAATATTACCCTCGCGCCTGACGCTTGCGCGATCGGGAAAGCCGTCTGCAAGATCTGGCGAGCTTTGCGTGGCGTTTTGCTGTAGCCAGTTAGCCAGCAGGTTAAGCAGAATAACGACAAGGATGACGCCGGTATCCAGCCAATGTTCGGTAACGGCGGTTAACACCGAAGCCAACAGCAGAACGCAGATTGGCGCGGTCAGCAGGCGCATCAGCGGGCACCGACGCCTGCGCGGCGGCAGCGTATTGGGGCCGAGGCCGACCAGACGTTTCTGCGCCTCTTCTGCGGAAAGCCCCGATTCATGACTCTGCATTCTTTTTATTACGCCAGCCGCATCATAACGATACCAGGCAGGCGGCGATTTTAATTTTTGCATCACAGGTAATCCTTGCGGGGAGTGGATAACAGAACCCGCTACCAACGTCATAACATCAGTGAGTCAGATGGCTGTTCTCCGCCAGTCAGGCTAAAGGCGGGTAGCGTTGAGGCGAGCAAGGAAGGCTATGCTGAAGGAAAGCAGGGCAAGGATTGTTGATCGCAATTAACCTTTAGCCAGCCAAAATAGCCTGACGAAGCCCTGTTGACCCGGCGTTTAAAGAAGTCAGGTTAAGTAAATTTGCCGATGCGGCATAGCGGGAGTCGCCAGGCCTGGTTAGCATGTTAAGAGCTTTAATGGTAAGCACAGGACAAAGAGAGGCGTTAACGTGGGAAAAGTCATGGCGGACAAGTGGCGGTTTTGGGCGGCAGGCGTTTGCCTGGCGATAGTAACAGGCACGGCGCACGCGGATTCGCTGGATGCGCAGCGCACGCGCTACCTGCAAATCAAGCAGGCCTGGGACAATAAACAGATGGATCAGGTTGCGCAGCTGATGCCCACGCTGCGCGATTACCCGCTTTATCCCTATCTTGAATATCGCGAGCTGGCGCAAAGCCTCGATCAGCAGAGCAGCTTCGTTATCAACGATTTTATTAAAAAAAACCCGACGCTGCCGCCGGTTCGCGCGCTTTCCTCAAGCTTTATCAACGAGCTGGCGCGACGCGAAGACTGGCGCGGCCTGCTGGTGTTCAGCCCGACCGAACCTAAACCTGTTGCCGCACGCTGCAACTGGTACTACGCCAAATGGGCCACTGGCGAGGAGCAGGTGGCCTGGAAAGGCGCTAAAACGATCTGGCTACGCGGCACCTCGCTGCCGCCGGGCTGCGACAGGCTGTTCAGCGCCTGGCAGGCGGCAGGTGAACAGACGCCGATTACCACGCTGGAGCGTATTCGTCTGGCTATGGTGGCCGGCAACAGCAACCTGGTGAATTTCCTGGCGGATCAGCTTCCTGAGGATTATCAGACCATCGCCAGCGCGGTGAAAGATTTGCAAAACAATCCGCAAAACGTGGAGGCCTTCGCCCGTATCGCCGGCCCGACCGATTTTACCCGCCAGGCCACCGCCATCGCTTTCGCGCGCGTGGCGCGTGAAGATGCCGAAAACGCCCGCGCGATGATCCCGACGCTGGTGCGGCTGCAAAAGATGAGCGAGCAGGAAGAGCAGAGCCTGAAAGAGGCGGTCGCGTGGCGATTAATGGGCAGCGACGTGACGACGGAACAGGCGCGCTGGCGCGATGACGTGGTGATGCGCAGCGATTCCGATGCGCTAATCGAGCGCCGCGTCAGGATGTCGCTGGGCAACAACGATCGTCGCGGGCTGAACACCTGGATCGCCCGACTGCCGGTAGAAACCAAGCAGAAAGATGAATGGCAGTACTGGCAGGCCGATCTGCTGCTGGAGCAGGGCCGCAAAGAGGAAGCCGATAAAATTCTGCGCGGCCTGATGCAGGAGCGCGGCTTCTATCCGATGGTCGCCGCCCAGCGTCTTGGCGTTGCCTATCCCCTACAGATTGACGAGGCGCCGTCGGTAGAGCGCAGCCTGACTCAGGGGCCGGAAATCGCCCGCGTGCGTGAACTGATGTACTGGAATATGGATAACCTGGCGCGAACCGAATGGAGCTACCTGGTCGGCAGCAAAAGCCGCAGCCAGCAGCAGCAGCTGGCGCGCTACGCCTACGAGCAGAACTGGTGGGTGCTCAGCGTGCAGGCGACCATTTCCGGCAAACTGTGGAACAGCCTGAAGGAGCGCTTCCCGCTGGCCTATCAGGAACAGTTTAAGCGCTATACGGAAGGCAAAGCGATCCCTGTCAGCTACGCGATGGCGATTGCCCGCCAGGAGAGCGCCTGGAATCCGAAAGCCCGCTCGCCGGTTGGCGCATCCGGGCTGATGCAGGTCATGCCCGCGACCGCGCAGCATACGGTGAAGGTCTATAGCCTGCCGGGCTACAGCAACAGCAGCCAGCTGCTGGATGCGGAAACCAATATCCAGATCGGCACCCAGTATCTGGAATCGGTTTATCAACAGTTCGGCCAGAACCGCATTTTTTCTTCGGCGGCCTATAACGCCGGGCCGTCACGGGTCAGAACGTGGCTGGGGAACAGCGCTGGCCGCCTGGACGCGGTCGCTTTTATCGAAACCATTCCTTTTTCGGAAACGCGTAACTATGTAAAAAACGTGCTGGCTTACGATGCCTACTATCGTCACTTTATGCGGCAGTCGGACAATATTCTCTCTGACGGCGAGTGGCAGCGACGCTATTGATCCCGCCCGGCCTGTGCTAGACTGCTGTACTAGTTAAAGAGTATGGGCCACCTATGACTGAACCTTCCATTCCCGTAACGATGGAACCGCACAACGAAGAGTGGCAGCGCTTTGTTGTGCTGCTCCAGCACGCTTTTGACAACGGACTGCACCTGCCGCTACTTCAGCTGATGATGACGCCGGACGAACGCGAGGCGCTGGGCACGCGCCTGCGTATTATCGAAGAGCTGATGCGCGGCGAGATGAGCCAGCGCGAGCTGAAAAACGATCTGGGCGTCGGCATCGCTACTATCACCCGTGGCTCGAACAGCCTGAAAAGCGCGCCGCCTGCCCTGAAAACCTGGCTGGAGGCGCAGCTGCTGAACGGTTCAGATAAGATCTGATCCGTCGGCGCTTTGCTGGTATACCGCGTTATGGAAAGGGCAGAGCGCCAGGATCAGCGCCTGATGATAGACGCTGGTGCGGCTGAGCTGCCCGGCGGTAAAGGCGCCGATCGCGCCGCCCTTATGCTTGATGTTTTCAATGCCGGTCAGGCTCGCCATCACTTCGCCCAGTTCGCGTCCGGCCGCAATGCCTTTCAGCACCACCGGCGGCAGCGTAAAGCTGGCGGAGCGTGACTCGCCGCGCTGCTGACGGTTTTCAATCACCATCCAGGCAAACGCGCTTTCGCCTTCAATACCGGCTTCAATCGCCACCCAAAAATCCGCCTGCGGACGCAGCTGACGGGCATTTTGCACGCGCTGGCGTGCGCCAGTTCTCGTTTCTGCATCGGTAAGGGGCTGCAGGGCCACGCCGCTGTCGACCTCGACGCCCTCCATATGGCAGGATCCCTCACCGAAAATATCGCTGAAAGCCTGAGAAATTGCCTTAATTTTTGCCGGATTAATGGTTGCAGCGACAACATGGTACATAATTGTTTGAACCCCTTACGCAAATTTGCCGCAGTATAACGGAAAACAGCAATGTTACAGGTCTATCTTGTTCGCCACGGAGAAACGCTTTGGAATGCAGCGAGACGCATTCAGGGACAGTCGGACAGCGCGCTGACGGCTAAAGGAGAGCAGCAGGCGCAGCAGGTGGGTGAACGGATGAAACATCTGGGCATTACTCACGTCATCGCCAGCGACCTGGGCCGCACCAAACGCACGGCTGAAATCATCGCGGACGCCTGCGGCTGTGAAGTGACGCTGGAGCCGCGTCTGCGCGAGCTGAATATGGGCGTGCTGGAAAAGCGCCCGCTGGATTCGCTGACGCCGGAAGAAGAGAGCTGGCGCGCCACGCTGATCAACGGCACCGAAAACGGTCGTATCCCGAACGGCGAGTCGATGACGGAGCTGGCCGCGCGAATGCACGAGGCGCTGAACGCCTGTCTGAACCTGCCCGCCGGCAGCCGTCCGCTGCTGGTCAGCCACGGTATGGCGCTGGGCGTGCTGGTGAGTACGCTGCTGGGGCTGCCTGCGTGGGCCGAGCGTCGGCTACGGCTGCGCAACTGCTCCATTTCCCGCGTCGATTACCAAAAGAGCGCCTGGCTGGCGTCCGGTTGGGTAGTGGAAACGGCGGGAGACGTGTCGCATCTGGATGCGCCCGCGCTGGACGAGCTGCAACGCTAACGAAGACGCGAAGCCGGGCTGAACCGGCTTACTCCTCAGCCTGGCGGCGGATCGGGATCAGATATTCGCAGCGGATATCTTGTGGCGGTTCCGGCTGCCTTTTGCCGCCGTGCGTGTGGAAACGCTCAATATCCTGCCCGTGGCGGCGCGTCAGCTGTAGCGTCGGCATACAGGTACCGTAAAGCAGCAGGATAAACTCCTGCAGGCTGGTTCTCGGCCCTTCGTAGGTAAACTGCACGTACTCGCCGCCTTCCAGCAGCACCGTTTGCGTTGCCGGGACGGGATGGAAAAGCTTATCGGACGGCACGGCGGTGGTGTAGAGAATTTCCTGCTCGTCATCTTTTTCCACGCTGGGCCGCGACTGGTGCAGGCCGTACAGCACGGGCGGGATGGTGTCCGTTTCCGTCAGGAACTGCCGCCAGAAATGCAGGCGCATCTCATCGCGATAGCTGGAAATCTGCTCCAGCGTGCAGGTATAGCTTTGCGTTTGTCCCACCAGCACCGTTTCCGGCAGGGTGACGTAAGTGGCTTCGGGCAGCTGAAAGTCATCCAGCCGGATCGGCGGACGCAGGCCGAAGGAGTGCCAGTCGGAGGCGCGACGATACCAGGCCGGCGTCTGGTTAAACTGTTTTTTAAACGCGCGCGTAAAGGTCTGCTGCGAGTCGAAGCGATACTGCAGGGCAATATCCAGAATAGGGCGGCTGGTCAGGCGCAGCGCGACCGCGGCTTTTGACAGCCGACGTGCACGAATATAGGCGCCGATAGCATGACCGGTAACTTCTTTAAACATCCTTTGCAAATGCCATTTTGAATAGCCTGCTCTGGCTGCGACGTGATCCAGAGACAGCGGCTGGTCAAGGTGGCCTTCAAGCCAGACTAGCAAGTCGCGAATGATACCGGCTTGATCCATAAAACGTCCTCATCCTGGTTAATATTGGTGCAGCAGCAGTTCTGGGATTGCTGAGAGTGAACTTTCGTTTTGTTAGTCCGGTATGCTATACCGGGGCACGCCAGGTCCGCCAGCGTAAAAGCGCTAAGCGAGGTAACTTACAATGTCATCTATTTTCTATGCAATGGTAACGTTATGACAATGAAAAAAATGTTAATGGTCACGGCAATAATGCTCACCCCTCTTGCGGTGCGCGCCGAAGTGGTCGGCTCGGTCGATACCACCTTTAAAGTGTTTGGGCCCGATCATAAGATTATGGTCGAAGCCTTTGACGATCCCGATGTACAAAACGTGACCTGCTACCTCAGCCGGGCAAAAACCGGCGGGATCAAAGGCGGGTTAGGTCTGGCGGAAGATACGTCGGATGCCGCTATTTCCTGCCAGCAGGTTGGGCCGATAACGCTCAGCGACAAGATTGCCCAAGGGAAAGCAGAAGGTGAAGTGGTGTTTCGTAAGCGCACCTCGCTGGTGTTCAAAAAGCTACAGGTAGTCCGCTTTTACGACCGCAAACGTAACGCGCTTATTTACCTTAGCTATTCCGACAAGGTGGTGGAAGGCTCGCCTAAAAATGCGTTAAGCGCCGTTCCCATCATGCCCTGGAGCCGCTAAGGCAAGCGAGAGGGGGCCGCGAAAAACGACCCCTCAACGCAGCACCGGCTTACTCCTGCAGGTCGCCGCAGAAACGGTAACCTTCACCATGAATAGTGGCGATAATTTCCGGCGTGTCCGGCGTGGACTCAAAATGTTTACGAATGCGGCGGATGGTGACGTCCACGGTGCGATCGTGCGGCTTCAGCTCGCGGCCGGTCATTTTTTTCAGCAGATCGGCGCGGGTCTGGATTTTGCCCGGATTCTCGCAGAAGTGCAGCATCGCGCGGAATTCGCTACGCGGCAGCTTGTACTGTTCGCCCTGCGGGCCAATCAGCGAGCGGCTGTTGATATCCAGCTCCCAGCCGTTAAAGCGATAGCTTTCAACCAGCTTGCGCTCCTCGCTGTGCGGCGCCAGATTCATGGTGCGCGACAGCAGATTACGGGCGCGGATAGTTAGCTCACGCGGGTTGAAAGGCTTGGTGATATAGTCATCCGCCCCGATCTCAAGGCCGAGGATCTTATCGACTTCGTTGTCCCTGCCGGTCAGGAACATCAGCGCCACGTTGGCCTGTTCACGCAGTTCGCGCGCCAGCAGCAGGCCGTTTTTGCCGGGAAGGTTTATATCCATGATGACCAGGTTGACGTCGTTCTCTGTCAAAACCTGATGCATTTCTGCACCGTCCGTAGCTTCATAAACCATGTAGCCTTCGGCCTCAAAAATACTTTTGAGAGTATTGCGAGTAACTAATTCGTCTTCAACGATAAGTATGTGCGGGGTCTGCATGTGTTCGCTACCTAAAATTGCCAAAAAACGATATGGGCATACAGCATTTACCGTATGGGTAATACGCGGGCGCCGATTGACGCGTAACGCGGGCTGTACGGAATATGTTCACAAGCCATTCATGGACCGGAAAATACCAGATAAAAAAGTATATTCCCTGTCTCGGCAAGGTCAAAAATGGCGTATATCCTAACCTCATTAACAGCAACATAACAGCACAAGCCACGACCAACAGCCAATAAATAAAGCTTAATTGACTTATATCAATCCAATTGTAGCACGTTGAGGTGCCGTTGAAAAACGCCCCGCCAAAGGGCGATTTAGCTGGATAAGCGCCGCGCAAAGATGAAAAAATAAACGGCTTTCTTTGCAAAGAGTATAGATAAAATTTAACAATTCTTAATTGCCTGAACTACATGAGATTATCGTCAGATAAATGTTTTTATCGCTAAAATCAGCGGAAAAAAGCCGTAGTTTATAATTATAGCTGGTCAGACAGGTCGTTAGTATGTTGTTGATTTGTTAAAATGATAGCAGAGGTTTCCCGTCCATCTTATGCCACGGGACCCTCAGGATATGTCCACACTGAACTTAAGAAGGCCCTTATGCGTTTTCCCCTGATACTTGTTTCACCTGCCCGACCTGAAAATGTGGGGGCGGCGGCCCGCGCCATGAAAACCATGGGATTTGATGAATTACGGATCGTAAACAGTCAGGCGCATCTGGAAGCGGGCGCACGACGGGTCGCGCATGGCGCAGGCGAGATCCTGGAACAGGCTACGCACTGGCCTTCGCTGGCTGCCGCGCTGGCGGATATCGACTTCAGCATCGCTACCACCGCGCGAAGCCGGGCAAAATTCCGCTATTACGCCACGCCGCAGCAGGTAGAAAGCCAGCTGGCGGAAAAGCAGCAGTGGATCGGCAGCGCGGCGCTGGTGTTTGGGCGTGAGGATACCGGCCTGACGAATGAGGAGTTAGACCAGGTGGATTTGCTGACCGGCATTCCGATGGCGGCGGACTATCCTTCGCTGAATCTTGGGCAGGCGGTGATGGTGTACTGCTATCAGCTGTCGGCGCTGCGTCAGGTCGCCGCCGTGCCGGCCGTCACGGCTGACGGTCAGCAGCTGAAGGCGCTGCGCCAGCGGCTCAGCCAGCTGGTTGAGCGGCTTGAGGTCAGCGACGATCGCAAACTGGTCGACTGGCTGGATCAGCGTCTGGGCACGCTGCAACAGCGCGACACCGCTATGCTGCACCGGCTGCTGCACGACATAGAAAAAAATCTTATAGATAAAAAAACTGGTTAACGCTTTATACATAGCAAGACATGCTACGGGTAAGCGGCTTTCGCCTTGGTTAAGATCTGTTTTCAGGCCAAATCCCTGGCGGGCGTTTTGTCAGCCGATTTGCGCCTGCGGATAAAAAAATTGACTTAGCCAGGGCTTTGCTTTACTTCTGAAAGCGGACAAATTCAAGACAGACAGTAAAATCTAAAATGCGTACTTACAGCCTGATGACAACAATCATTATTACCACCACCACCATTACCACAGGTAACGGTGCGGGCTGACGCATACAGGAAAAAATAAAAAAAGCCCGCACCTTAAACAGTGCGGGCTTTTTTTTCGGCAAAAATTCAGGAGATGATTATGCGAGTGCTGAAATTCGGTGGAACCTCAGTCGCCAACGCGGAAAGATTTTTGCGCGTGGCGGATATTCTGGAGAGCAATGCTAAGCAGGGACAGGTCGCTACCGTATTGTCCGCGCCGGCCAAAATCACCAACCATCTGGTGGCGATGATTGAAAAAACCATCAGCGGGCAGGATGCGCAGGTAAACCTGCTCGATGCCGAAAAGATTTTTGACGTTTTGCTGCAAGGGCTGGCGGAAGCGGAGCCGAAATTTCCCTACGCCCGTCTGAAAGCCGTGGTGGATGCGGAGTTCGCTCAGCTGAAGCAGGTGCTGCACGGTATCGGCCTGCTCGGCCAGTGCCCGGACAGCGTCAATGCCGCCATTATCTGTCGCGGCGAGAAGCTGTCGATCGCCATTATGGAAGGGCTGCTCCAGGCGCGCGGCTACGGCGTCAGCGTGATCGATCCTGTTGAAAAGCTGCTGGCGGTTGGCCACTATCTTGAGTCCACCGTGGATATTCCTGAATCCACTCGCCGTATCGCCGCCGCGCAGATCCCTGCCGAAAATATGATCCTGATGGCGGGCTTTACTGCCGGAAACGAAAAGGGCGAGCTGGTGGTGCTGGGCCGTAACGGCTCCGACTACTCCGCCGCCGTGCTGGCTGCCTGTCTGCGCGCCGACTGCTGCGAAATCTGGACCGATGTCGATGGCGTTTACACCTGCGATCCGCGTCAGGTGCCGGACGCCCGCCTGCTGAAAACCATGTCCTATCAGGAGGCGATGGAGCTTTCCTACTTCGGCGCTAAAGTGCTGCATCCGCGCACCATCACGCCGATCGCCCAGTTTCAAATTCCCTGCCTGATTAAAAATACCGCCAACCCGCAGGCGCCCGGCACGCTGATCGGCGGCGACAGCGCCAGCGACGATAACCCGGTAAAAGGCATCACCAACCTGAATAACATGGCGATGTTTAACGTCTCCGGGCCCGGCATGAAAGGGATGATCGGCATGGCCGCGCGCGTGTTCGCCGCCATGTCCCGCAGCGGCATTTCCGTGGTGCTGATCACCCAGTCTTCTTCCGAATACAGCATCAGCTTCTGCGTGCCGCAAAGCGATCAGCTGCGCGCCCGTCGCGTGCTGGAAGACGAGTTCTTCCTGGAGCTGAAAGACGGGCTACTGGAGCCGCTGGACGTAATGGAAAATCTGGCCGTGATTTCGGTGGTGGGCGACGGAATGCGTACGCTGCGCGGTATCTCCGCGAAGTTCTTCTCGGCGCTGGCGCGGGCCAATATCAATATCGTAGCCATTGCGCAGGGCTCTTCAGAGCGCTCTATTTCCGTGGTGGTGCATAACGACGACGCCACGACCGGCGTGCGCGTGGTGCATCAGATGCTGTTCGCCACCGACCAGGTGATCGAAGTGTTTGTGATCGGCATCGGCGGCGTGGGCGCCGCGCTGATCGAACAGCTTTCCCGCCAGCAGGCGTGGCTGAAGAACAAGCATATCGATCTGCGCGTCTGCGGCATCGCCAACTCCAAAGCGCTGCTGACCAACGTGCACGGCATTCCGCTGGACAACTGGCAGGCCGCGCTCCAGGAAGCCAAAGAGCCTTTTAACCTGGCGCGCCTGAACCGTCTGGTGAAAGAGTATCATTTGCTTAACCCGGTGATTGTCGACTGTACCTCCAGCCAGGCCGTAGCCGATCAGTATGCGGATTTTCTGGCCGATGGTTTTCACGTGGTCACGCCTAACAAAAAGGCCAATACCTCGTCCTGGCAGTACTATCAGCAGATGCGCGCGGCGGCGGCTAAATCGCGCCGCAAGTTCCTGTACGATACCAACGTGGGCGCGGGCCTGCCGGTGATTGAAAATCTGCAAAACCTGCTTAACGCCGGTGATGAGCTGCTGCGTTTCTCCGGCATTCTGTCCGGATCGCTCTCTTATATCTTCGGCAAGCTGGACGAGGGCGTGTCGCTGTCGGAAGCGACCCGTACGGCGCGCGAAATGGGCTTTACCGAGCCGGATCCGCGCGACGATCTCTCCGGGATGGACGTGGCGCGCAAGTTACTGATTCTGGCGCGTGAAGCGGGCTATCAGCTGGAGCTGAGCGATATCGAAATCGAAGCCGTGCTGCCGGAGGCGTTTAACGCGCTGGACGTGGAAACCTTTATGCAGCGGCTGCCGGAGCTGGACGACGCTTTTACCGCCCGCGTACGCCGCGCGGCCGATGAGGACAAAGTGTTGCGCTTTGTCGGCGTGATTGAAGAGGGCGGCCGCTGCCACGTGAAGATCGACGCCGTTGACGGCAACGATCCGCTGTATAAAGTCAAAAACGGCGAAAATGCTTTAGCTTTTTACAGCCGCTATTATCAGCCTATACCGCTGGTGCTGCGCGGTTACGGTGCCGGTAACGACGTGACCGCCGCGGGCGTGTTTGCCGATCTGTTACGCACCTTGTCATGGAAGTTGGGAGTTTAAACATGGTTAAGATCTATGCGCCAGCCTCAATTGGCAACGTCAGCGTCGGCTTCGACGTGCTGGGCGCGGCGGTTTCGCCCGTCGACGGAACGCTGCTGGGCGACTGCGTAACGGTGGAGGCGGCCAGCGAGTTCAGCCTGCGCAACGAGGGACGCTTCGTCAGCAAGCTGCCTGCCGATCCGCAGGAAAATATCGTCTGGCAGTGCTGGGATCGCTTTTGCGAGGCGACAGGCAAACGCGTGCCGGTAGCGATGACGCTGGAAAAAAATATGCCGATCGGCTCCGGTCTGGGATCTAGCGCCTGCTCGGTGGTGGCCGGACTGATGGCGATGAACGAACATTGCGGCAGGCCGCTTGACGACAACCAGCTGCTGACGCTGATGGGCGAGCTGGAAGGTCGGGTTTCCGGCAGCGTCCACTTTGATAACGTGGCACCCTGTTTCCTGGGCGGCCTGCAGCTGATGCTGGAAGAGAACGGCGCGATCAGCCAGCCGGTGCCATGCTTTGATGACTGGCTGTGGGTGATGGCCTATCCCGGCATCAAGGTTTCCACCGCCGAGGCGCGGGCGATCCTGCCTGCGCAATATCGCAAAGAAGATATCATCAAACACGGCCGCTATCTGGGCGGCTTTATTCACGCCTGCCACACTCAGCAGCCGGAACTGGCGGCGAAGCTGATGCGCGACGTGATCGCCGAACCCTACCGCACTAAACTGTTACCGGGCTTCGCCAATGCCCGCCAGGCCGCCCAGGATATCGGCGCGCTGGCCTGCGGCATTTCCGGCTCCGGGCCGACGCTGTTCGCCGTCTGTAATCAGGCCGACACGGCGCAGCGCATGGCAGACTGGCTTCGCCAGCACTACCTGCAAAACGAGGAAGGCTTCGTCCATATTTGCCGCTTAGACACGGCTGGCGCACGTAAACTGGGATAACGCATGAAACTTTATAATCTGAAAGATCACAACGAGCAGGTCAGCTTTTCACAGGCGGTTAAACAGGGTCTGGGCAGCCAGCAGGGGCTGTTTTTCCCGCTGGAGCTGCCGGAGTTTGAGCTGACCGATATCGACGCCATGCTGGAGATGGATTTCGTCAGCCGCAGCAGCAAAATTCTCTCTGCTTTTATCGGCGACGAAATCGACGCGCATCATCTGCACGAGCGTGTGAAAAACGCGTTTGCGTTCCCCGCGCCGGTAGCGAGAGTCACCGACGATATTTCTGCGCTGGAGCTGTTTCACGGCCCGACGCTGGCTTTTAAAGACTTCGGCGGCCGCTTTATGGCGCAGATGCTCTCTTACGTCAGCGGCGCGGACGAGAAGATCACCATCCTGACCGCCACTTCTGGCGATACCGGTGCGGCCGTAGCCCATGCGTTTTACGGCATGGACAACGTGCGCGTGGTGATCCTCTATCCGCAGGGCAAAATTAGCCCGTTGCAGGAGAAGCTGTTCTGTACGCTGGGAGGCAATATCCAGACGATCGCTATCGACGGCGATTTCGACACCTGCCAGTCGCTGGTCAAGCAGGCCTTCGACGACGAGCTGCTGAAGAAGGCCATCGGCCTGAACTCGGCGAACTCGATCAATATCAGCCGCCTGCTGGCGCAGATTTGCTACTACTTTGAAGCGGTGGCGCAGCTGCCGCAGGAAAAACGCAATCAGCTGGTGGTGTCGGTGCCGAGCGGTAACTTCGGCGATCTGACGGCGGGCCTGCTGGCGAAATCACTGGGCCTGCCGGTGAAGCGTTTTATTGCCGCCACCAATGCCAACGACACCGTGCCGCGCTTCCTGAAAGGCGGCGAGTGGCTGCCTGCCGCTACCGTTTCCACGTTGTCGAACGCCATGGACGTCAGCCAGCCGAACAACTGGCCGCGCGTTGAGGAGTTGTTCCGCCGCAAAACCTGGCGCCTGACCGACCTGGGCTTTGGCGCGGTAGATGATGAAACCACCCGCGCTACTATGCGCGAGCTGGCGGATCTGGGCTATATCTCCGAGCCGCACGCCGCTATCGCTTACCGACTGCTGCGCGATCAGCTACAGGAAGGCGAGTTCGGGCTGTTCCTGGGGACGGCGCATCCGGCCAAGTTCAAGGAGAGCGTGGAAGAAATCCTGGGCCAGACGCTGCCGCTGCCGCAGGAGCTGGCGGATCGCGCCGATCTGCCGCTGCTGTCGCACAAGATGGCCGCCGATTTCGCCGAGCTGCGCGACTTCCTGCTTTACAAATAACGCCTGCGGCCCTTATTCATAAGGGCCTGAGATTGTTGACACACTCATCCTCTGTCATCAAGTCGCATTGGGGCCGGTGGAAAGCAGCGGAGGCAGATCGGAACACGGACACGCCGTGAATACGTCCATGTAGGCTCGTTTCGCGCGTCCATGCGCGAAAACGGTCCGCTTATCCGCTCAGCCTCTGCCGCTGTGAAGCGGTTGTGTCGCTATCAAAAACGACAGTGTAGAGTCGCAGGCTTTTAAGTCTGTCATCAAACATTGGCCCTTACCCGTAAGGGTCTTTTCCTGCCTGTTATGCCGTCCCGCTGGTGGAGGGCTCTCCTGAGTTTCCGGTTGATTGTGGTGACCCTGAAGGCTGAATAGCGGCCGTTTGCTGCCCGGAAGGCGGCGCGGCAATCGCCTGCTGGCTACGGCTATCCGCTGCCGGATTCGGCTGTCCGGCGGCGGTGATATTCACCGGCCCGCTGGTGGCAGCTGCTACGGCGGCGCGCACTTTACTGTGCGCCTGATAGATCTGGTTCACCATCTTGTAGGTCAGGCCAAACGCGGCTGCGGTGCCGCCGTTGTTCAGCAGGCTGGAGAGCTGCGGCGACAGCGAGCCTTTGGTCGCCGCATTCAGCACCTGCTGCGCGGCCAGGGTGCTGGCATTGGCGAAGTTATTCCAGCTCAGGCGGGCAATGGAGTGATCCAGCAGGCGGCCATAATCTTTCATCGGCAGGGAAGGGGAGAACTTCTGCGAGTCGCCCGCGCGTTTGGCGTCATAATGCTTGCCCAGAAAGGCGTCGCCCGTCTCAATCACGGTGTTGCAGGCGGCCCGGATGCCGGAAACCAGCGCCGCCATCGCGTGCAGCTCTTTCCCGCTGAGCCGCTGCCCGGCCGCATCGCGAATTTCAGGGCCGGAAACGGTATAGCCCTGCGGCAGCGCTTTCTGGATCAGACCGTCCTGCAACATGCCCATCGCCAGCGTATTCAGCGTGTACCAGGCACCGTTGGTGCGCATATCGCCATCGCTGACGCCGTGGCTTGGTTTGCCGTCGCGCGAGGCCACCATGCTGCCGGTCGCCTGCAAAGATTCGCGCGAGGCCGCGTAAAGCACGTTGCGCAGCTGGGTGCTGAGCACGCGGGTGGTTAAGCCAGGGTTGCCGGTCAGCACGCCAGCCGCCGACATGCCTATATTCATCAGTTCGGCGGCGACCTGCTGCCCGGTTACGCGCTGTGAGTCCTGCTGGTGTTTGTCCGTCATATTTTGCCATTCCTGCGGCTTATCGCGCTGGATTACGTCTGCCTGGCCCGGACTCAGGCCAAACTGACCGCGCACGGCAACGGCATTGTTTTGCGGATCGCGTGCCAGACGCGGCTCCCTGATATGGTGATGCGCGGCGATGTTTGCCAGCGACACCGCGACCTGAAGCCCCACGGCGGCGGCCGGATGCTTCTCGGCCAGATGCGGCAGCATCATGTTATAGGCCTCGATAAATGCCTCTTCGCGCATCAGCGTCGGCAGCCCGCAGGTCACCATCTGCTGTAGCGCATGGCCGCCCAGCGCGCCCCAGGCTTTGTTTTGCAGCGGCGCAGAGGCGAATTTCCCCAGCGTGACGGCGGAGTGTTTGGTTTCGTTCCAGCCCGCTTTTCCGGCAATTTTTGCGCCTTTCCAGCTTTGATTACCGACATACTTCGTGCCCTGCCAGCCCGCTTTGCCCGCTACCGTCATTTTGTCGGCGGCGTAGCTGCCGCCGGTTTTTAAGCCGCCCCATGCCGCGTTGCCAACGGTTTGCAGGCCGCCCGAGGTCGTCTGTAACCCTTTTCTGGCGCCCTCCGCCAGGCCGGAAAAAAACTGGCCTGCCGCGTGACTCGCTCTGGCCGCGCGCGCTGGCCCCGTGGGCAGCGGGCCGCTTTCAATATCGCCCCGGCTGTTCTGCACGGTCATCTGCTGTAGGGCGGGCGCGCGCTGGATTGAATCAGTCATAAGTCGCCTCTCTGTGTATCGCTACTGAAAGCCATGGTCAGGGTCATCAGATTTGCCAGCCATTCGGCTAAATCAAGGCCGTCCAGCCCCAGGGAATCCCAGCGGCAGAGCAGGCTGACCTCTTCCTGATAAAGCCCCAGCGAGCAGTGCGTCAGCGGCTGTAAATCCCCGTTGGCGACCAGCAGCCGACGGGCGTCATCCTTCTTCAGCTCAAGCGGCGTGGAAAGGAAAAGGTGGCGGCCGTCACCGTCGGCGGTAATGGCTATCTCACGCTCGGGAAAGCGTAGCGAACAGAGGCAGCCGTTGAGCTGGTATTGCGTTGCGGGCAGTTCTAACGCGGCGACAGCCTGCTGCACCAGCGGGTAGTGCCACCGGGCGGCCAGCGCCTGTGCCGCCAGCGCGTCGATTTTTAAAGCCGTCTGCTGCTGCCAGCCCATGACCCAGCCGGGCAGCGCTGGCGCTTTGTCTGCTTGCTGCGTTGCCTCGGGCTGGCCGAGAGACAGCAGTAAATCGATCAGGCTGGCGGCAAGGGCGTCGATATCGTTAAGGATGGCCGCCAGCGCCAGCGCATCATCAACGGCGTCAAAAGCCAGGCGTCTGGTCAGCAGCGTCGTACCCTGTTCATCCAGCGAGAGGCTGATGCCGTTCATCGCCATCGCCACGCCGTTAGCGCGCAGCAACAGCTGCTGCCAGGTTTCAGAATGGATTGCCTGGGGCGTGCGCAAATAGCCAACGACGAGCCACAGCGGGACGGGATCTTCGCTTTGGCAAATCATAACTACATGCAGCGCGTCCAGGCGGAGCAGGCCGGTTGTGGCAAATTGCTGCTGCGCCTTTTCGTCTACGCCAAACTGCGCCGCTGCCGCTTGCAGCCAGGCATGCGAGCCAACGGGCAGCGGATTTTGCAGCGTGGGCGCGGCGGCGTTTACGGTGGGAGGATGCGTGGCGTGCCAGGCCCTGTCAGTGACGGTTTTAAGAAGCGCTTGCCGATCCATAATTACCTCAAGGCTGATGCAGATAAACCTTGAGTAGAGCGATCGGCGGCGCGGTTCGGCACCATAACAAAACGCTATGGCTGGATCTGAAAAGGCGGCTCGCCCGCGAAAGCGGGATCAGGCGATTTCGTGACGTTTAAACACCAGCTCGCGCTCGCTGCTTTCGTCAGCCACGAAAAAGTAGCCGTCAACGTCGAACGCTTTCAGCTGTTCCGGCTGCGTCAGGCGGCGCTCGATAATATAACGGCTCATCAGGCCACGGGCCTTTTTGGCGTAGAAGCTGATAACCTTAAACTTGCCGTTCTTCTCGTCCAGGAACACCGGCTTGACGATGCGGCCTTGCAGCTTCGCTGGCTTCACCGTTTTAAAATACTCATCGGAAGCCAGGTTAATCAGCACGTCGTCGCCCTGTTCCGCCAGCGCCGCGTTCAGCGCTTCGGTCAGCCTGTCGCCCCAAAAGGCATAAAGATCTTTACCGGCAGGATTGGTCAGCTTAGTGCCCATCTCCAGACGGTAAGGCTGCATCAGATCCAGCGGCCGCAGCAGGCCGTAAAGCCCGGAAAGCATGCGCAGATGCTGCTGGGCAAAGGTGAAGTCGTCTTCGCTGAAGGTCTCCGCCTGAAGTCCGGCGTAAACGTCGCCCTTAAAAGCCAGAATGGCCTGGCGCGCGTTATCCGGCGTAAAAGGCGTATGCCATGCCTGAAAACGACCGGCGTTTAAATCGGCCAGCTTGTCGCTGATGCTCATCAGTGAGCCGATCTGCGCGGGCGTCAAGTCGCGCGCCACGTCAATCAGCTTTTTGGCATCATTCAGCAGCGCGGGCTGCGTAAAGCGGGCGGTCGCCAGCGGGCTTGCGAAATCCAGCGTCTTGGCCGGGGAGATCACCATCAACATGACAGAATCCTTATGTAATACGCCATCGGAGGGCAAAAAAAAGCGCAGGCAGTGTAGCAAAAAAGCGCCGTGGCACGACAAATCACTGCTATCGGCCCGGACAAATTAGCTAAATAAAGGGCGCGATTTAGCACTCAGTGGCCTGGCCGCAAGCTTACCTTGCATGGTCGGTCTCGCGTGATATTATCCGTGGCAGACAGTTTCAAGAACCCGATAACTCTTCTGAGAGAATGACAACCATGACGGACAAACTGACTTCCCTGCGCCAGCTCACCACCGTTGTTGCCGATACCGGCGACATCGCAGCGATGAAGCTGTATCAACCGCAAGACGCTACCACTAACCCTTCACTGATCCTGAATGCCTCACAGATCCCGGAATACCGTAAGCTGATCGATGAAGCCGTAACGTGGGCGCGCGAGCAGACCAGCAACAAAGAAGAGCAGATCCAGTACGCGGCAGATATGCTGAACGTCAAAATTGGTCTGGAGATCCTGAAGCTGGTGCCGGGTCGTATCTCTACGGAAGTCGATGCGCGTCTCTCTTACGACACCGAAGGCAGCATCAATAAAGCGCGCGCGCTGATCAAGCTCTATAACGATGCCGGTATCAGCAACGACCGCATCCTGATCAAGCTGGCCTCCACCTGGCAGGGCATTCGCGCCGCCGAGCAGCTGGAAAAAGAAGGCATCAACTGTAACCTGACGCTGCTGTTCTCCTTCGCTCAGGCCCGCGCCTGCGCCGAAGCGGGCGTCTACCTGATCTCTCCTTTCGTTGGCCGTATTCTGGACTGGTACAAAGCCAATACCGACAAGAAAGAGTACGCGCCGCATGAAGATCCGGGCGTGGTTTCCGTGTCTGAAATCTACCAGTACTACAAGCAGCACGGTTACGAAACCGTGGTCATGGGCGCAAGCTTCCGTAACGTAGGCGAGATCGTTGAGCTGGCCGGCTGCGACCGTCTGACCATCTCCCCGGCGCTGCTGAAAGAGCTGGCGGAAAGCGAAGGCACGCTGGAGCGTAAGCTCTCCTACACCGGCGAAGTCAAAGCGCGTCCCGCTAAAATGACCGAAGCGGAATTCCTGTGGGAGCACAACCAGGATCCAATGGCGGTTGATAAGCTGGCGCAGGGCATTCGCAACTTCGCGCTTGACCAGGCCAAGCTGGATAAGATGCTCGCCGAACTGCTGTAATTCCCTCACGCGGTCGGCTCGCCGGCCGCGTCCTGTACATCAAGCGTGGCAATGTTTATCCTTCCCCTGTTCCCCTTATAAAACCGCGCCCTCCCGCGGCCGGCCTCACAGTGACGACACAATGAATACTTTACGCATAGGATTGATCTCCGTTTCCGATCGCGCGGCTAACGGCATCTATCAGGACGAAGGCTTACCGGCGCTGGAAGCCTGGCTTTCTACGGCGCTGGCGACGCCTTTTACCGTTGAGAAACGGCTGGTGCCCGACGAGCAGCCGATGATTGAGCACGCCATTTGCGAGCTGGTGGACGAGCTGTTTTGCCATCTGGTGTTGACTACCGGCGGAACCGGGCCGGCCAGACGCGACGTGACGCCAGACGCTACGCTGGCTATCGCGGATCGCGAAATGCCGGGCTTTGGCGAACAGATGCGTCAGATCAGCCTGAATTTTGTGCCGACCGCTATCCTTTCGCGCCAGGTTGGCGTGATCCGCAAGCAGTCACTGGTGATTAATCTGCCGGGGCAGCCAAAATCGATCAAAGAGACGCTGGAAGGCTTAAAGGACGCGGACGGCAAAGCGAAAGTGCACGGCATTTTCGCCAGCGTGCCCTACTGCATCCAGCTGCTGGATGGCCCTTATGTGGAAACGCATGAGGCGGTAGTAGCAGCATTTCGTCCTAAAAGCGCCAAACGCGAAACAAACAGCTAAAAATTTCCGGATTCAGGCATAAAGTTCAGCGCTGCTGGTGTAGCGGAAAATGAACGGTATAGTCATGCTGGCTTTACACGCTCTTATTCCCTCACTTCTGGCTGCGCGACGATCATGCACAATAACAGCACTCGCCGATTGAACCGGCAGGATTACAAAACCCTCTCTCTGGCCGCCCTGGGCGGCGCGCTGGAGTTCTATGATTTTATCATCTTTGTTTTTTTCGCGGCGGTCATAGGCGAACGCTTCTTTCCGGCTGATATCCCCGACTGGCTAAGACAGATGCAGACCTTCGGCATCTTTGCCGCAGGCTATCTGGCGCGGCCGCTTGGCGGCATTATCATGGCCCATTTTGGCGACAGCAGGGGAAGGAAGAAAATGTTCAGCCTGAGCATCCTGCTGATGGCCCTGCCGACGCTGGCGATGGGGCTGCTGCCTGACTATGCGTCGCTGGGCGTGGCGGCACCCGTACTGCTGCTGCTGCTGCGCCTGTTACAGGGCGCGGCCATCGGCGGCGAAGTGCCCGGTGCCTGGGTTTTTGTGGCGGAGCACGTGCCGGAAAAACGGATCGGTTTCGCCTGCGGCACGCTGACCGCCGGACTGACGGCGGGTATTTTATTGGGATCGCTGGTTGCCACGCTGATCGCCACCACGCTGTCGGCCCAAAGCATCGCGACATTCGGCTGGCGCATTCCTTTTTTTCTGGGCGGGATTTTTGGCCTGATCGCGCTTTATCTGCGCCGCTGGCTGCATGAAACGCCGGTCTTTACGGAAATGCAGGCACGCAAGGCGCTGGCGCAGGAGCTGCCGCTGAAAACCATCGTCAGGGCGCATCGTCGGAGTGTGATCGTTTCCATGCTGCTTACCTGGCTGCTTTCCGCCTGCATTGTGGTGGTCATTTTGATGGCACCCGCGCTGCTGCAGAAAACCTATGGGCTACCGGCGGCGCAAACTTTACAGGCCAACAGCCTGGCGACCGTTATGCTGCTTATCGGCTGCGTGGTGGCGGGCGCGGCGGCAGATCGTTTCGGCGCGGGTAAGACGTTGATGGTCGGCAGCCTGCTGCTGGCGGGCGGCAGCGCCTGCTTTTTTTACGTGGCCGCGGCGGCGCCACAGTATCTTTATGCCGCCTATGCGCTGGCTGGCCTGTGCGTAGGGGTAGTGGGCATCACGCCTTTTATTATGGTGAAAGCGTTTCCGGCGGACGTGCGTTTCACCGGCATTTCGTTTTCCTATAACGTCGCCTACGCCATTTTTGGTGGGCTGACGCCCATTTGCGTCACTTTTATCATGAAGCTGACACCCATGGCGCCGCTCTGGTACGTGCTGAGCCTGGCGGCGATGGGCTTTGTGCTGGGCGGCTGGCTGCTGCGTAGCGACAGGCAACCGTTATTAAATCAGGTCAGCGTTCGCTAAAAGACAGGCCCCGTGATTATCCACACGGGGCTTTTTTTATGCCCGCGTTACCTCGCCAATTGGCAGCGCCTTGCGCGCCAGCTGTTCGTTAATCACTTCCGCCATCGCCAGATAGATCGCGCTCGCGCCGCAAATAATGCCTTCGAAACCGGCCAGCGTCAGAATGCGCTCGCTGCCGCTGATATTGCCAGTCGCCAGCAGCGCGAACAGCAGCGTCAGGCTGGCAAAGACAAACTGCAAGGCGCGGTTGGCCTGCAACGTGCCGAAGAACATAAACAGGGTGAAAATGCCCCACAGCGCCAGCCAGACGCCAAGAAAAACCGCATCCGTCGGCGCAGCCAGCCCCAGCGACGGCAGCAGCAGCATGCCGACCAGACTAAGCCAGAAGCAGCCATAGGAGGTAAACGCCGTCAGGCCGAAAGTGTTGCCTTTTTTATATTCCAGCAGGCCAGCCAGGATCTGCGCGAGGCCGCCAAAAAAAATGCCCATGCTGAGCACCACGGACGTTAACGGGAAAAATCCTGCGTTGTGCAGGTTCAGCAGTATGGTGGTCATCCCAAACCCCATCAGACCCAGCGGCCCAGGATTGGCCAGTTTGTTGTTATGCATAAGTCCTCAGCTATAACAGAAATTAAGAAGAGGCGCGGGCAGGGCGGCTGACCGCCGCTTTCCTGCAAAGCGCGCGGCATCATAAAGAGCCGCCGGGCGGGCGACATTGATCTGCCATAAGGATAAAAACGAAATTTTTTTTAACTCGCCCCTTGATGCCGGGCGCGCAGGCCCCATCTTATTTGGCATCCAGGGTTATGTAGCGAAAAAAAGCGTGAAGCCGGGAGTTGAAACGGCCAAAACCGCCCGCATTAAGTGTGCATAACCTGATTTGAAATGAATTTAAGTGGGAGACGTTTAGATGGGCAAGATTATTGGTATTGACTTAGGTACAACAAACTCTTGTGTCGCGATCATGGATGGCGGCAAAGCGCGTGTACTGGAGAATGCGGAAGGCGATCGCACTACGCCATCCATCATCGCTTACACCCAGGATGGTGAAACGCTGGTTGGTCAGCCTGCTAAACGCCAGGCCGTGACTAACCCACAGAACACCCTGTTTGCGATCAAGCGCCTGATTGGCCGTCGCTTCCAGGACGAAGAAGTGCAGCGTGATATTAAAATCATGCCTTACCAGATCGTTGGCGCCGACAACGGCGACGCATGGCTGGACGTAAAAGGCCAGAAAATGGCACCGCCGCAGGTTTCTGCTGAAGTGCTGAAAAAAATGAAGAAAACGGCGGAAGATTACCTGGGCGAGCCGGTAACCGAAGCGGTTATCACCGTACCAGCCTACTTTAACGATGCGCAGCGTCAGGCGACCAAAGATGCCGGCCGTATCGCAGGTCTGGACGTAAAACGTATCATCAACGAACCAACCGCAGCCGCGCTGGCTTACGGTATGGACAAAGGCCAGGGCAACCGTACTATCGCGGTATATGACCTGGGCGGCGGTACGTTCGATATCTCTATCATCGAAATCGATGAAGTTGACGGCGAAAAAACTTTCGAAGTGCTGGCGACCAACGGTGACACCCACCTGGGCGGCGAAGACTTCGACAGCCGTATGATCAACTATCTGGTAGCAGAATTTAAGAAAGATCAGGGCATCGATCTGCACAACGATCCGCTGGCGATGCAGCGTCTGAAAGAAGCGGCAGAAAAAGCGAAAATCGAGCTTTCTTCCGCACAGCAGACCGACGTTAACCTGCCGTACATCACTGCTGATGCAACAGGTCCTAAACACCTGAACATCAAAGTGACCCGTGCGAAGCTGGAATCGCTGGTAGAAGATCTGGTGAGCCGTTCTATCGAGCCGCTGAAAGTGGCTCTGCAGGATGCTGGCCTGTCTGTTTCCGACATCAACGACGTTATCCTGGTCGGCGGTCAGACTCGTATGCCAATGGTGCAGGCGAAAGTGGCCGAGTTCTTCGGCAAAGAGCCGCGTAAAGACGTGAACCCGGACGAAGCGGTAGCGGTAGGCGCAGCGGTGCAGGGCGGCGTACTGGCAGGCGACGTGAAAGACGTGCTGCTGCTGGATGTTACTCCTCTGTCCCTGGGTATCGAAACCATGGGCGGCGTGATGACCGCGCTGATTGCCAAGAACACCACTATCCCGACCAAGCACAGCCAGGTGTTCTCAACGGCGGAAGACAACCAGTCTGCGGTAACCATTCACGTGGTGCAGGGTGAGCGTAAGCGCGCGGCGGACAACAAATCGCTGGGCCAGTTTAACCTAGACGGCATTCAGGCAGCGCCACGCGGTATGCCGCAGATCGAAGTGACCTTCGATATCGACGCCGACGGTATTCTGCATGTCTCTGCGAAAGACAAAAACAGCGGTAAAGAGCAGAAGATCACCATCAAGGCTTCTTCTGGTCTGAACGACGATGAAATCGAAAAAATGGTGCGCGACGCCGAGGCTAACGCCGAAGCAGACCGTAAGTTTGAAGAGCTGGTACAGGTTCGCAACCAGGCCGATCATCTGTCGCACAGCACCCGTAAGCAGCTGGACGAAGCGGGCGACAAACTGCCTGCGGACGACAAAGCGCCAATCGAAGCCGCGCTGACCGATCTGAACACCGCGCTGAAAGGCGAAGACAAAGCGGAAATCGAAGCGAAAATGCAGGCGCTGATGGAAGTCTCCAGCAAGCTGATGGAGTTCGCTCAGCAGCAGCAGGCCGCTGGCGGCGCAGCTGATGCAGCCGACGCTTCCGCGAAGAAAGACGACGACGTGGTCGACGCCGAGTTCGAAGAAGTTAAAGACAAAAAATAATCGCCCTTGAGCGGGCACGGCGGGCCGCAAGGCCCCCAGTGAAACCTACGGGCGTCGGAGTGTTCTCCACGCCCGTTCACGCATATTTAGGGCAGGATCACCATAATGGCGAAGCAAGACTACTACGAGATTTTGGGCGTTTCGCGATCGGCGGACGAGCGCGAAATCAAAAAGGCCTATAAACGCCTGGCGATGAAGCATCACCCCGATCGCAATCCGGGCGACAAAGAATCAGAAGCAAAATTTAAAGAAGTCAAAGAAGCCTACGAAATTCTGACCGATGCGCAGAAGCGTGCGGCTTATGACCAGTACGGTCATGCAGCCTTTGAACAGGGCGGCATGGGTGGCGGCGGCGGCGGCGGTTTTGGCGGCGGCGGCGCAGACTTCAGCGATATCTTTGGCGACGTGTTCGGCGATATCTTCGGCGGAGGACGCCGTCAGCAGCGTGCTGCGCGCGGCGCCGATTTGCGCTACAACATGGAGCTGACGCTTGAAGAAGCCGTCCGCGGCGTGTCCAAAGAGATCCGCATCCCTACGCTGGAAGAGTGCGACGTTTGCCACGGCAGCGGCGCCAAAGCGGGCACGCAGCCGCAAACCTGTCCGACCTGTCACGGTCAGGGTCAGGTCCAGATGCGTCAGGGCTTTTTCACCGTGCAGCAGGCGTGTCCGACCTGTCACGGTCGCGGTTCCGTTATCAAAGATCCCTGCAACGCCTGTCATGGACATGGCCGCGTAGAGCGTTCTAAAACGCTGTCGGTAAAAATCCCGGCAGGCGTGGATACCGGTGACCGCATCCGTCTTTCAGGCGAAGGCGAAGCGGGCGAGCACGGCGCACCAGCGGGCGATCTTTACGTTCAGGTGCAGGTGCGCAAGCATCCTATCTTTGAACGTGAAGAGAATAACCTGTACTGCGAAGTGCCGATCAACTTTGCAATGGCGGCGCTGGGCGGCGAAATCGAAGTGCCGACGCTGGACGGGCGCGTTAAGCTGAAAGTGCCTGCGGAAACGCAGACCGGTAAACTGTTCCGTATGCGCGGCAAAGGCGTTAAATCCGTACGCGGCGGCGCGCAGGGCGACCTGCTGTGTCGTGTGGTCGTGGAAACGCCGGTCAGCCTGAGCGAGAAGCAGAAAAGCCTGCTGCGCGAGCTGGAAGAGAGCTTTGGCGGCGTGGGCGGCGAGAAGAACAGTCCGCGTTCGAAAAGCTTTTTCGACGGCGTGAAGAAATTCTTTGACGATCTGACCCGCTAGCCTTTATAGCGTGCAGAACCAGACGGGCGGCTTAAACCGCCCGTTTTTTATGGCAAGCGCAAAGGGGTCAGCGCCGGGGCTACGCCGTTGGGTTAGCCTGGCTGAGGCTGGTGAGTTCCTGCTCCGACAGGCCGGTTGTTTTCGATACCGTGTCAGGGGCAATGCCATTCTGTAGCAAGGCGCGGGCAATTTTTAGCGTGGCCTCGCGCTCGCCTTCGGTTCGCCCTTTTTGAAGCCCTTTAGTTAATCCTTTTTGTTCAAGGTATTCTGCAATAGTCATCAACACGTCCTCCTGTGACGATAAATGGCTGGTCAGCTCCTGCAGCAGCTTTTCCGGATTACCCGCCGTGCCGGTTTGCATCATCCAGTTCATTGAGGTTACTAACTGCTCGTTCGTAGTATAACCTGCAAGCAACAGGGTCACCAACTGTTCCGTCAGCTCCGCCAGGTCGCGCGTTCTGGCGTGCTTCAGCAGCAGCTCCAGCATCGCCATCCGGCGGTGTTTCATGATATCCGCATCATCCATCGCGCCGACGTCAATCAGCGGAAAGCTTCGCGTATAGAGCCGTCGGGCCAGCTCCGGCTCAGCGAACAGCGCCGTCCAGTCTGTGGTATAGGGCCAGGGCGTGGCGCGACCATGACAAAACAGCAGCGGGACGACCAAAGGCAGCGCCGTGTGTCCCGCCTCTATATGTCGCTGCATAGCCGCTATCGCGTAGCGCATCAGGCGGAAGGCCATATGCTTATCCGAACTGCTCTGGTGCTCTATTAGCGTATAGATATAGCCCGTGCCGTTACTGGTCCGCAATGAATAGAGCACGTCGGCGAAATAAGTCCGCAAATTCTCTTCAATAAAGCTGCCCGACTCCAGCTGCAAGGTGGTGATATCGCAGATTTCAAGCAGCTCCGGCGGCAGATAGAACGACAGAAAATCCCGCGCAGTGTCGGTATTAGTCAGAAAAGTTTTAAATAGTCCATCATGCGGTACAGGCGAAAGGGTTTTCATCATCGATCCTGAATCAGAAAAATAATGCCGACATCATGTCATGCCCGTTTTATCCGGTTAAGGGCGTTAACAGCGCGATGCGGCGCGCCTCGTAAATAATTTCTCCGGCAGCCTTTTTGCCCGATAAACCACCGCAAACCGTTTTTCCTGCCGTCAGAAACGCGTATGCTGTCAGGCCGCACGATTTGTTTATCAGGAAAGATTGCAATGAAATCCGCGATTAAGCGATTACTCAATAATGAAGCAACCGGCGGCGTGGTATTGATTATCGCTGCCGCTATCGCTATGTATCTGGCCAATTCGGCCGGCACCCAACAAGCCTACCAGTCTCTTCTTGCCATGCCGGTGGAATTCCGTTTTGGCTCGCTGGATATCAGCAAAAATCTGCTGCTGTGGATCAACGATGCGTTGATGGCGCTGTTCTTTTTGATGATTGGGCTGGAAGTCAAACACGAGCTGGTTTCCGGCTCGCTGGCCACGCGTGAACGGGCCATGTTCCCGCTGATTGCGGCTATTGGCGGCATGATCGCGCCCGGCGCGATTTTTGCCCTGCTCAATCATAACGATCCGCTGGCCGTTCACGGCTGGGCTATTCCTACCGCCACGGATATCGCTTTTGCTTTGGGTATTCTGGCGCTGCTGGGCAGCCGCGTGCCGCCAGCGTTGAAAATGTTTCTTATGGCGCTGGCGGTGATTGATGACCTGGGCGCCATCCTGATCATCGCCTTCTTTTATACGCAGGATCTGTCGCTGGCTTCGCTTGGCGTGGCCGCCGGGGCTATCGTGGTGCTGGCGTTACTGAACCGGCTGGGCGTGCGTAATATCGCTATTTATATGCTGGTTGGCATGGTGCTGTGGGTAGCGGTGCTGAAGTCGGGCGTGCACGCCACGCTGGCCGGCGTGATTGTCGGCTTCTTTGTGCCGCTGGAGAAACAGAACGGCCATTCTCCGGCTATCCACCTGGCTCACGGGCTTGCGCCCTGGGTCAGCTGGCTGATCCTGCCGCTGTTTGCCTTCGCCAATGCCGGCGTTTCGCTGAGCGGCGTCTCGCTGGACGGTTTGTTCTCCGCCGTGCCGCTGGGCATTATTTTAGGGTTGTTTATCGGCAAACCGTTAGGTATCACGCTAATCTGCTGGCTGGCCGTCAGGCTGCGCATCGCGGCGCTGCCGGAAAACACGCGTATGCAGGATATTTGCGCCATCGGCGTGCTGTGCGGGATTGGCTTTACCATGTCGATATTTATCGCCTCGCTGGCTTTCGATGCGCAGCATGAGGAGATGGTGACGCTGGCGAAGCTGGGTATTCTTACCGGCTCGATTGTTTCTGCGCTGGTAGGCTATACGCTGCTGCGTATCAAGCTGCGCTGATTGAGGACGACGGCAGGCTCACCGCTTGCCGTTGTCTCTTGCGGCTAAGGCCGGCGTTCAGGAGGCGGCAAACTCAGGCCGGGGCCGAATGGCGGACATAAAAAAGCCCGGAGCCAAACGCCGGGCATAAAAAAACCTGCCTGAGCAGGTTTCTTTATCAAAGCTGATTAACAGACGGGCGATTAAGCCAGTTTGTTGATCTGAGCAGTCAGGTTTGCTTTATGACGTGCCGCTTTGTTTTTGTGGATCAGGCCTTTAGCTGCCTGACGGTCCACAATAGGCTGCATTTCATTAAATGCAGTCTGCGCAGCTGCTTTATCGCCAGTAGCGATAGCCGCGTATACCTTCTTGATAAAAGTACGCAACATTGAACGACGGCTAGCGTTGTGCTTACGACGCTTCTCAGACGTTACGGCGCGTTTCTTAGCTGATTTGATATTAGCCAAGGTCCAACTCCCAAATAGTTCTATGAGGACAATTCAAAGGCCGAGGAATATGCCTCTTTAGCCCGTGGTTGTCAATGGATTTGTGCAAATAAGCGCCGCTGAAACAACGACACCTGGTTACGTTTCGATGGCGCAAGATTCTACCAGCTTCATGGCGATGAATACAGCTTATTCACAAGAAAAATGGTATCGCCCGTCAGCCGCGACAGAAAAAGCCCGCATTAACGCGGTAAAGGCGCATTCGCGGGTTAACCTTCCTGGTGGTAGTTGGTATAATCCGCCGATTTCCACGAACCTGAGCCAGCCATGAAGTTTATCCGCGGCATACATAACCTCCGGGAGCAGCATCGCGGCTGCGTTCTCACCATTGGCAATTTCGATGGCGTACATCGCGGCCATCAGGCGCTACTGTCCCGGCTGCGCGAGGAAGGGCGTAAACGTAATTTACCGGTGGTGGTGATGCTGTTCGAGCCGCAGCCGCTGGAACTGTTTGCGGCCGATAAAGCGCCTGCGCGGCTGACGCGACTGCGCGAAAAACTTCGCTACCTGGACGAGGCGGGCGTGGACGCGGTGCTTTGCCTGCGTTTCGACCGACGCTTTGCCGCGCTGTCGGCACACAGTTTTGTCGCCGATCTGCTGGTCGATAAGCTGGGTGTACGGTTGCTGGCGGTCGGCGACGATTTCCGCTTTGGCGCTGGTCGCGAAGGGGATTTCCTGTTATTACAGAAAGCGGGCGCCGACTACGGTTTTGACGTTATCAGCACCCAGACTTTTTGCGACGACGGCAAGCGCATCAGCAGCACGGCGGTGCGCCAGGCGCTGGCGGAAGACAATCTGCCGCTGGCGGCCACGCTTCTGGGGCACCCTTTCAGCATCTCCGGCCGCGTAGTGCACGGCGACGCGCTGGGCCGCACCATCGGCTTTCCCACCGCTAACCTGCCGTTAAGACGCTATGTTTCGCCGGTAAAAGGCGTGTATGCCGTCGAGGTCCGCGGCCTGGGCGACAAGCCGCTGCCCGGCGTCGCCAATATCGGCACGCGCCCCACGGTAGCGGGCATACGTCAGCAGCTGGAAGTGCATCTGCTGGACGTTGCAATTGACCTGTACGGGCGCCATATAGAAGTGGTGCTGTGCGAAAAAATACGAAACGAGCAGCGTTTTTCCTCGCTTGACGCGCTCAAAGAGCAAATTGCTAAAGACGTGGTGGCGGCCCGAACTTTTTTTGGGCTGAGCGCACCGGTTTAAACAGAAGCGGAATACGGAATCGAGAATCTGATGAGTGACTATAAATCTACCCTGAATTTGCCGGAAACGGGGTTCCCGATGCGTGGCGATCTGGCCAAACGCGAACCGGGAATGCTGCAACGTTGGTATGCTGACAATCTGTACGGCATCATCCGCGAAGCCAAAAAAGGGAAAAAAACCTTTATCCTGCATGACGGCCCTCCCTACGCGAACGGCAGCATTCATATTGGTCACTCCGTCAACAAGATTCTGAAAGACATTATCGTTAAGTCCAAAGGCCTGGCGGGCTTCGATTCGCCTTATGTGCCGGGCTGGGACTGCCACGGTCTGCCTATCGAACACAAGGTCGAGCAGATGATCGGCAAGCCGGGCGAGAAGGTCACGGCGGCTGAATTCCGCGAGGCGTGCCGTAACTATGCGGCAGAGCAGGTTGAAGGCCAGAAAAAAGACTTTATCCGTCTTGGCGTGCTGGGCGACTGGGATCGTCCTTACCTGACGATGAATTTCCAGACCGAAGCCAATATCATTCGCGCGCTGGGCAAAATCATCGGCAACGGCCACCTGCATAAAGGCGCCAAGCCGGTGCACTGGTGCCTGGACTGCCGCTCCGCGCTGGCGGAAGCAGAAGTGGAGTACTACGACAAAACCTCGCCTTCTATCGACGTGATGTTCAACGCGGTAGATGCCGACGCCGTGCGTGCTAAATTCGGCGCTGACAGCGTAGAAGGCCCGATCTCGCTGGTTATCTGGACCACCACGCCGTGGACCATGCCGGCTAACCGCGCTATCTCTCTGCACCCTGAATTTGACTACCAGCTGGTGCAGATCGAAGGGCGCGCGCTGATCCTGGCGAAAGATCTGGTGGCAAGCGTGATGAAACGTGCCGGCGTCAGCGACTGGCAGGTGCTGGGCGAAGCCAAAGGCGCGGCGCTGGAGCTGCAGCCTTTCCGTCATCCTTTCCTCGACATCACTTCTCCGGTGGTGCTGGGCGAGCACGTAACGCTGGAAGCGGGTACCGGTGCGGTGCATACGGCACCAGGCCACGGCCCGGACGACTACGTTATCGGACAGAAATACGGTATCGAAGCGGCCAACCCGGTCGGCCCGGATGGACGCTACCTGCCGGGCACTTACCCGACGCTGGATGGCGTAAACGTCTTTAAAGCCAACGATATGATCGTTGAGCTGCTGCGTGAAAAAGGCGCGCTGCTGCACGTGGAAAAACTGCTGCACAGCTATCCGCACTGCTGGCGTCACAAAACGCCCATCATTTTCCGCGCCACGCCGCAGTGGTTTATCAGCATGGATCAGAAAGGCCTGCGCGAGCAGTCGCTGAAAGAGATCAAAGGCGTGCAGTGGATCCCGGACTGGGGCCAGGCGCGGATCGAATCTATGGTTGCCAACCGTCCCGACTGGTGTATTTCACGCCAGCGCACCTGGGGCGTGCCGATGGCGCTGTTCGTGCATAAAGAGACCGAGCAGCTGCATCCGGATACGCTGGCGCTGATGGAAAAAGTGGCGCAGCGCGTCGAGCAGGACGGCATCCAGGCCTGGTGGGATCTGGACGCGAAGGAGCTGATGGGCGACGACGCGGAAAACTACGTCAAGGTGCCGGATACGCTGGACGTATGGTTCGATTCCGGCTCCACCAGCTATTCGGTGGTGGATGCGCGTCCGGAATTTGAAGGCCACACGCCGGATATGTATCTGGAAGGCTCGGATCAGCATCGCGGCTGGTTTATGTCCTCGCTGATGATTTCCACGGCGATGAAAGGCAAGGCGCCTTATCGCCAGGTGCTGACGCACGGTTTTACCGTGGACGGTCAGGGCCGCAAGATGTCCAAGTCGATCGGCAACACCGTGTCGCCGCAGGACGTAATGAACAAGCTGGGCGGCGATATTCTGCGCCTGTGGGTGGCTTCTACCGACTACTCCGGCGAAATGGCAGTATCGGACGAAATCCTGAAGCGCTCTGCGGATGCCTATCGTCGTATCCGTAACACCGCGCGCTTCCTGCTGGCTAACCTGAACGGCTTCAACCCGGAAACGGATATGGTCAGCCCGGAAGAGATGGTGGTGCTGGATCGCTGGGCCGTAGGCCGCGCGAAAGCCGCGCAGGATGCGATTGTCGCCTCTTACGACAGCTACGACTTCCACGAAGTGGTGCAGCGTCTGATGCAGTTCTGCTCGGTTGAGATGGGCTCCTTCTACCTGGATATCATCAAAGACCGTCAGTACACCGCCAAAGCCGACGGCCTGGCGCGTCGCAGCTGCCAGACCGCGCTCTACTACATCGCGGAAGCGCTGGTGCGCTGGATGGCGCCGATCATGTCGTTTACCGCGGATGAAATCTGGAACGAGCTGCCGGGCAAACGTGAGAAGTATGTCTTTACCGAAGAGTGGTTCGACGGGCTGTTTGGTCTGGCGGAAAGCGAGTCGATGAACGATGGTTTCTGGGCGGAGCTGCTGAAAGTGCGCGGCGAAGTCAACAAGGTCATTGAGCAGGCGCGCGCCGACAAGCGCGTGGGCGGCTCGCTGGAAGCGACCGTCACGCTGTATGCCGACGCCGACCTGGCGCAGAAGCTGACCAGCCTGGGCGACGAGCTGCGTTTCGTGCTGCTGACTTCCGGCACCCAGGTCGCGGATTATGCGCTGGCCACGTCCGAAGCTCAGCAAAGCGAGCTGGTAAAAGGCCTGAAGATCGCGCTGCATAAAGCGGAAGGCGAGAAGTGCCCGCGCTGCTGGCACTACGCGACCGATATCGATCGGGAAGCGCAAATCTGTGGCCGCTGCGTCACCAACGTCAGCGGCGCTGGCGAACAGCGTAAGTTCGCCTGATGAACAGGCCGATTTTTTCGACCGGACTGCGCTGGCTGTGGCTGGTGCTGGTGGTGATCGCCGTCGACTTCGGCAGCAAGCAGTGGATTATGAATACGCTGATGCTGCACGAGTCGATGTCGGTGATGCCGTTCTTTAACTTTTTCTACGCGCACAACTACGGTGCGGCGTTCAGCTTCCTGGCGGATAAAGGCGGCTGGCAGCGTTGGTTCTTCGCCGCGATTGCGGTGGCGATTGCCGTCGCGCTGCTGGTGATGATGTACCGCACCGAAGCCAGCAAGAAGCTGAACAATATCGCTTACGCGCTGATTATTGGCGGCGCGTTGGGCAATCTGTTCGATCGCGCTTACCACGGCTTTGTGGTCGATTTTATCGACTTCTACGTGGGCGACTGGCATTTTGCCACGTTTAATATTGCAGACTGCGGCATCTGTATCGGTGCCGCACTGATCGTGCTGGAGGGCTTTTTAACGCCCGCCGGCAAAGCGAAAAGGGCAGGGCATGACTGATTCTGTACAGCGTAACAGCGCGGTGCTGGTGCATTTCACCTTAAAACTCGCCGACGGCTCCACGGCGGAATCAACGCGGGATAACGGCAAGCCCGCGCTGTTCAGCCTGGGCGACGGCAGCCTGTCCGGCGAGCTGGAAGAGCAGTTGCTGGGCCTGAAGCCCGGCGACAAAAAAGCGTTTTCGCTCGGCCCGGATGCCGCTTTCGGCCAGGCCAGCCCGGATCTGATCCAGTATTTTTCGCGCCGTGACTTTACGGAAGCGGGCGAACCGGAAGTCGGCGCCATCATGCTGTTCAGCGGCATGGACGGCAACGAAATGCCGGGCGTAATCCGCGAAATCTCCGGGGATTCGATTACCGTGGACTTCAACCATCCGCTGGCCGGACAAACGATTCACTTTGATGTAGAAGTGCTGGAAATCGATCCGGTACTGGAGGCGAACCATGCAAATCCTGCTGGCTAATCCACGCGGCTTTTGTGCCGGCGTCGATCGCGCCATCAGCATCGTAGAGCGCGCGCTGGAGATGTACGGCGCGCCTATCTACGTGCGGCATGAAGTGGTGCACAACCGTTACGTGGTTAACAGCCTGCGCGAGCGCGGCGCTATCTTCATTGAAGAAATCAGCGAAGTGCCGGACGACTCGATCCTGATCTTCTCCGCGCACGGCGTTTCTCAAGCGGTGCGGGCGGAAGCCAAAGCGCGCAACCTGACCATGCTGTTTGACGCCACCTGTCCGCTGGTGACCAAGGTGCATATGGAAGTGGCGCGCGCCAGCCGTAAGGGCACGGAAGCGATCCTGATTGGTCATGCCGGGCACCCGGAAGTGGAAGGCACCATGGGTCAGTACAGCAATCCGGCTGGCGGCATGTATCTGGTGGAGTCGCCTGCGGACGTATACAAGCTCCAGGTCAAAAACGAAGATAACCTTTGCTTTATGACCCAGACCACGCTTTCCGTGGATGACACTTCCGAAGTGATCGACGCGCTACGCGATCGCTTCCCGAAGATCGTCGGGCCGCGTAAAGATGATATCTGCTACGCCACCACTAACCGTCAGGAAGCGGTACGCACGCTGGCGAAGGATGCGGACGTGGTGCTGGTGGTCGGTTCACGCAACTCTTCCAACTCCAACCGTCTGGCCGAGCTGGCCCAGCGCGCGGGCAAACTGGCGCGGCTGATCGATTCGGCGGACGATATTCAGGAAGCCTGGATCAAGGACGTCGGCTGCGTGGGCGTCACGGCGGGCGCTTCCGCACCGGATATTCTGGTGCAGCAGGTTATCCAGCGTCTGCGCGAGCTGGGCGGCGAAGCGGCCATCGAGCTGATCGGCCGTGAAGAGAATATTGTGTTTGAAGTGCCGAAAGAACTGCGCGTGGACGTTAAGCAGGTCGACTAACGCCTGACCGTTCGCTACAGCCCGAAGGGAAACATTAATACCGTTTTCGCTTCGGGCTTTTTTTATTCTGCCTCATCACGCCTCTTATTCAGTCTCTCCGACTTTCTCTGCGTAATAAAAAGTTAAACAGATCAACTTTTCTAATGTTTTGGCTTGATTCCGTGAGCGAAGCTGTTTGTTATAGCGTCAGGAACAGTAAAAACAGGAGGGAAATATGGGTCACTACGAAGTAAGAAAATCAGACAAGCAGACGGATCAGCCCTGGTATTTTGTGCTGGTCGCCAACAATCATGAAATTATCGCCACCAGCGAGATGTACGCCAGCAAGCAGGGCGCGCTGAACGGCATTAAGTCCGTACGGGCCAATGCGCCTTCCGAAGAGGTGCGCGACAGGAGCTAACCCCGGCGGAGGCGATTTTTCTGCCTCCGCTGTTCAACTTCGCTATGCTTACCCCTTGCCGTTATTGTAAGGAGTCCGCATTGAATATTATCGCGATTATGGGACCGCACCACGCGTTCTATAAGGATGAACCCATCCGCGAACTGGATGGCGCGCTGGCCGCCCAGGGTTTTCAAACTATTTATCCTAAAGACGCTGGCGATCTGCTCAAGCTGATTGAACACAATCCGCGTATCTGCGGCGTAATTTTCGACTGGGACGAGCACGGCTTCGATCTGTGCAGCGAAATAAATCAGCTGAATGAATATCTGCCGCTGTACGCGTTTATTAATACGCACTCGACGATGGACGTCAGCGTTAATCAGATGCGCATGGCCATCTGGTTTTTTGAATATGGTCTGGGCGCGGCGGAAGATATCGGGCAGCGTATCCGCCAGTACACCAATGAATATATCGATACCATTACACCACCGCTGACGAAGGCCCTGTTCACCTATGTGAAAGAAGGGAAATATACCTTCTGCACGCCGGGCCATATGGCGGGCACCGCGTTTCAGAAAAGCCCGGTCGGCAGTTTGTTTTACGATTTCTTCGGCGGCAACGCGTTAAAAGCGGACGTGTCGATTTCGGTCACGGAGCTGGGCTCGCTGCTTGACCACACCGGCCCGCATCTGGAGGCGGAAGAGTATGTCGCCCGCACCTTCGGCGCCGAGCAAAGCTATATGGTGACCAACGGCACCTCGACCTCCAACAAAATCGTCGGCATGTACGCCGCACCGTCGGGCAGCACGGTGTTGATCGATCGCAACTGCCATAAATCCTTAACGCACCTGCTGATGATGAGCGATATCGTACCCATCTGGCTGAAGCCAACGCGCAACGCGCTGGGCATTCTTGGCGGCATCCCTAAGCGGGAGTTTACCCGCGAGAGCATAGCGCAAAAGGTGGAGCAGACCGAACGCGCCAGCTGGCCGGTGCACGCGGTTATCACTAATTCCACCTATGACGGGCTGCTCTACAGCACCCGCTACATCAAAGAGACGCTGGACGTGCCGTCGATCCACTTTGATTCCGCCTGGGTGCCGTACACCAATTTCCATCCTATCTATAACGGGCTGAGCGGCATGAGCGGCGACCGCACGCCGGGTAAGATCATCTACGAAACCCAGTCCACCCATAAGCTGCTGGCCGCTTTTTCGCAGGCCTCGCTGATCCATATTAAAGGGGAGTACGACGAACAAACCTTTAATGAAGCCTATATGATGCACACCACCACCTCGCCGAACTATCCCATCGTGGCGTCGATAGAAACGGCGGCGGCGATGCTGCGCGGCAATCCGGGCAAGCGGCTGATTAATCGCTCCGTAGAGCGCGCGCTGCATTTCCGGCGCGAAGTTCAGCGGCTGCGAGAAGAATCCGAAGGCTGGTTCTTCGATATCTGGCAGCCGGAAGGCGTCGACGAGCCGCAGTGCTGGCCGATCCAGCCGGGCGAGGAAGACTGGCACGGCTTTAACGATGCCGATGCCGATCATATGTACCTCGATCCTATTAAGGTAACGATCCTGACGCCGGGCATGAGCGAGCAGGGCGTGATGGCGGATGAAGGGATCCCGGCGGCGCTGGTGGCGAAATACCTCGACGAGCGCGGCGTGGTGGTGGAAAAAACCGGGCCTTACAATCTGCTGTTCCTGTTCAGCATCGGCATTGATAAAACCAAGGCGATGAGCGTGCTGCGCGGCCTGACCGAGTTCAAGCGCGCTTACGACCTTAATCTGCGGGTCAGAAACATGCTGCCGGATCTTTATGCGCAGGCGCCGGAGTTTTATCGCAATATGCGCATTCAGACGCTGGCCCAGGGCATTCATAATCTGATCCGCGATCACGATTTGCCAAGGCTGATGCTTCAGGCCTTCGATAAGCTGCCGGAAATGAAGCTGACGCCGCACCAGATGTTCCAGCAGCAGGTGAAAGGCAATGTGGAAACGGTAGACCTCAGCAAATTAGTCGGGCGAGTATCGGCCAATATGATCCTGCCTTATCCGCCGGGCGTGCCGGTGGTGATGCCGGGCGAGATGATCACCGAAGAGAGCCGCGCGGTGCTCGACTTCCTGCTGATGCTCTGCACCATCGGTCGTCACTATCCCGGTTTCGAAACCGATATTCATGGCGCCACCCTGACCGACGAAGGGCAGTATCTGGTTCGCGTGCTGAAAGCGTAGTTCCGGAATTGTGCCATTGTCCTGTGCTTCCGGTCTGCGTAAGGTAGCCGGAAGCTTTTATTCAGGAGAAAGACATGTTTATCAGGAAAGTGCACCATATCGCCATTATCGCCAGCCATTATGAAACCAGTAAGGCTTTCTATTGCGACGTGCTGGGTTTTACGCTGATGGGTGAAGTGTATCGGGAAGCGCGGGATTCCTGGAAAGGCGATCTGGCGCTGAACGGCGAGTACGCTATTGAACTGTTTTCGTTTCCTTTTCCGCCTGCGCGGCCGGACGGCCCGGAAGCCTGCGGCCTGCGCCATCTGGCATTCAGCGTGGAGGATATCGAGGCGGCAAAGCAGCATCTTGAAGAGAAGGGCGTCAGCTGCGAGGCGATCCGCGTCGATCCGCTGACCGACAAGCGCTATACCTTCTTTAAAGATCCGGACGGTTTGCCGCTGGAGCTGTATCAGGCGTAAAATAGCGCCTGGCCGCTGTCGGCCGGGCCTTTTTGCTTCAGGGATTTGCATGTCACTGTCCGATTTTCAACACCATCTTGCCGGACAACGGCAGCTGCTGGTGGCCTTCAGCGGCGGCCTGGATTCCAGCGTGCTGCTGCACCAGCTGGTCTGCCTGCGTCAGCAGCACGCCCTCACTTTACGCGCCATTCATATTCATCACGGCCTTAATCCGCTGGCGGAAAGCTGGGCGACGCACTGTCGGCAGCAGTGCGCGCGCTGGCAGGTGGCGCTGGAAGTGGTGTATGTGCAGGTCGACGGGCGGGAAAAAGGCATAGAGGCGGCTGCCCGCGAGGCGCGCTATCAGGCGTTTCGTCAGCACCTTCAGCCCGGCGAATGCCTGTTGACCGCGCAGCATCTGGACGATCAGTGCGAAACGCTGTTGCTGGCGCTGAAAAGAGGCAGCGGGCCAGCCGGGCTGGCCGCTATGCCCGTCAGCAGCAGGCTTGATTCATATCTGCACCTGCGGCCGCTGCTGACGCAGACGCGAGCGCAGCTGGAGCAGTGGGCGGCAGAACATCAGCTGAGCTGGGTTGAGGACGACAGCAATCAGGATACGCGCTACGACCGTAATTTCCTGCGTCAGGTTATTCTGCCCGAACTGAGCGCGCGCTGGCCTCATTTTGCCCGCGCGGCGGCGCGCAGCGCGGCCCTGTGCGGCGAGCAGGAACAGCTGCTGGATGAGCTGCTGGCTGAATCGCTCCGTTCGCTAATGGATGAAAAGGGCGCGCTGGCGATAGCGCCGCTGGCCGCGATGAGCGACAGCCGACGCGCCGCGCTGCTGCGACGCTGGATAGCGCAGCATCAGGGGCTGATGCCTTCGCGGGATGCGCTGGCGCGTATCTGGCAGGAAGTGGCCTGTAGCCGTGAAGATGCGGAGCCGCGCCTGCTGTTGGGCAATGTTGAAATCCGGCGCTTTCGCGGCCGCCTGTACTGGCTGCCGGTCGCCGTATCTGTCCGTGATGAGGTGCTTGCCTGGCCTTTGACGTCTTTATCGCTGGCGCTGCCGGCTAAAATGGGCAGGCTGGTACGCGGTGACACAGGCACAAAAGTGCGGGTGCCGCAGGCTGACGAGGCGGTCAGCGTGCGCTTCCAGGCGCAGGGGAAAATACATATTGTCGGACGCGCGGGCAGTCGGCCGATAAAAAAAATCTGGCAGGAGCTTGGTGTGGCCCCGTGGCTGCGCGAGCGCACGCCGCTGCTGTTTTATGGCAATCAGCTGATTGCCGCCGTGGGCGTCTTTGTTACCCGTGAAGGCGATCCGAAAGAGCAACCCGGCTGGCAAATCAGCTGGCAACAGGATGAGCAATGAAAAAAGTAATCGCGTCGGCGCTGCTGCTGGCGATCAGTTTCCCCGCGCTGGCGGGCAACGCGCAGAGCGGCCAGCAAAAAGCCGCCAGCTGTCAGGGCTGTCACGGCGCCGCAGGCAAAGCCGCCGTGTCGCTGTATCCCAATCTGGCGGGCCAGAATGCAGACTATCTCGATCACTCGCTCCACGCCTATCAAAAAGGCGAGCGCAGCGGCGGCCAGGCAGAGGTGATGAAAGCTTTCGTAGCGGGACTGAGCGATGAGGATATGGCGGATCTGGCGGCTTACTATGCGGGCCTGAAGCCCTGACGACGGAGGGCGGAATAGCTTCCGCCCGATTGGGGGTTAGTCAGACTCGCTGACCACGACGGTACCCAGTTCAGGGTGGCTGAAACTGGCGATATGATCCAGACGCAGCTCGCGGATCTCGCCTGAGAGATCGACGACCAGGTATTCCACCTTCTTGCGCAACAGCATATCTATGGCCTTTGCCTTCAACTGCTCGCCGTCCTTCAGCGCCAGCGCCAGCGTCAGCTGTTTCTGGCAGGCAAGTTCCAGATTGTCGTAATCATCGCAGTTGATCGGTTGGTATTCATTCGTCAACATAATCGCTCACCAATAAGTTAGCAGCAGCAAAAGCTGCCTGTTCCCTGATTGAAGAGTGTAGCTCAGGATTTGCGGCTACCTCATTCAGTGCTTTTAAAACGCAAGCTATCGCGTCCGGCACGTATCCCAGATCGCCGCTGCCGATTTCAGCATATTTACGACGAACTAATTCACAATACTTTTGCACATGCACCTCAAGAATTTTCTTTGGCGACCTGACGACTATAACACAGGATTTCACGGGAAATCAGCCAGGCGGAGCGTGATTTGCTGCCCGCACGGGTTACAATGCCCGACAACGACTATAAGGAATACCATGGCACTTAAAGCGACAATTTATAAAGCCACCGTCAACGTGGCCGATATGGACAAAAACGTGTTTCTGGACAGCGTGCTGACGCTGGCCCGACATCCTTCCGAAACGGAAGAAAGGCTGATGCTGCGTCTGCTGGCATGGCTGGTTAACGCGCATGAAAGGCTGACCTTTACGCGCGGCCTGAGCGCGGAAGACGAGCCGGAAATCTGGCTGATGAACGATCACAACGGCATTGAGGTCTGGATAGAGCTGGGGCTGCCGGACGAGCGGCGGTTAAAAAAAGCGTGCAATCGCGCAGCCCGCGTATACTTGTATACTTATAACGCCCGCGCCGCGCAGATTTGGTGGCTGCAAAACCAGAATAAGCTTCAGCAGGCGAACCTGACCGTGCGTTTCCTGGATGATGAGCAGCTGAAGGCGCTGACGCAGCTTGCCTCACGCTCCATGACGCTCCAGGCGACCATTCAGGACGGCACCATCTGGCTTTCCGACGAGCAGCAGCATCTGGAACTGCGCTTTACCGACTGGCTGCTCGACGGTAAACCGGCATGATCGTCCTGTCACGCCACGCGACCATTCCCGATAGCGAGCTGGAATTAACCGCTATCCGAGCGCAGGGGAACGGCGGTCAGAACGTGAATAAAAGCTCTACGGCGATCCATTTACGGTTTGATATTCGCGCCTCCAGCCTGCCGGAGTTTTATAAAGAGCGGCTGCTGTCGGCCAGTCACCATCTGATTACGCCGGAAGGGATAGTGATTATCAAGGCGCAGGAGTATCGCAGCCAGGAGATGAATCGTGAAGCGGCGCTGAAAAGGCTGGAAAACCTGATCCAGGAGCTGACGGTAGTCGAAAAAACAAGGCGGGCCACGCGGCCCACGCTGGCGTCTAAAAAGCGGCGGCTGGAGGGCAAGGCGCGCAAAGCCACCACCAAATCGCTGCGCGGCAAAATGCGACGCGTGCCTGACTGATCGTATGACAGAGGAGGGAAAGTGAAAAAGGTTCTGATTGTTCTGGTGATATCGCTGTTCTTTGGCCCGCTGATGGGCTGTCAGAACTACGATGCGGCGGCAACGGTGCAGCCGCGCGAGGCACAGGTGCAGAACTATCGCGGCGTTATTCCCTGCGCCGACTGTGGAGGCATCCAGGTCACGCTCTCTTTAGAGCAGGGCGGGCGCTACCGTTTGCAGGAGCGCTATCTGACCGACGAACACGTTGAAAATCAGCAGCAGGGCCACTGGTCGCGCACGGCGGAAAAACTGGTGCTGGTATCGGATCAGGGAGAGAAGCGCTATTTTCGGCCGCGCGACAGCGGGCTGGAGATGACGGACGCGAGCGGCGAAGCGCTATCGACCACGCTGAACTATCGGCTGGCGCCGGTAGAAACGGGCAGCTGAAGCGGCGGACAGAACGCCCGCCGCCTGACGACTACTTGTTGATTTCGGCCAGCAGGAAATCCAGGATTTCGCCTGTTTTAATCATCTGCTTCTCGCCCGCGCGGCGGGATTTGTACTCCACTTCCTCGCTGTCGAGATTACGGTCGCCGATGACGACGGTGTGCGGCACGCCAATCAGTTCCATATCGGCAAACATCACGCCAGGACGCTCTTTGCGATCGTCAAGGATCACGTCGATGCCTTTAGCGCGCAGCTGAGCGTACAGCTCTTCCGCCAGCTCCTTCACGCGGAAGGATTTGTGCATATTCATCGGCAGAATAGCCACCTGGAACGGCGCCAGCGCCGCAGGCCAGATAATGCCGCGCTCGTCATGGTTCTGCTCGATAGCGGCAGCCACGATACGCGTGATGCCGATGCCGTAACAGCCCATGGTCAGCACCTGATTGCGGCCGTCTTCGCCCTGCACGGACGCTTTCATCGCTTCGGAATACTTGGTGCCGAGCTGGAAGATATGACCAACTTCGATGCCGCGCTTGATCAGCAGCGTGCCTTTTCCATCCGGGCTGGCGTCGCCTTCCACCACGTTGCGCAGATCGGCCACGCGCGGCAGCGGCAGATCGCGCTGCCAGTTGATGCCGGTCAGGTGCTTGCCGTCCTGGTTCGCACCGGCGCAGAAATCGCTCATCATCGCGACGGTGCGGTCAACCACGATTGGCAGCGTCAGGCCGACCGGGCCAAGGGAGCCAGGGCCTGCGCCCGTTGCCGCGCGAATCTCCTCTTCGCTTGCAAAGGTCAGCGGCGCGGCGACGATATCAATTTTTTCGGCTTTGATTTCGTTAAGCTCATGGTCGCCGCGCACAATCAGCGCAACCAGCGAATGGCCGCTCTCTTTGGTTGCCTGTACCAGCAGCGTCTTCACGGTCTTCTCAATCGGCAGCTTATGCTGTTCAACCAGCGCCGCGATGGTTTTCGCGTTCGGCGTGTCGATTTCCACCATTGGCTGGGTGGCGTCTGCACGGCTGCCGGCTGGCGCAACGGCCTCGGCCAGTTCGATATTCGCCGCGTAGTCGGAGCCGGTAGAGAACACGATATCGTCTTCGCCGCTCTCGGCCAGCACCTGGAACTCATGCGAGGCGCTGCCGCCGATGGAGCCGGTATCGGCCTGCACGGCGCGGAAATCCAGGCCCATGCGCGCAAAGCTCTGGCTGTAAGCGCGATACATATCATCGTAGGTCGCCTGCAGCGATTCCTGCGAAGTATGGAACGAATAGGCATCTTTCATGATGAACTCGCGCGAGCGCATTACGCCAAAGCGAGGGCGTACCTCATCGCGGAACTTGGTCTGGATCTGGAAAAGATTCAGCGGTAGCTGCTTATAAGAGCTCAGCTCGTTGCGGATCAGATCGGTGATCACTTCCTCGTGCGTCGGGCCAAGTACAAAAGGGCGGTCGCCGCGATCGACCAGGCGCAGCAGCTCCGGTCCGTACTGCTCCCAGCGTCCGCTTTCCTGCCACAGATCGGCGGGCTGCACGACCGGCATAGAGATTTCGATAGCACCGGCGTTGTTCATCTCTTCACGCACGATGTTTTCGACTTTTTTCAGAACGCGCAGGCCGGTTGGCAGCCAGGTATACAGCCCGGAAGCCAGTTTGCGGATCATTCCGGCGCGCAGCATCAGCTGGTGGCTGATCACTTCAGCGTCGGCAGGCGTCTCCTTCTGGGTGGAGAGCAGATATTGAGTAGTACGCATGAGTTACGATTCCAGTTAAGCAGAAAGCTACATTAAGCCAGGCTAAATAATTGCTGGCGGCTAGTGTACCAGCGTGGTCAGAGACTCAAAAGAGACAGAAGATAAATTAACGACGCTCTACGGCGGTCACCAGCGTGCCGGAGGCGTCGACGCGCCAGCGCACGTTGAAATCCAGCAGCCAGGCGGCGTATTCCCGTTCCGGCTCTTCGCCTTTGCGGTAGGCCGGACGCGGATCCTGGGCCAGCACTTCGGCGATAAAACGTTGCAGATGCGGATAGCGCGCGCCGTGCTGCGCAATCTGCTGGACGGCCTGCGGCGAAAACGCTACCGGCATAGAGGCTTCCGGCGCCTCCTGCGCGAAACCCGCGCGCGCGGCAGGGATCGACTCGGCGAAAGGCAGGTAGGGCTTGATATCCACTATCGGCGTGCCGTCAACCAGATCCAGACTGCCCAGTTCCAGCACAACTTCGCCTTTTCCCGTCCGGATGCCCTTCAGCTCTACCAGCGACATGCCGATCGGGTTGGGACGAAAGGTGGATCGGGTGGCGAAGACGCCCATGCGCGCATTGCCGCCCAGCCGGGGAGGGCGAACGGTGGGTCGCCAGCCGCCTGCCATCGTCTGGTGAAACACAAACAGCAGCCACAGATGGCTGAACGCTTCCAGCCCGCGCACCGCTTCCGGCTGATTATAGGGCGACAGCAGCCGCAGCTCGCCGCCGCCGTCCTGGATCAGGCCTGGCTGACGCGGAACCGCGAACTTCTCTTTCCACGGCGAATGGATAGTGCCAATTGGCTGGAAGGTAAAACTCATTGGCCGCTGACTTTCAGGGCGGAACCCTGGCACACCGCCTGGCGGTAGCAGCCCTGGGAATTGGTGACGATTTCACACTTGTGCAGCAGCACCGCATTGGCTTTCATCGCGGAGGCGCGGATCTGCATTCTTTTACGGGCGGTGGCGATAGCAGGCGGCGAGCTTTGTCTGCTGCTCTGGCAATCTTCGCCATAGACTTCGCCCAGATCGCGGAAAGGCTTGCTGACCAGATCGCTGGCGTCGCTGTAAAGTTTTACCGGTGCGGGACGCGGCGCGGGTTTGCTCCTGACTGGCTCAGTTTGTGCAGGCTGCTTAAAAGGCTCTACGGGCTTATAAGGCTTATGCAGCAATGAACACCCTGTCAGCGAAAGGGCTAACAAACAGAGCGGTACAACACGCATGGGAACATCCTCATTGTCGGTAAAAGAGGCGTTATTGAAGCAAGCCCGGCGGCAAATAACAAGCGCGCATAAATGAACAAAGCGGGCTGTTGCCCGCTTTGCTGAGGTGACGGCCAGGTGACCGCCAGAATAGTGTGGTACTGAAAGGAAATTACCAGCCTTTCACCGCGCCGCCGTTGAAAATCTTATTAGCCGCTTCGCTGACTTCGTCGGACTGATAGGCTTCAACGAATTTCTTCACGTTTTCAGCATCTTTGTTATCTTCACGCGCCACGATCAGGTTCACGTAAGGAGAATCTTTATCCTCAACGAAGATGCCGTCTTTGGCCGGCGTCAGGTTGATCTGGCTGGCATAGGTAGTGTTGATCACCGCCAGCGCAATTTGCTGATCGTCCAGTGAACGTGGCAGCTGCGGCGCTTCCAGCTCAACCAGCTTAATGTTTTTCGGGTTTTCTACCACGTCCAGCACGGTCGGCAGCAGGCCGATGCCGTCTTTCAGCTTAATCAGACCTACTTTCTGCAGCAGCAGTAGCGAGCGGCCAAGATTAGTGGGATCGTTCGGAATGGCAACCTGCGCGCCATTCTGCAGCTCGTCCAGCGACTTGATCTTTTTCGAGTAGCCCGCAATTGGATAAACGAAGGTACTGCCAACAGGCACCAGCTTATAGTTGCGATCTTTGATCTGCTGATCCAGATAAGGCTTGTGCTGGAAAGCATTAACGTCGATATCGCCCTTGCTCAACGCTTCGTTCGGCAGGACATAATCATTAAAGGTGACCAGCTCTACATCCAGACCATATTTATCTTTGGCGACCTTTTTGGCGACTTCGGCAACCTGCTGCTCGGAACCTACAATCACGCCGACCTTAATATGGTTAGGATCCTTCTCTTTCTGATCGCACCCGACCAGCGCCAGCGAACCAATCAGCGCACCCACAGCGGCAATCGTTTTAAAATTAAACATATCCTTTCCTTAATCTGTAAGAAGCGTTATTTACTTGTGGGTGACAGCACGAACAATGCGGTCGCCACAGAACTGAATCAAATAAACCAGAACCACTAACAGCACCAATACGGTATTCATCACGGTGGCGTTGTAGCCGATATAACCATACTGAATACCGATTTGTCCCAGACCGCCCGCGCCGACGGCGCCGCCCATGGCCGAATAGCCGACCAGGGTAATAAGCGTAATGGTCGCCGCATTAATCAGGCCGGGAAGGGCTTCCGGCAGCAGCACTTTTTTCACGATCTGCAACGGCGTCGCGCCCATCGCCCGCGAGGCCTCAATCAGGCCATGCGGCAGCTCCAGCAGCGTGTTCTCTACCATGCGCGCGATAAAAGGCGCGGCGCCGATGGTTAACGGTACGATAGCCGCCTGTAAGCCAATCGAGGTGCCGACGATCATGCGGGTAAACGGGATCATCCAGACCAGCAGGATAATAAAAGGAATGGCGCGGAAAATATTCACCAGCGCGGATAAAAAGCGATACAGCCCGCGGTTTTCGATAATCTGGCCCGGACGCGTTACGTACAGCAGCACGCCAAGCGGCAGGCCGAGCACGAAGCCAAAGAAACCGGAAACAAAAGTCATGACCAGCGTTTCCCATACGCCACGGCAGAGCAGCAGAATCATTGCCTCAGACATAACCTAATACCTCTACCTTTACATGGTGTTCCTGCAGAAAAGCGATTGCTGTCTGCGTATCAGCCGCTGCGCCGTGCATTTCCGTCAGCATAATGCCGAACTTAACGCCGCCCGCGTAATCCATCTGCGCGCTGATAATATTGTTGTTAACGTTAAAACGGCGGGCTGCTTCCGACAGCAGCGGAGCATCTACGGACTTGCCGGTAAATTCCAGACGTAATAAAGGGACGCTTTCCGGTTTCGCCGTTGCCGACAGCCGCGCGGCATAATCTTCCGGAATATCCAGATGCAGCGTGGACTGAATAAACTGCTGTGCCAGCGGCGTCTTGGGATGAGAAAAGACTTCGCTGACCGTGTCCTGTTCAATCAGCTTGCCGTTGCTGATCACGGCGACGCGATCGCAGATGCGTTTCACCACGTCCATTTCATGGGTGATTAGCAGGATAGTGATCCCCAGGCGACGGTTGATATCTTTCAGCAGCTCCAGAATCGCTCTGGTCGTCGCCGGATCGAGGGCGCTGGTGGCTTCGTCGCACAGCAGCACTTTAGGATTGGTGGCCAGCGCGCGGGCGATAGCGACGCGCTGCTTTTGTCCGCCGGAAAGATTGGCAGGCCAGGCGTCCTTTTTATCCGCCAGACCAACCAGTTCCAGCAGCTCGTTAACCCGCGAGTCGATCTCGCTGCGGGAAAGCTTGCCCAGCTCCAGCGGCAGCGCGACATTGCCCGCAACGGTACGGGAGTTCAGCAGGTTAAAGTGCTGGAAGATCATACCGATTTGGCGGCGCGCCTGGGTCAGCTGGCTTTCTGAAAAGGCGGTTAAATCCTGGCTATCCACTAACACGGTGCCTGAGGTAGGACGCTCAAGCAGATTCACGCAGCGGATAAGCGTGCTTTTCCCGGCGCCGGACGAGCCGATTACGCCATAAATTTGTCCGGCGGGCACTTCCAGGCTGACATCCGTCAGCGCGGTAATAGTGCGGGTGCCCTGTCGGAACACTTTGCTGATATTTTGAAGTTTTATCATTTTATTATCGTAATAGAGTGGGCCGTGGCAAATATTCGTCTGCACTTTCCTGCAGAGAGCTGCGAGTGGATGGTAAGGCATCCAGACGTCTGAATCAATCAATGCGCGCTTAAGGGGCATTCTCTCTGCGGATACAAACGTGCGATACTCTGTCTTAACATTAGTAGCAGGAGTTTCCACGTGACGAACAAAGTCCCCGCAATATTTCTCGACCGTGACGGTACCATGAATATCGATCGCGGCTATGTCCATGAGATCGACAACTTTCAGTTTATCGACGGTGTTATCGAAGCGATGCAGGAACTGAAAAAAATGGGTTTCGCGCTGGTTGTGGTCACCAACCAATCTGGTATCGCTCGCGGCCTCTTTACGGAAGATACCTTTATGCAGTTAACGGAGTGGATGGACTGGTCGCTGGCCGATCGCGAAGTCGACCTGGACGGCATCTATTATTGTCCTCACCATCCGGAAGGCGTAGTGGAAGAGTATCGTCAGGAATGCGACTGCCGTAAGCCGCAGCCGGGCATGCTGCTCTCTGCCCAAAAAGAGCTGAATATCGATATGGCGGCTTCTTATATAGTAGGCGACAAAATTGATGACCTGCTGGCAGGTAAAGCGGCAGGTGTAGGCACAAAGGTATTAGTGCGCAGCGGCAAGCCGGTAACGGAAGAGGGCGAAAATACAGCAGATTGGGTGATAGATAGCCTTGCTGACCTGCCTTCGCGCATCAAAAAGCGCTAAAAAGCAGCGTTGCGAGCAAAAATAGAGCGAACGATAAAAAAGTTCATTTTTACGCTTGCCTTTCCGCGGCGCCTCCCTATAATGCGCAACCACTGAGACGGCACAACGGCTTACAGCCAGCGGCTCAGGAGGTTCAGGAAGCTGAATCGCCGGAGAAAAACTTCTGAAAAAGAGGTTGACTCTGAAGGAGGAAAGCGTAATATACGCCACC
>NZ_JARUWZ010000169.1:0-206 GCF_030433775.1 Erwinia sp. PsM31
ATAGCGTAAACGCCATCGGTGAGTTTTTCCTTTATGGAGGAAAATATTCGCAATGGGTTAAATATACGTCTGTTTTAGAAGACGATTTATATGCACTGAAACTCAAAAATTTTATCCTGACCCGGTAAAAACTCAGGAAAAGAAAATGTTTGATAACTGATGAGATATTATTATGAGTGATAAAAATGAAGACACCGTCAGTACCG
>NZ_JARUWZ010000170.1:0-206 GCF_030433775.1 Erwinia sp. PsM31
CCGTTGGCTCCTCGCTTTTAACGCCGATTTTTGGCAGCGCGCCGAAATAGAGGGTTTTCCCTTTCAGCTCTTTCGCCAGCGCTTCGCTGATATCAGCTTCCGGCGCAAAGGCCAGTCCGGCCTGCGCAGGCAGGATCGCCAGCAGCTGCTGCTGCTCGCGGGTCTATCAGGCCGACTCCGCTATCGCTTTCAGCGCGCCGCCCTTA
>NZ_JARUWZ010000171.1:0-206 GCF_030433775.1 Erwinia sp. PsM31
TACGGCGTGGGTATACGGCATTTAGGCGTCACCCGAAACCCGAGACCGTTTTAAGGTGTCCGTTGTTAAATACGGTGATTGTTGGTGCGAGTGGGTTTGCTGGCGTAGAGCTTGCGTCCTACCTGAACCGTCACCCTCAGGTGAACATAGCCGCTTTAGCGGTATCAGCGCAAATCCCTGACGCCGGAAAATTGCTTTCCGATCTG
>NZ_JARUWZ010000172.1:0-206 GCF_030433775.1 Erwinia sp. PsM31
CTGGAGTCGTGTGACATTGAGGTTTTTTTATAAAAAATAAAAGGTAATTATACTCTCAACATAATACAAATCGGCGACAAACCACAGTCCAGAGTATTATAAACAAAATACGCAGCCGACGAACCTTATCCGGTGTATATCACGGTGGTCGCCGTATAAATAAAAAAAAAAAATTGGGGGGGGGGGGGGCGGGGGGGGGGGGGGGG
>NZ_JARUWZ010000173.1:0-205 GCF_030433775.1 Erwinia sp. PsM31
CGGTACTGACGGTGTCTTCATTTTTATCACTCATAATAATATCTCATCAGTTATCGAACATTTTCTTTTCCTGAGTTTTTACCGGGTCAGGATAAATTTTTGATTTTCAGTGCATATAAATCGTCTTATAAAACAGAACTATATTTAACTCATTGCGAATATTTTCCTCCATAAAGGAAAAACTCACCGATGGCGTTTACGCTAT
>NZ_JARUWZ010000174.1:0-204 GCF_030433775.1 Erwinia sp. PsM31
AACAAATGTGAATGCCTCACTAAGCCTGTCCAAAAATGACCGAAACACCTATCAGTAATGCAAGGCTGGTAAATATGGTAATAATGGTGATGAAGGTGGTCATTTAATTGCCAGCATATTCAATGGTCCTGGTGAAAAGCTTAATATTGTTCCTATGGATGGAAATCTTAATAAAAGTCAATGGAAAAAAATGGAGAACTCATG
>NZ_JARUWZ010000175.1:0-200 GCF_030433775.1 Erwinia sp. PsM31
GAGGTGGTGAACGTCGAGGCAAACCTGATAGCGCACGCGGTGCTGGGCGCGGCGGTGGCGCAGGCGTCGGGTGGTTCGGCGCTGGCGGGAGCGTCAGGCGGCGCGGCGGGCGAGTATATCGCGCAGCAGCTCTATCCGGGCGTGGACCGTGCAGACCTGAGCGAGGAGGAGCGTCAGACCATCAGCGCGCTGGGGACGCT